>CAYFRR010000001.1:0-5060 GCA_964345505.1 uncultured Rhodothermales bacterium
GTATGTACTGGACGTTAGATCTTGCGCGGCACCTGGAAGATGCGCCCTGGCCTGTAACACAGGATGAACTCATCGACTATGCGGAGCGTACAGGCGCCCCTCAAGAGGTCATTGAAAACCTCGAAGACCTTGAGGACGATGGCGAGCCTTATGAAAGCATTGAGGAAATATGGCCGGACTTTCCTACGGCCGACGACGACTTTTTGTATACGGGAGATTAGCCCTGCCACATAGCTGGGCATGGGAAGGTGTGTGGGTCGTGCTCGTTTGTTGCGTAGGCTTGCTTTGTGGACCGCCAGAAGCTGAGGCAACCAAGCGCGTGGCGTACTATGGCTCCGGTGCACGGGTCGACGCTCCACCCGGAGCCGCCCACGGCGCCCTGTCGTCCCCGCCCTCATCCGTGGCCGATACGACGGAAAGTCAGCGCCCTGTCGTCACCCGCGTGCGGTTCGAAGGGGCAGACGCGTTCCCCAAAACAACCCTTGAGGGCCGCGTGCGCACGACGGCCAACCGGCGGTTTCTGGGGATCCCAGGTTTTACGTGGTGGGTCTGGCTTTATGAATTGGGCGACTCTGGACGACTCGGCGACCGAGTAGGGCAGGCCCTTAAGTCAAGCGGCGAACCCCCGGCGCTGTTGGACGAAACGGTGCTGGCCTCAGATGTGGAACGGCTGGAGGCGCTCTTTCAGCAAGAAGGCTTTCGTGAAGCGGGCGTAGAAGCGCGGGTAGACACCACCGATGGCGGAGAGGAGGCCCGGGTGACTTTTGTAGTCGAGCCTGGACCGCCGACGTTCTTTCGAGAGATTCAGTATGAGGGCCTGCAGACGCTTTCCAGCGACCAACGCCGGCGGTTGCTGCGCGGATCGGCCATTCCGGCGGCCCAGCGACGGGACACCACCCTGCGTTTCCGTGCGGATCAGCGCCGGTACTCGGAGCCGCTGCTGCTGGAGGAACGGCGCCGCCTACTCACGTTTTTGCGAAACGAAGGCTACGCCACCGTGACGCGCGACTCGATCCGGGCGTTCGTTGCGCGAGCGGCGCCCGATTCGTTTGATGTTAACCTGCGCGTACAGACGGGCCCGCGGTACCGGTTTGGGGATGTGCTCGTAGACGTGACGGGCCCAGAGCCCGAGGTGGGGACACGAAAAGACACGTTGGCGCTCGGCAATGAGGAGCGTGGCGGACGTATGATCGTGACTATTGAACAGGAGCGCCGGCTCCGCCCCAGCCTGATCCGCCGCGCGCTGCGCTTTCGGCCGGGGGCCTGGTATAGCCAGGAAGAGGTCCTAAACACGCGCCGACGGCTCGAGGCTACAGGCGTCTTCGGGTTGACCGATGTCTCCACCCGTAGCCCGGACGCTACAGCCAATCCGCAGGAGCAGGAAGGTGCGGAACGGCTCCCGCAGTCCATCCGCCTGCGCACGCAACCGCGGCACCGGGTCCGGTTGGAGATGTTTGCCCTGCAGCGCTCCGGAGCCCTCGGCGTGCTGGATAACGAACTGGGTTCGGGCCTGGGGCTCTCCTACAACAACCGGAACCTGTTTGGCGGGGGCGAAGCGTTTCAGGTGGGACTCTCCGGCTCCATCGCCGGGGACATCCAGCGTCAGATTCTGACCACATCCCAACTGGAGGCGTCCACTGCGCTGCAGGTGCCGTACCTGATCCAACCGTTCAGCGGGCTGGACGACCGCCTGGGGCTCTTCGATGCGCGGACGCGGCTCTCGTTTAGTCTCGTGTCGTTGCGCAGCCCCGAGCTTCGGTTTGCGATCCGAGGCCGCGGCAGTGGGCAGCTCCGCCTCGAGATGCAGCACACCCCGACCGTCACGTCCCTCGTCGACATCCCGACGGTCAGCTTCAGCAATCCAGATACGCTTGCCGGGTTTCGGAGTGACATTCTGGACCGCCTGATTGGCTCGGAGGATAATCCTGTAATCGCCGATCCGGTCCAGCGTGCCCAAGTGCTTGAGGACTACACCCAGCCCCAGTTCAACAATGCCTTCCGGTACACCCTCCGTGCGGCGAACGTAGACCCGCTGCGCCGACAGCAGGGCTTCAGTTATGAGGGCGTCTTCGAGGTGGGGAGTCACATACCCTACCTGCTGGACCGGTTGGTGCTCTCGCCCGACACCGTGTCCGGACGCCTGCCCATTGGCACAGGCGATGGACTCCTCTACCGCCCGTACATCCGGCTGATTGGGGATGCCCGTCAATACCGCCCCCTGGGCCGCCATGGCGTGTTGGCCGGTCGCCTCTTTGTAGGCCTTGCCCAACCGACGGGGCCCTCCAACGTCGTCCCCTTTGATCGGCGTTTTTACAGTGGAGGGGCTTCCAGCGTGCGCGGCTGGCGCCTGCGTGAGCTGGGGCCGGGGAGCGTACAATCATTTGCCGAAGGTTCTTCCGCTACGGGAGAAACCAATCTCTTCGGAGGTGACATCAAGCTGGAGGGAAGCGTGGAGGTGCGGCGTACCGTGATCCGCAATTTCTTGGCGGCCAACTGGGCCGTGGCCGGCTTCATGGATGCCGGTAATGTCTGGTTTGGGCCCAGCAACCCTGGCTTTCAGACCGACGATCCGGATCAAGCCACGGGCAAGTTTCGCGTTGACGCCTTCTTTCGCGAAGTAGCCGTCGGGTCTGGCTTCGGGCTGCGGCTGTCGTGGGAATACCTGATTGCTCGTTTCGATCTGGGCTGGCGGGTCATCGATCCAGCCAATCCGGACGGAGGCATCTTCCCGCAAGATGACCGGGGCGCGCTCTTTGCCGATCCCGCCATCCTCCACTTTGGTATCGGGCACACCTTTTAACCACAGGAGGCCGTGCATCCTTCACGGGTTGTTCGGGCGGCTGCTGTTCTGGTGGTCGCAAGTTGCCCGGACGATTGCTTATACTACGGGTTCATCGTATGCCCGGCTCTGTACTCGCGCCCATGTCTATTCTGCGTTCGCTTTACCGAGGAGGCCAGCGACTGGTGGGGCGCGTGCTCCAACGAACCGCCGATCAGCGCACGGCCGATATCATGCGGTTGCTGAACGATGTGCCCCTGTTTCAGGAGTTGCAGCAAACGGCCCTGCACGAACTTGCTGACATTACGCACCAACGCACCTACCGGCGCGAAGAGTTCTTGTATTATGAAAATGATCCCGGCATGGGCTTGTACGTGGTGGAACGGGGAACCGTGCGCTTACTCATGGGAGACGCGGAGGGCACGTTGCAAGAGCTGCGGAAACTGGGCGCGGGCCAGGTCTTCGGCGAACTCTCGCTGCTGGACAGCTTCAAGCGCATGGAAACCGTGCAGGCGGTCACGGAGACGACCGTGCTTGGCTTCTTTCGGCCCGATCTTACCATGCTCAGCCTGCGTAACCCGCAGGTGGGCGCGCAGGTGACGGCAGCACTGGCTCGTTATCTTGCCCATAGGCAGGTAGAGCTCATCAACATGATCAGTTCTGACGCGGGCCCGCTCCAGGCCCGTCATATGCTTATGGAGGCCTCAACCACCGTCCTCGAAGGCGCCGCCAGGCGTCCCACCAAACGGCAGTAAATCGGTGCCCTGCTGCATGCTCGTTTTTGTCAATCAGTCACCCCTTGTAGATGGCTTCTAACGCACAGCCCCCCCCGAAGCGCGGGGCAACCGTCACCCTTGATATTGAAAAGTTTGCCGACAAGGGCATGGCCCTGGCGCGCGTCGATGGCTTTGTCATCCTCGTGCGGGAAGGTGTGCCGGGCGACCGGGTAAAGGCGCGTATCTACAAGAAGAAAAAGCGCTACGCCGAGGCCGAAATCGAGGAAGTGCTGGAGCCGAGTGCGCTGCGCACGGAGCCCCGGTGCTACTACTTCAGCACGTGCGGGGGCTGCAAGTGGCAACACGTCCAGTACGAGGCCCAACTGCAGGCCAAGCGCGAAAGCGTCGAAGGTGCGCTCCGGCATCAAGGGGGCTTTGCACTGGACGAGGTGGAGGTGCGGCCCACCATTGGAGCCGAAGAGATTTATCTCTACCGCAATAAAATGGAGTTTTCGTTCAGCGCGCAGCGCTGGTTGACCCCTGAAGAGATTGCGACAGGCAAGGACTTCGACACCAACTTTGCGCTGGGGCTGCATGTGCCGGGCAATCCTTTCAAGGTGTTGGACCTGAAGGAATGCCACCTGCAGTCGGAGGTGAGCCAGCGCCTCGTGAATGGTGTGCGGGCCCTGGCCAAAGAGGAGGGGTGGGCGCCATGGCACATCCGCAGGCACGAGGGCTTTCTCCGGCACCTCGTCATTCGGCAAGGGACCCATACGGGAGACCTCATGGTCAACCTCGTGACGAACGGCCACTACCCCGACCGCATGGAGACCATGGCGGCGTACCTGCAATCTGAGTTTCCAGAAGTCACCACGTGCGTCAACACCATCAATACAGGAGTGGCACAGACGGCCTTCGGGGAAGCTGCCCATACGATCTTTGGGCCAGGTGTCATTTACGATACCATCGGACCGTACCGTTTCGAGATCGCATCGAATGCGTTTTTCCAGACGAACACCCGCCAGGCCGAGCGGCTGTACGAGGTGGCGCGTGACTTTGCCAATCTTCGTCCGGATGATCTGGTGTACGACCTGTACTGCGGGGCGGGGACGATCTCCATTTTTTTGGCCGAGGCGGCAGCGCATGTGGTGGGGGTGGAGCTGGTGGAGGAAGCCGTTGCTAATGCCCGCACCAACGCCGCGCACAACGGCATGGAGAACACTACCTTCGTCGCCGGCGACCTGAAGGAGCTCTTTACCCCGGCGTTTATGCAGACGCACGGGCAGCCCGACGTACTTATTGTCGATCCGCCACGCGGCGGGATGCACCCGGATGTCGTAAAGCAAATTGCTGCGATGCGTCCCGAGCGGTTTGTCTACGTCAGCTGTAATCCGCAGACCCAGGCGCGCGATCTGGAGATGCTCTCGGAGGTGTATTCCATTGAGGCCGTCCAGCCGGTTGATCTGTTTCCGCACACGCAGCATATTGAGAACGTCGTGTCGCTACGAGCGATCACCTGAGCATGCGTCAGAACCACACCCGCGTCCCCGCGCTTGGGGTCTACC
>CAYFRR010000001.1:5160-11162 GCA_964345505.1 uncultured Rhodothermales bacterium
CCGCTTTGCCTGCATCTGATTTGCCACGCGCCAAAACCGCCTTCGTCACGGGTGGCACCGGATTTATCGGCAGCCACCTCGTGGAGGCGCTGCTCGACCGCGGGTACGCTGAGGTGCGCTGCCTCATTCGCAGTGAGCCCAAATGGCTGGAGGGGCTGGACATCACGCCGGTGGAGGGCGACCTGGGTGATGTAGAACTGCTCTGGGAAGCCCTCCGTGATGTGGACTATGTGTATCACGTGGCCGGTGTGACCCGCGCGCCTACGTGGGAGGCATTTAAGCAAGCCAACGTGACGGCTACGCTCAACTTGATGGGCGCTGTGAAGATGGCCAATCCGGCGGTCAAGAAGGTACTGGTGACCAGCAGTCTGGCCGCCGTGGGCCGGTGCGATGGCGGCCTTGCGACGGAGGAGACGCCACTGCGACCCATCAGCCGGTACGGCAAGAGTAAGGCGCAGATGGAAGAGGCGCTGGCCGACGCGCATCAGATGCGTCAATCGTACATGGAGGCGCTGCCGATCACGATCGTCCGCCCGCCGGCCGTGTATGGCCCACGCGAGGCGGACATCTACACCTTCTTCAAGACGGTGAGCCGGGGCTTGTGCCCGGTTGTCGGCGGCAACAGCACCGAACCCGCGCTCAGCCTCGTGCACGTGGACGACCTGGTGCAGGGCATGATCGCGGCCGCCGAGCATCCGGACACCGCCGGGGAGGCCTACTTTCTGGGGTCGGAAGCCTTGCATTCGTGGCAGGCCATCAAAGAGGCGACCACACAGGCGCTGGACTCCTGGGCGATTACGCTCCCGATTCCGGGCCCGCTGGTGCAGGCCCTTGGCGCCGTCGTTGAACTGGGTGGCAAGCTGACCGGACAGTACCCGCCCCTTAACCGGGAGAAAGCGCGGGAGATACGCTATGCGTGCACGATGTGCGCCATCCACAAAGCGCGCCGTACCTTTGGCTACCGTCCCACGGTGGACCTGGAGCCAGGCATTCAGCAGACGATCGACTGGTACAAGGCCAACGACTGGCTGTAGCGCAGGACCACGCTCTACGACATACCCTCGCTCGAACACACGGCTCAGCGTCCTGCGCCGCTCGCCCGCGTAATCGGGAATCCTTCCGTTTCGGGCATCGTAGGTCTCTACCCAACGCTCCCCCTACCATTCAATACCCTGTCTCCAGTGAGCCCACTCGGATTCAATACTGGTTACATCGATGAACTCTACCGCCAATACCTGGAGGACCCGGACAGTGTAAGCCAAAGCTGGCAGGAGTTTTTCTCCGACTACCGTCCCGACGAGACGTTCGTGTCCAGCGTAGAGGCTCCTACCGATACGGGCGACGGGAAGCCCGCCACAGAGGCGGAAGCCCCGGTGGTGACGCCGGCCCCAGAGAAGCCGGGCAAGACGCCCACGGCGCGCCAGGGCGATGGGGCCGTGGAAGAGGCCATCAAACCGGCGTCCGCTCCGGCCGTCGACCCCGACGCCGCCGATGTCAAACCCATCCGTGGGCCGGCGGGCAAGATCGTCGAGAATATGGAGGCGAGCCTTGGGGTGCCGACGGCGACGTCGGTGCGGGACGTGCCGGTAAAGCTCCTGGCCGAAAATCGCCAGCTCATCAACGAGTACCAGCGGTACATTGGGGGCGAGAAGGTGTCGTACACCCACGTCATCGCATACGCGGTGGTGCGGGCGCTGCGGCACGTGCCCAACATGAACACCACGTTCCGCCACGAGAACGGTACGCCGCAGCACATCATCCCGAAGCAGATTAACCTGGGGCTGGCCATCGACATCGAGCGCCGGGGCAAGCGCACGCTGCTGGTGCCGAACGTGAAAGATGCCGGGGCGCTCAACTTTGCGCAGTTCCTGGGGGCATACAACGACCTTATCCGGCGTGCCCGGGGCGGCGACTTGGAGATCGACGACTTCATGGGCACGACGGCCACCATCACCAACCCGGGCATGATCGGTACGTCCCTCTCCGTGGCGCGGCTCATGCCGGGGCAGGGCGTCATTGTGGGCGTTGGCTCCATTGGATACCCGCCCGAGTACCACGCGTACCCGCCTGAGATGGTAAGCAAAACCGGGCTTTCGCAGGTGATGAACATCACCTCCACGTACGACCATCGGGTGATTCAGGGTGCCCAGAGCGGCGCGTTTCTGGCCCACATCTCCGAGCTGCTGCTGGGGCAGCATGACTTCTATGCGGATGTCTTCAACGCCCTTAACATCCCGTACCAGCCGTACACGCTGAACCTCGACTCGACGCCACAGCTGGGCGACCAGACGGGCGACGAGATGACGATGGTGGAGAAGGAGGCTAAGGTGCTGCAGCTCATCCGGGCGTACCGGGTGCGCGGCCACCTGCAGGCGGATGTAAATCCGCTCGGCCATGAGGGGAACTATCACCCCGAGCTGGATCCGTCCAATTACGGCCTCACGATCTGGGATCTGGATCGCAAGTTTGTCACCGGCGGGCTGGGAGGAAAAGAGGAGCTTCCGCTCCGCGACATCCTCGGCATCTTGCGGCAAACCTACACCCGTAAGGTGGGGGTCGAGTTTATGCATATCTCGGACCCCAACGAGCGCCGCTGGCTGCAGGAGCGCATTGAGCCCACCCGCATGACGGATGAACTGACGCCTGAGCAACAGCGCCGCGTCCTTACCCGGCTGAACGCCGCTGAGGCGTTTGAGCGCTTCATTCACACGAAGTATATTGGCCACAAGCGGTTTTCGCTGGAGGGGTCGGAGACGATGATCCCCATCCTCGACACGCTTCTCTCCGACGCCGCCGAGCAGGAGGTGGGCGAGGTGGTCGTCGGTATGGCCCATCGCGGCCGTCTGAACGTGCTGGCCAACATTCTCGGGAAGCCGTACGAAACCATCTTCTCTGAGTTTGAGGGCAGCATCGACCCGAACACCACGCAGGGATCGGGTGACGTGAAGTACCACCTGGGTTCGCGCGGGACTTACGAAAGCCCGAACGGCTCCACGGTGGACGTTACCTTGGCGTCCAACCCCAGCCACTTGGAAGCGGTGAATCCGGTGGTTGAAGGCATGGTGCGGGCCCGGCAAGAGGCCCTCCGTCGCCAAAACCGTAACGGCAGTGGGGGCGAGTTCTTGAACGCCGTCTGCCCGCTGCTCATTCACGGCGACGCTGCCTTCGCTGGGCAGGGGGTGGTCGCGGAAACCCTAAACCTGAGCCAGCTCCGGGGCTACAAGACGGGCGGCACGGTGCACCTGGTCATCAACAACCAGATCGGGTTTACCACCATGCCTTCCGATGCGCGGAGCTCGACGTATGCCACTGACATCGCCCGGATGATTCAGGCGCCGATCTTCCACGTGAACGGGGACGACCCAGAGGCCTGTATCCGCGTGGCCCGGCTGGCGCTGGATTACCGGCAGGTCTTCAACAAAGACGTGGTCATCGATATGCTGTGCTACCGCGTCCACGGCCATAACGAGGGCGATGAGCCGACGTACACCCAACCGCTGCTGTACGAGAAGATCGAGTCGCAGCGGTCGCCCCGCAAGATTTACACGGAAAGCCTGCTGCGTCGCGGCGCCATGGAGCCAGACCAGGCCGAGCAGTTGCTGGACGACTACCGCGCAAAGCTGCAGGAGGCCTTCGAACGGACCGAGGATGTGAAGGAGCGCGACCCTGAGGAGCTCTTTGAAGACCTTGAAGAACGGCGGCAGGAGGACCACACCTTACCCGTAGTGGACACGGCCGCAGCAGGGGATCACCTTGCCCAGGTGGTGGATGTGCTGGTGAACCTCCCCGATGACTTCAACGTGCATCACAAGCTGGAACGCCAGTTCAAGCGGCGCGATAAGCTCTTCAACGAAGATGGCCGTATCGACTGGGCGTTTGCTGAGATCCTGGCCTTTGGTACCCTCCTCCTGGAGGGCATCTCTGTGCGCCTAAGCGGGCAGGACTCCCGGCGCGCCACCTTCAGCCAGCGGCATGCCGTGCTCTACGATCAGGAAACAGGCGGCGAGTACATCCCGCTGAACAACATGAGCGACGCGCAGGAGCGCCTGCTCATCTTCGATAGCCTCCTCTCCGAATACGCCGTGTGCGGTTTCGAGTATGGCTACTCGGTCGCTGATCCCTCCGCCCTGGTGCTGTGGGAGGCGCAGTTTGGCGATTTTGCCAATGGGGCGCAAATCGTGTTCGATCAGTTCCTGTCCGCGGCCGAGGAGAAGTGGGGACAGAAGTCGAGTCTGGTGCTGCTGCTCCCGCATGGCTATGAGGGGCAGGGCCCCGAGCACTCTTCGGCGCGCTTGGAGCGTTTCCTACAGCTCTGCGCGGAGGATAACATGATCGTGGCCAACTTCAGCACACCGGCGAACTACTTCCATGCACTGCGCCGTCAGGTGAAGCGCGACGTGAAGAAGCCGCTGGTGGTGATGACGCCCAAGAGCCTGCTGCGCAACCCGCGCACGGTATCGCCCCCTGCCGACCTTACCGAGGGAACGGTGCAAGAGGTCATCCCCGCGTCTACCGATCCAGCAAGCGCCGAGCGGCTCGTCTTCTGCAGCGGTAAGGTGTACTACGACCTGATGAAGGCGCTGGAAGACGACGAAGCTAAGGCTGAACGCATCGCCGTAGCTCGCATTGAGCAGTTCTATCCGTTCCCCAAGGCTGACGTACAGCAGGAAATGGCGCGGTACGACGGTGTGAAGGACGTGATCTGGCTCCAAGAGGAGCCGCACAACATGGGGCCTTGGACCTTCTTGCAGCCACGCCTCAACGCGCTGCTGGAGGACCTGCACGATAGCTGCACGCACCGCGTCCGTTACGTAGGACGCCCAGCCGGCGCCAGTTCGGCAACGGGCAGCGCCAAGGTGCACCAACTGGAGCAAGCCTCCATCATGGACGATGTGCTGACGCTGTAACGGCGCCCGCAGCGCACCGGTGAAGAGGCACGCACGAAGGTCATAGAAAAAGCCCCCGCGACTACTGGTTGGCGGGGGCTTTTGTGTAGCTATGTCTTTCACGGTGGTCCCGGCGCAACCGGCCGCCGCACGGCAAAAGGCGATTCCGAAGAGACGGAATCGCCTTTGTAAGCGCCAGCACGCTTCATTGCGCACTGGAAGGACGCACGTTACGTGGTACGTTTAGTACCGCTTGCGCGAGTGGCGCCGGGAGTTGCGGCGGGCCCGCTCACGTGCCAGCCGGCGCTCTTCCGATGGCTTCGTGAACGACATGTTGTCGCGGTAAATCCGCAGTACACGGCTCCGGTTCACCTGACGGCGAAACCGACGCAATGCCCGGTCAATGTTTTCCTTGTCGCGAACCTTAACGCCAACGCCTGCTTGATTACGTGCCAATGTAGATCCCTCCGGTAATGAATAAGTGCAGTGCCTAAAATGGTTGAAGCGAAAAGCAGACGGGCTGCCCTTGCTTTAGGATCCATTAGAACATAAAGTACAGCCTAAAGTTTCTGTGGAGACGCCCAAGCGGCCCCCTCATTCCCTCTACCTGTACGGCTCATCCCTTATGGACGCACCGTTTGCACTCATGCTGGCCACCGGCAATCCCCATAAAGCAAAGGAACTGGCGGCCCTGCTCTCGGACTGGTCGGTAGATTTACGCACAGCGAACGATCTGAACCGGCCTCCTACCGTAGTTGAGGATGCGGCCACACTGGAAGGCAACGCCCGCAAGAAAGCTGTCGAATGGTTTGAGGCCGTCGATGCGGCCGTGCTGGCAGACGACACGGGCCTGGAGGTGGATGCGCTGGATGGCCGGCCCGGGGTGCATTCGGCGCGGTTTGCCGGGCCCGCGGCTGATGATGCGGCCAATCGCGCGGTACTGCTCGCGGCGCTCGAGGGGGAGGCCGACCGTACGGCGCAATTTCGGACGGTGCTTGCGTTTAACGACGGAACGACGGTGCGCCTCTTCGAAGGGGTCTGCCGCGGACGTATCCTTACCGAGGAGCGAGGGACGCACGGGTTTGGCTATGATGCCCTGTTCGTACCCGAGGGCTA
>CAYFRR010000001.1:11262-78487 GCA_964345505.1 uncultured Rhodothermales bacterium
AGGAGCGAGGGACGCACGGGTTTGGCTATGATGCCCTGTTCGTACCCGAGGGCTATGAGCGCACGTTTGCCGAGCTGCCCCCCGACGAAAAAAACCGCATCAGCCATCGTGGACGGGCCCTGGAGGCGTTTGTTGCTTTCCTGCGAACGTATCCGCCGGCTGCTTCAGCCCGCCCGTAAGCGACCCCTACGCCCTCGGCTTAGCTTCTCGCACGCACGGCTCCTTGCACGACTGATTTTCTGCACCGCTCACCACCTATCAACCCCCCTCCGCTGTCTATGCGCGCGCTCGTCCAACGTGTCCGTGAAGCCTCCGTCACCGTCGATGACGCCCCCGTGGGGACCATCGCGCAGGGGCTACTCATTCTGCTGGGCGTACACACTGACGACACGGCAAAAGACGCCGACTGGCTCGCCCGAAAGTGTGCCCATCTGCGCATTTTTGCAGATGCTGATGGCCGGATGAATGACTCCGTGATAGATGTAACGGGTGGGGTGCTGGTGGTGCCGCAGTTTACGCTCTACGGCGATGCAGTGTCGAGTGGCAACCGGCCGTCCTTTAGCGCCGCCGCCGCGCCCGGGCCTGCTGAGGCGCTGTACGAGCGCTTCGTGGAGGCGCTTCGCGCGCATGCGGCATCTGTCGAGACAGGGACGTTTGGTGCCCTGATGCAGGTGCACCTGGTCAACGATGGCCCTATAACGCTCGTCGTAGACCGAGGCGGTGGCACTTGACCACGGCTTGATGGCTCACGCTGCGCCCAACCCCGAGCCCTGAATCCTGACGCGGCCGGCCTGTCGCTACGCAGGGAGGTATGGAACATATTGACGCACTGCGTTATGTAATCCCTGTATTTTAACTCATTAGTACGTTAGTTCATAAGTACATCTACGGCATGCGCCGCATCAAACGCTACGAAAATCGTAAGCTTTACGATCTGGAGGCCAGCTCTTACGTGTCGCTGCGCGGTGTAGCCGCGCTTGTGCAAGAAGGCGAGACGGTAGAGGTCATCGACAATGTGACGGGCGAAGACATCACCGCACAGACCCTGACCAATGTCATTCTGGAAGAAGGACGGCGCGGCAGCTCCACGCTTACCCCAGACACGCTACACACCTTGCTTCGCCGGGGTTCTGACGTGCTTGACTCCGGAATCGCCCAGGTGCGCAGCAGCATTGACGACCTGGTGGGGCAGTCGGTGCAAAACGTGTCCGGGCTCACACAGATTGCCTCCCGCGAAGACATCGACCAGTTGCAGGACCAGTTGCGCGACCTGGAGAAAACCATCGACGCACTGATGGCCCGGGCTGAAGGTGCCAACGGCCATGCGGACGACGCCTCGTGAGATGCAAGTGGGACCGCTGGACGTCTACTCTGTGTACCATATTCCTCGCATGTTAGCTTTTCATCATCCCCTCAGGAGGACATCATGGCGAAGAAAAAAGGCAAGAAGGAAACCAAAGCGAAAGGATCGCTACCCGACGAGCTGACCGAGCGCGGCCGCGAAGTATGGCTGGCCGGGCTGGGTGCGATGGCTGCCGCGGAAGAAGAGGGCACCAAGCTCTTCAACAGCTTGATCGAGAAAGGAAAATCCTACGAGTCCGAGAGCCGCGAGCAATTAGAAGAGGTTGCTAAGACGGCTACCGAACAACAGCAGGCGCTTTCTGAACGGGTGCAGTCCACGATTGCGGAGACGGTGGAGGTAGCGCTGGAGCGCTTCGGCGTCCCCACGCAGTCTGAGGTTAAAAAGCTGTCCCAGCAGGTGGATCGCCTCACGACGAAGGTGGAGCAGCTTACACAAGCGATGGATGACCAGCAGTCGTAAGCTTTCTTGCTTGACGCAACCCCTGGCACCGGGTGCAGCCCGGTGCTTTTTTTACCCCAGGAATGGAAAGCGCTTCCAATCCCCTTTCTTTCTCCATAAGAAATACGACGTACATGAAAACGGCTTCTGCAGCAAAAACCGGGCTGGCCTGTGCCGGCGGCGTCATCGAGGGGGCCCTCTACGAGATCGGCACCCTCTGCGCCCTCGAAGACAGCATTCCGGGGCTCGACATGGCGGGGTTAGATGTTTACGTGGGCGTGAGTTCAGGAGCCCTTATTTCGTCCTTGTTGGCCAACGGTATCTCGCCGCGCACTATGAGCCGAGCCGTTGTGAACCAGGCGGACCCGCTGCTCAATGTTAAGCCTGAGATGCTCTTCACGCCGGCGCTGGGGGAGTATGCCTATCGACTGGGCCGGCTCCCAGCAGTAGTGTGGAAGGCTGTGCGTACGCAGGTGGCGCGCCCCTGGGACATCTCGCTGTTCGGGGCTCTGGCCGGCGGCATATCAAGCGCGCTGCCCGTTGGGCTCTTCACAAATGACCCCTTGGAGCAGCACATTGCGGCTATCCTCTCATCGAAGGGCCGGACCAACGATTTCCGGTCCCTGCACCGCACGCTGCGTATTGTGGCGATGCATCTGGACTCGGCGGAGGTGACCACGTTTGGCGATACTGACACGGCCCATGTGCCGATCTCTAAGGCCGTGCAGGCGTCCACGGCCCTCCCCGGGTTTTATTGCCCGGTGGAAATTGATGGTACGCACTACATCGATGGCGTTGCGCGGCGGACGGTGCACGCCAGCGTAGCGCTTGAGGCAGGGGTGGAGCTTCTTTTCTGCATCAACCCGATCGTGCCCGTTGACCTGCGCGACTCGATCGTAGAGGGCATTGAAGAGCAACTGGTGGCGCGGGGCCTTCCTGCGGTACTCTCGCAGACGTTCCGGGCGCTCATCTACTCGCGCATGAACACGGGCTTTCGGACGTACGATTACGCTTACCCGAATGCGGACCTCATCCGGATTGAACCCAGCGTGGACGATCCACGGCTCTTCTTCTCCAACATTTTCAGCTTCTCCAATCGCTACGAGGTCTGCGAGTACGCTTACCGCAGCACCCTCGATTACCTGCATGCCAACGCCGAGGTCATCGACCGCAAACTGCAGCGCCACGGATTTCGTCTCCGCCGCTCCGTCACGGACGATACGACGCGTCGGCTGTTCGATACGGGCTCTGCGGCTGCCGCTGCCGGCAACCCGGTGGAGCAAGCAGCCGCAGTACTCGACCGATTGGACCGTACGCTGGACCGTATCGCGGAGCGCCCGCAAGCGGACGCTGAGGCAGAACCAGCGGAAGTGGTGTGAGATGTGCTTACGACGCCTCGTCTGGTTCCTCCCTCCGGGCGGCGTCTTCCAGAGAGGCACGGGAAGGCAGCGGGTTGCTGGCCAGTGACCAGCGGTACGTGCCTTCTCGCACCATGCGTTCCTCCGCGGAGAGCCCGCGGTAACCGTAGGGCGGCTCCCGAAACTCACGCGAGAGCGCCAGGATGAACCACCCGAGCGGGAGGTAAAAAGCACCAATATCGAGGTCGCGAAGGATCGCGTGCAGGGTGCTCCTGGCTGGTGGGCGCTGCCGGTCGCGGTCGTGGCGCATCACGGTGAACGGCCATCCGGTGGGTAAAACGCGACTGCGGCGGCCTTTGGCTTGCTTGAGCGAGCGCCACAGCCCCTTCAGGTCCCACGGCTTGTCACCGTGCCGGTGTACGGCGGCATCCAGGTTGCGCTGCGACGTCTGCCTGATGCGCTCAGCTGCGCGCATGAGCTCAGCCCGTTTGGGATTGTTCAGGTCGTCGCATCCCTCGGACCGGAGCAGGGCGCGGACGTCGATAGGGTCGCCAATCTCGAAGACCATCCGGCTTGGAAAGGCGAAATAAAAGATAAACGGGAAAATTAGTGCCAGCAGCGCGATAGGCAGTGGGAAAAAGGGGAGGCCCAGCAGCTGATCGCCGAGGCGGTCAATTGGGTCGAAGGTAAAGCTGGTTGGGTTGACCCACTCCGCGTTCACGACGCTGACAGGGTAGACGGGGGCGTCGTGCTTGGCAGCCAACACGATGAAGCTGGAGTGGAAGTGCTGCAGCTGGTAGCGCTTGGTGAAGCCCTTCCCAATGCCGGGCACGCCCTCAGGGTAGTATATGACGCGTTCTCCCCGTTCCAGGAGCTGGTCGTAATTCCCGAAGGTCATGTCCACCCCACCGCAGCGCCGCCACCAATTGTCCAGCGTGTAGAGGCGCATCCACCAGGTCGCGGCCAGCTTCGGCGAGAAGACCGACCGAAACTTACGGTCGCGTTGGTAGCCGTCGCGGCGCCACAACATCAGATCCAGAATGACGCCATCGTGCGGGAAGGCGGTGCCGCTGTGGTTGGGCGCGACGATCAGCGGACCCTCATCCATGAGCTTCTCCGTGCCGATCAGTTCGGCACGGAAGTAATGATCCGCGATGTCCTCATACACCTCGTCGAGCAGACTATAGAGGTAGGGCCAGTCGATAGGATCACCCGGCTGGCCGGTGGGAGGCAACATCGGCAGGTCCACCGGATCGGCCTGCAGTGGGTCGAAGGGTTCGTAGAGGGCGTCGATGTCCTCCTCACCGAGCGAAAGGCTGAGGTCGGACCAGGGGGAAGCAGGAGGGGCCATCGGGAGGAGCACATGCGTGAGAAGGCGGGGGGCGTCGTCAGTCACTTCTGCCAAAGACGGCAAGCACAAAGCCAAGAGCAAAGAGCACGACCCAGAGCGTCACCGGTCCATCCTGCACGACGGCGAGCGCCCCGCCCACGATGCAGGCGCCCGCCAGAATACCACTCCGAAGTCCGGCGATGGGGTTGCGCGAATCGCGGTTGTTCATCGCCTCCTCCAGGTACTTGGCCCCAGAGGTAAGCAGCTGAGGGGATCGGACGATCAGGTCTACCATTTCCGGCGCGTTGCGCAGCACCTCGCGGCCCAGCACGCGCGGATCAAACCGCTCGCGAAAGATGGAGGCTACGTGACGCTCAGACACGGCCGAAATGTTGACGTCCGGATCCAGCGTGCGCCCGACCCCCTCAAACGTCACCAGTGCCTTCACCATCAGGGTCATTTCTACAGGAAAAAAGACATGGTACTTGCCGCCCAGGTTCAGGGACGCAATGATGAGCTCCGCGATGCTAAAGTCGCTGCTCCGGCCCTGCATGATGAACCGGCGGGAGAGGTCCTCCACCGCTCGTTTGAAGCCCTGTGGATCGGCTCCTTTGCCCAGGCGCGCCAGGTCCATGAGGTAGCGCGAGGCACCGTCCACATCGCCCTGTACGAGAGCGTAGAAGTAATACATCAGGCGGTGCCGGGTCTGCTCTCCAAACCGGCCTACCATCCCAAAATCAATAAACCCAATGCGGATGGGACGGCCGGGAATAATCATGAGGTTGCCCGCATGCAAGTCGGCGTGAAAGAAACCGTCTTTATAGAGCATGCGGATGATGGAGGCCGCGCCGAGGTCTACCACGCGCTCCCGCTCATCTTCGGTGAGCTCTTCCGTTCGCGGCGACCCTGGCGCAAACCCACGGATACGCTCCATGGTGAGGACATTCTTCGACGTTAGGTCGCGGTAGATCTTGGGAAAGACCACATCCGGCATGTCGCCAAAATTGGCGTCGAAGATCTCCGCGTTGTCGGCCTCAAAGGAGTAGTCTACCTCTTTCTGCGTGTAGGTGATGAACTCCTGGATGATCTGCTGAGGCTGATACTTCGGGATCAACCATTGCAGAATGACGCCGACGAACTCCAGCAACTTGAGGTCATAGCTGATGGCCTCGCGGATCCCCGGTTTGATGACCTTGCAGACGACATCCGCGCCCTCCTGGGTGGTGGCCTGGTGGGCCTGCGCGATGGAGCCTGCCCCCAGGGGCTCAGCGTCAAAGAAGGCGAAGAGCTCGTCGGCGGGCTCGCCAAAGTCGCGTTCTACGATGGCAAAGACCTGCTCCGGTGCGATAGGCGGGAGCCGGTCGAAGAGACTGCTCAGTTCGTCGGTCACGGCCTTCGGCAGCAGGTCGCGGCGGATCGCCAGCACCTGCCCGAGCTTGATGAACGTGGGCCCGAGGATCTCCAGCCGTCGCCGCAGCTGCTCTGGAAAGGGCAGGGCCACGATAGAGCGCTTGACGAAAAACTTAGCAACCCACGCAGCAACCCGCGGCCCGATGGTCCGGAAGCCTCGCCTGAGTTCCGGTGGCAGAGAGCGCGCATAGGCTACCATTCCGCCGAGCAGCAACCCGATGACGTGCCGATACACGGTAAAGAAGCGCCGCACGGCCCCTTTGTAGACGGCCAGCGGATCCCACTTAAAGGATTGCTTGGGCGTGCCCGGCGGGCGGACATCGTCGACGGGCTCTTGCGGGTGCTCCTTTTCGGAGCGAGCAGACGGATCCGACGCATCGCTGGCCGCATCGCGTGCGTGCGCCAGCGCCCGTCCGTTTCCTGATGGCGCCCGCGCATCTGTGGCATCCGTGCCATCCGGAGCGGAGGGGGAAGATGTGGAGGGGGCTTCCGACATACAGGCGGTCGTATTCATCGCGAGGGTATCCGTCGTACCTTGCCGAGGGGGATTTAGTTTGACGCAGGCCCAAACCGCGGGCGTACGGCGGGTCGAACCACGCGACGTGGGCGTGGCAACCTACAGGTGGAGTGGGGTGCACTCAGGCCTCGTAGATCGCATCGATTTGGCGGGCGTACCGCTCGTGGATCACCGAACGCCGTTGGCTCATCTTGGGCGTGAGTTCACCGCTGTCAATGGTAAAGGGCTGCGGCAGAAGGCGGAACTGCTTCACCTGCTCCCAGGGCGAAAGGCCTTTGTTTGTCTCGCCAATCGCATTCTGAATGGCCTCCCGCACCGCCTTTTGCTCCAGCGCGTCGGGGAGGGCTGTATCTTCGGAAATCAGGCCGTCGGAGCGAAGTGCCTCCACGTTGGGCACGATCAGCGCGCCGCAGTACTTCCGGCCGGCCCCAACCACCACGGCCTGATCGATCATGGGATGCGAGGCGAGGCTGGACTCGATGGGCTGCGGCGCTACGTACTTGCCGGTAGAAAGCTTGAAGAGGGCCTTCTTTCGGTCGGTGATATACAGCTGCCCCTCGCGGTCCATGCGCCCGATGTCGCCCGTGCAGAGCCAGCCGTCGTCGGTGAATACCTCCGCCGTCTTGCCGGGCAGTTTGTAATACCCCTGCATCACATGGGGCCCCTTCGTCTGGATCTCTCCGTCGTCAGCGATGCGGACCCGTACGTTCCGCAATGGCGTGCCCACCGACCCGGCCTTCAGGTGCTTCGGATGGTAGACGGCGATCACCGGGGAGGTCTCGGTCATCCCGTAGCCCTGCCCGCAGAAGATACCGAGCGCGTTGATGAAGTTCATGATCTTGGGGGCCAACGCCGCGCCGCCGCTGGTGATGCCAACCAGGTTGCCGCCAAAAAGCGCCCGGATCTTGCTGAACACGAGCCGGTCGGCCATGGCGTGCTGCGCCTGCTCGGCCAGGCTCTGGCGCCGGTCCACGTCGTATGCGGTCGCCAGGTCTACCGCCCACGTGCCAATCGATTTCTGAAACCCGGTCATCTGGCGCGCTTTCGCCCGCACGCTCTCGAACACTTTCTCCAGAAGGCGCGGCACGGTCGAAAAGTGCACGGGCTTAACCGTCTGCACATCGTCCAGAAACTCCTCAAAGTGCTCCACGAAGTAAATTGGGAACCCAATGTACAGGTAGAGCAGCGAGAGCATCCGCTCAAAGACGTGCGAGAGGGGCAGATAGGAGAGCACCCGATGGCCTCGGTGCTCCTCGGGGCTAAAGGGCATCCGCTCCAGAGAGGCCAGGACGTTAGAGACGAGGTTGCGGTGCGTTAGCATCACGCCCTTAGGCTTGCCGGTGGTGCCTGAGGTGTAAATGAACGAGTATAAATCGTCAGGCTCCACGGCGGCCCGCCAGGCCGGAAACCGCTCCGGATGTTGTTGCTCCACGGCAACCCCCGCAGCCAGCACGTCAGCAAACGTGTGCATCGACGGGTGAAAGCTGCCGCGCAGTCCCACAAGCAGGTCCAGCGCGGGAAGGTCATCGAGGTGTGGTTCGACGGCCGCAAAGAGTGCCGCAGTGGAACCGATGTAGGCATGGACGTCGGCATTCGATAAGATATACTGAATTTGCTCGCCCGGTTGGGTCGGGTAGAGCGGCACGCTGATGGCGCCCATCGCGGCCAACGCCTGGTCCACCATGAGCCACTGCGTGCTACTTTCGGCATGCAGCGCCACCCGGTCGCCACGCTCCACGCCCAGTGCGTGCAGGCCCAGCGCCAGCCGCCGCACCTGTGCCTCCATGGCTTTCGGAGAAGTGGCATGCCAGGATCCGTCGCGCTTGGTGGAGGCGCAGACGCCGGTGGTGTTGCGCGTCAATCCAAATGCAAAAAGGTCAGGTACGGTGCGGAGCGTCTGGCCGTCTGCGCGCACGGAGGTAAAGTCGGGCGCCGGGGTGGTGTCGGCAAGCGTACGCATGGAGAGAGGGGAGATGAGCGGGAAGGGAGCGCCTATCGGTTGCGGCCATAGGCCTCATGGCTGGAGACCCAGTCGGAGGAAGAGATGGCGGCGCCGAGGGATAACTCGCCCGCCAGCGCGACACCGGCGATGATCTCCGCCAGCTTGCGGACCTTATCTTTTCCGTAGCAGCCCATCATTTCGAGGCACTCGCGCTGGGTAGCCAGGCTCGTACCACCGCCATACGTGGCTACGATGAGGGAAGGGATGGTGAGCGAGGTGTACAGGTCGCCGTCGTCGGTGACTTCAGAGTACAGAATCCCGGCGGACGACTCCGCGACATTGGCGACGTCCTGCCCGGTGGCAATGAACATGGCCGTAATGGCATTGGGCGAATGCGCCCCGTTGTTGTTGGCCCCAGAAAAGAAAGCGCCTACCGTGGCTACGCCCCAGTGGTACGCCAGACTCTCGGGCACCACGCGCATGTGCTGCTCCAGGACCTCGCGTTTGACCACGACTTCTGCGGTCACGCGCTTGCCGCGCGTCCGCATGATGTTTACTTGCGAGGCTTTCTTATCAGTGGCAAAGTTGGATTCGAGGTAAAAGTGCTCGATGCCATCGTAGTTATCCATGATCCATCCGCATGCGGCGAAGGTGGCGCGGCCCACCATGTTTTGACCCGCGGCGTCGCCGGTGGAATAGTTGAAGCGGAGATAAGCGAATTTGTTAGCCAGGTAGGGATCCACGTACTGTAGCTTGGCCACACTGGAGGTCGCCTCGGCCTCCTCACGGATACGATCCATGTGTTCATGTACCCAGTCCACAAAGTCGCGCGCCTCGCGGCCGGACGAGAACACAAACACCGGTGCGCGCTGCATGGCGTCGCCGACCACCGTGCACGTCGCCCCCCCGCTCAGGTTGACGACCTTGATACCCCGATTATACGACGCCACCAGCGTGCCCTCCGTGGTGGCAAGCGGCACCAGAAACTCCCCCTGGGCCTCCTCGCCCTTAATGTGAATAGGGCCGGCCAGGCCCAACGGAATCTGCGCCGCACCCACGAGCGATTCGCAGTTTCCTTCCATGTTGTGCGCGGGAAATGTAAAGTGAGGCACATGCTTCAGTTCGACCCCGGCATAGTCCTTCACGAATCGCTGCCGCTCTTCAATAGCCGCATCGCAGTAGTCATCGCTGGGGTCGCGGGGGATGCGGGTGAGCGCGTCATCTTGCTCACGCAGGCTGTCTTCCACCGACAGCTTGAGCTTGCCAAAGGGTTTGGCGCGCACCACGATCTCGATGCTGTGCTTCCCTTTCGGAAGGTTAGGGTGTGCCGTCTGCACGGTCAGGGTCTCACGCAGCGGGAAGTCGAGGGCGTTCTTTTTGCTGATGACGGTAGCGCCGTACCGATTGCCGTCGCTATCGCGCAGCACCACTTCTTCCAGCGGAAGCGCGCTCCCTCCAACGGAGACCTTCAGGACCTCGGTGACCGTAGCGTCACTGAGTCGGTTTTTGATGCCGAACTGCACGCCGCGCTCGGCATTTTCAAGACTTCCAAAGGTATAGAGTTGCTTCAGCAGCGCACTGGGTACGAACATAAAAGGGGAGGAGCGGGTGGAGAGGGTAGGGAAGAGCGACGCTGATGGTGAGGCTATGAGGTGGCCAGCGTCTCATCCTCTGGCGGATCGAACCGTGCGCGGAGCCAGTCCTCCTTCAGCGCGGTATCCGTCAGGGTGTAGTAGGAAAGAAAGTTGGGCAATTGGTAGTGGCGGCGCTGATTGTGTACCTGCACGACCAACTCATCGCCGTACTGTTGGACCTCAAAGGTTTCAGTATGAAGAAACGGCAAATGAAGTGCAAGTTCGTAGCCATCGCCGTCGGCGGTGAGATCAAACGTGCGCTGCGTGTGGAGCACCGCACCGGGGTCATGCTCCGCGTACATCCCGTCCGCGATACGTTGCAGTAGGGCCTCTCCAAACACCTCTTCTCCAAGGTGTGGCACATGCAGGATGGGCAGGGGCGCAAAGCTCTGTTCGATCTCCTCCAGATAGGCCGCCTGTGCTGTCACATAGTTCTGGAGCGCCGCCCCCAACTCGTCCTCAGGTAAGATGCGGTTTACGATAACGGCGTCCACCGCATAGCCGTACAGCTGAAGGTACGTGTAGGCCCGCCGTGCCTCGCGGATGACCATGCGCTCTGGATTCATCACCAGGCGCACGGTGCTTACCTCCGGGTTGCCCAGGACCTCCTGGATACGCTGCAGTTTACCGAAGAGGGTATCGAGCTCCTCGTAGCCTTTGTCCAGTGGGATGCCCGTCGTTTTGCGTACGCCAAAGCCGAACGTCTTGATGGCGGTTTTCTGAAAGGGGAGGGCCCGCGAGATCCACCACTGCGTGGCTTGCGGTAGAGTGAGCAGGCTTAGCGTTTCGCCCGTGGGGGCGCTGTCCACTACAATCACATCATAGGCCTCCTCCGCTTCAAACTTCTCCAGCCACAGGAGCGCCGATGCCTCGGCCATCCCCGGCAGGGCCGCCATTTCTTCAGCAGCGATCTTCTCCACCCCCTGCCACCGGAAGGCCGTCAGCATCAGCTGACGCACGTTACCCCAGTACTTCTGCATGGAGTAATAGAGGTCGATCTCCTGTGCGTACAGGTTGTCCGCGACCTCCCGAGGCTCGGGGCCCAGGTCCTGGTCCAGCGCATCGGCAAGGCTGTGGGCCGGATCAGATGAGAGGATCAGCGTACGCTGCCCCTGTTGGGCCAGTTTTAGGGCGGTGGCCGCCGCGCAGGTCGTCTTTCCGACGCCGCCTTTGCCCGTAAACAGTAAAATGCGAGTGGCCATAAACGCCTCCGGTTGAATGATGACATGGGTTGTCGATACTGATAGCCGTAGGGAAGGGTGCACGGCTGCTGGTGGTACCAGCGGGCAGTATTACATTTTTGTCGCGCTGCAACACAGCCCCCTGTGGTCTGTTGCTTGCACTCGCTTCACTTCTTGAGGCTGCGCTTTTACTACATATTCTTTTGTTACCCAGTATACCTATGGGCACGGATACACCAACACTTACCCACGTCACGCCAGAAGGCGGGGCACGCATGGTCGATATTTCCGAGAAGAAATCGTCGATCCGTACCGCTGTTGCCCGTGGTCGTGTGCTATTGGGCGCTGACGCGTTTCGCCTGGTAAAGAAAAACAAAGTGGATAAGGGCGACGTGTTGACGACGGCCCAAATCGCGGGCATCATGGGGGCCAAGCAGACCAGCAAGCTGATCCCGCTATGCCACGACGTATCGGTGCATGGCGTGGAGATTGAGTTTCATCTGAACGAAGAGCAGCACGCGGTGGACATTCGAGCCTACACGCGTACCGTGGGAGCCACCGGTGTAGAGATGGAAGCCCTCACAGCCGTCTCCATGGCAGGGCTGACCATCTACGACATGTGCAAGTCGATCACAAAAGACATCACGATCACCGATATTCATCTGCGTGCGAAGACCGGTGGGCAAAGCGGAGATTATCGCCGGTCGGATCCACCGTCAGCGAATTAACCCCGCTGGCGACGCAGCACGGCTCCGCCACCCCTTCCTGCCGACCGCCGCGTCGATCTGATTTGACCATTATCTCCACGCCTCCTCATGGCCAACGACTCGCCCGCCACTTCTGAAAGCAGCACCCCCACGGTGCAGCAGGTGGCCGATTGCATTGCGTTCTCGACCATCGGCATCATTGGCACCACGCAAGACCTGGCACGCGAGGTCCTGCAGAGCATGCGCTCGGCCCAGCCGGATCCTGACGTGGTGGCGGAAGAGACCCTGTCGCTTGTGGCCACGACCTCGGCCCGTGCGGCAGAAGTCGGGCTGCAGGATACCCCGCAGGTGCGCGACATGGTAGTCGCCACGTTGTTGGACCTGCCATACACATATCGCGACTACCTCATTGGTGGGGCTATCATCGAGGAGCAGGACCCTACGCTGCTGGATCAAAATGACGAGATTTATCAGCGGTTGGAGCGGAAGCAGGCCTTCTACACGGTGCACTTCCCGGAAGGGCAGTTCCCGGGAGAACACGCGCTGCGGGAAAAGATGGCGTTGTGGATGGGACGGGTGAGCCCTCCAGGACTTCCAGAAACGCCCACCGAGCGGCTCGAAGAGTTGCCCGTGACTGCCCTTTTGCTGACCCACCTGAAGCTGGTGCTCGCCTTTGGCCGCCGGGGTGGAATGGAGGCGTAGCTGCGGGAAGGGTGTACCGGAAGGGGGCTGCCACTCGAGGGAGCGGTACGTCACGTGTTGAGGTCGTGGCGGACGCGCACCAGCTCGATGCGGTGCGACGTGGCCCGCTCAATGATGAAATGGCAGGTGTCGAAGCTGAACCGCTCCTTGGTCTCGGGAATGCGTCCCACGCGCTCCAGCAGGTATCCAGCGAGGGTTTCGTACTCGCCGCTGGGAAGATCAATATCGGTTTTTTCCGTGAATGTGTCCAGCGGCATGGAGCCGCTTACGAGGAACGTGCCGGGCCCCACGTGCTGGAGCTGATCGTCTTCCATGTCGAACTCGTCCTGAATGTCGCCAAACAGCTCCTCCAGCAGATCCTCGCGCGTGATGAGCCCGGCCGTCCCCCCGTACTCATCAATGGCGATGGCGATTGACGAGTTGGCGCTTAAAAACTCCTGCAAAAGTGTCTTTGAGGCCTTCATCTCGGGCACAAATCGGACGTCGCGCATGAGGTCCTGGAGCGACGAGGGCTGCTGGAAGAAGTCGTAGGCGAAGGCTACCCCTACGATGTGGTCGATGTTACCTTCGAACACGGGTAGCTTCGAATGGCCCGATTCGATAAAGCATCTCCGGACCTCCTCCAGCGTCGTCGAGCACTCAATGGCTTCAATGTCAGTGCGCGGGACCATCGACTCCTTCACGCGCTTCGTGCTCATGGCAAAGACGTTCGACAGGATGGTGCTCTCTTCCTCATCCAGATCCAATTCGCCGCGCTCGCTGGTTTCTTGAATGAGCAGCTCTACATCCTGCCGTAGGTACTGAGAGAGGGAGGCGGCGTCAGCACGTAAGAGGCGCACAAGGATATTAGACGTGGAGCTGGCCAGCCAGATGAGCGGAAGTAGCGCATAGTACGTGATCCGCAGCGGGAGGGCAAGGAGGGAGACAATCCGATCGGCGTGCTCGCGCATAATGGTTTTGGGGATGATCTCCCCGAAGAACAGCACGATCACGCTGGCCACGATAGTCTGCGCTGTCAAGATGGACGCTTCCAGTCCCGTCTCCTGCCCCAAAACCTCGCCAAAGAAGGTAGCAAAGGCGGGCTCCAGATAGAACGCCATCAGCGTAGAGTAGACGACGAGGGCAATGTTATTTCCCACCAACGTCGTCGTCAGCAGCATCCCTGGCGTTTCCAGAAATCGCTGCACCAGGCGGCCGGCAAACCCTCCCCGGCGGGCGGCCATTTCGGCCCGCAGGCGATTGGCTGACACAAACGCGATCTCCGAGCCGGAGAAGAAGGCGCTGAGCAGGAGCAGCAGGACAATGACAGCCAGTTCCATGGAGCCTCAGATATCGCCACAAGGCGAGGGAGTCGGCAAAGGTCAGGCACCAGTGAACGTGGGCGTACGCCGGTTCAAGAAAGCGTCAACGCCCTCCTGAAAGTCATCCGTTGCGCAGGCCTGCCCGAACAGAGCGGCCTCGTAGCGCTGCCCGTCCGCGAGTGGCTGGTCACTGGCACGCAGCGCCTGAAGCGCCATAGCTACGGCCAGCGGGGCTTTGGCCGCAATGGTGCGCACCAGCGCGCGCGCCTCTTCCAGGAGTGCCTCTGGCGCCACCACGCGGTTCACCAGCCCGATGGCGTGGGCCCGGTCGGCGCCGATGCGCTGGCCCGTCAGAATGAGTTCGGTGGCGATGCCGTGCCCCACGAGGCGGGGCAGGCGCTGAGTGCCGCCGTAGCCGGGCAGGATGCCGAGGTTGACCTCGGGCTGCCCAAACTGGGCTTGCTCCGAGGCCACGCGCAGGTGGCAAGCCATGGCCAGTTCGCAGCCGCCGCCGAGCGCAAACCCGTTTACGGCAGCCACTACGGGTTTCGGCATGTGCTCAATCCGGTTGAATACCGCTTGCCCCCGGGCGGCAAAGCGATGACCGCTGAGGGCATCCAAGTCCGGAAACTGCGCGATATCGGCACCGGCGACAAAGGCTTTTTCTCCGGCTCCTGTCAGCACCACCCCCTGCACGGCGTCGTCTGCTCGGGCGGTGCGAAAGGCCCGGTCAAGGTCGTCCATCACGGCCGTGTTTAGCGCGTTCAGGGCATCCGGGCGATGGATGGTGAGCAGGACAATGCCATCGTCATCACGGGCATATTGTAGCGTGTCGAACTCCATGTGCAGAGAGAAAGGATAGCAATGAAGGGGTTAGTTGCGGAGCTGCTGGCGCTGCTCCGGGGATTCGGGGGGGTCTTGCGCTGGCGTCTCGGGGAGGTCCAGCGGGGCCTGGTCGCGGGCCTCCGGGAAGTCCAAGCTGCCGGCCACGTCGTCAAGCATGCTGTCGGTTTGTGCGAACACTGACTCGATCTCGTCCACTGAGGCCTCGGTTTCGTGTACCTCGTCCAGCAGCATGTCCAACTGAAACGTGATCTCTTCCGGATTGCGCAGCGTCATCGACTGTTCGTGGATGTAGCGGACCACGTCTTCGATCGTCTCCAGCTGTGCATCGATGATGGCGAGGTTCTCGCGCCCGTGCTGAAAGCGCCGCAGGCGCTGCTTCAAGATACGCAAGCGCCGCTCCTTGATGGCGCGGACCCGCGAGGAGTCGTCCTTCATGTCTTCCTGCAACTGTGCGATGGCGTCTTCTACATCGAGCTGTGTCGCCGAGCGGGTATGGCGCTCGTACCGCTCCTTCTGGTAGGTCAGGTTGAGGTACGAGTCGAGCAGGCCGTCGAGCTTTTGCACGTGGCTGTCGAGAAGACCCTGCGAGGCGTAGCTCAGCTTGCGGTAATTGACCGCAATCTCATCCCGTAATTTGCGAAGCTTAGCGTAGCGCCGCTGGCTGGGGTCTGAGAGCAGGCGGTAGATTTCCTTGTTGGAAGGGGGGGTGTGCGCTGCTACCTTCTTCGAACGAATGTAGCGACGGAAGCGCTCTTGCTGCGGCATGGTGCCGAGGTAGAGCAGTTCCCCCCCAGCGGCCAGCGTCAGGAGGAGTTCGAAGAGCCACGGGATACCACTTTGCCAGCCCAGCGTGGCCGCGATCAGCACGCTGGTTACGATGAAGACCAAATTCCACGGGAGGAAGAGTGCCTCCTTCGTGTAGTTGATCTCTTCCGAAGAACTCATCTGTACGGGGTGCCAGGGCGAGAAAGAACGACGATGGGCGAGGCATCAGCGCGGCCGGCCAAGGGTTTTGCGAGGCGCCGAGGGGTCGTCTTGCGGGTCTGTAGGGCGCTGGTCCGCGGGATCTGCAGGATCTGCGGTCGGGGGGTCCGAAGCTGAGGCCTTTGCGCCCTCCACAGTCGCTGCGTCTTCGTCGGCTGCTGCTGCAGCGGTCATCCGATCAAGCAACTGGCGGGCGCGCGCTTTCAACAACGTATCATCCAGGCTTTCCAGCGGGTCGTCTTCGGCAGCCACGTCCTCAGCCACGTCTTCCGGGGACGGGGCAGGGGACTCAAGGGCGAGATCGAGGCGCGCTTCGTGCCGGGCCGTTTCTACGGCCAGCTGCCGCACCATCTCGTCGTGCGTATCCAGCACCTCGCGCGAGCCGTCCAGCATCCGTTCCAAGGCGGCTTGCACGGACCGTTTAGCGCGCAGATGCTTCGCCATCTTGCGCAGCTTGCGGATCTCACGCAGGTGCGTCTTCTCTTCCTCCTTGATGCGTTCGAACTCTTCGTTCGTCATAGGTTGATTGCATGAGGTGCACGGCCAGAGTCCATCGGGGGTGCTATTGGAGCAGCCTACTGCAGGAGCGGTGATGTGCAGAAGCGGCTGTTCCTGTCACTATCACCATCATTGGGTCCGCCGGCGCTCCTTGCCTATCGTTTTTTCGCTTTCCTCGCGTGCTGGTTCTTCGGGGAGTTCGACCTGGCCTTCTGCGGTTTCCTCCTTTGAGGAAGCTGAGGCTTTCTCCCCCGCGTCCATGTTCATCTCCATCTTGAACTGCTTGACCAGTTCGGCGGCGCGAATGGATTCGGCGTCCTCCTCAATCTTCAACGCCTCGGTATCTACCGAGTCCAGCGCCAGCTCCATGCGCGCTTCGCTGCGGGCCGTTTGCTGGTTCAGGCGCTGCACCATCTCTTCGTGGGTTTGGTCCACACCTGATACCTCAAACTGCTCCATGGCATCGGCCACGCGCGACTGCCACTTGGCACGCTCGTGGGCACGCATGGCATCACGGGCTTCCTGGATTTTATTCTCCTTCTCCCGCATGAAGGCCTTCTTCACTTGCAGCGACTTGTCGTAAGCCGCCGAGGCATACTTGAGCTGCTCCTTGTTGCGCTGCAGCTCCTCTTTGGCCTTCTCGAGCTGCATGGCGTATTGTTGCGCGATGTCATCCCGTTCGGCCTGAATAGCCGCCTTAATCTTCGACGTCAGGCTCTCGATCTGGCGGTTCAGGCGGTTGCCTTCTTTTTGAAGCATCATCACGTTGGCCTTTACCGTCGCGATGTTTTCGTTCATCTTCGGGACCTGATCGTTCAACTCCCGAATGTTTTGCTCCAAAATGAGCCGGGGGTCTTCAACGGCAGAGATGGCGCCGCCAAAGACGGACTTGACCCAGCGGGTGAAGCGTGACCAAACAGACATGAAGGAAGCGAGGGCTGTGAGCGAGTGAGTGAACGTCTGTATAAACGTGTTGGACGGGCCGTCTAACGAAAGGGACGGCAAGAAAGATGCACACGCGGGGACGCCCGCTTTAGTTCGCCTACCTCTTTACGGTGTAGTGGCTAAGCAGCATATCCAGGGCGCAAGGAGCGAGGCCGGGGTGCTGGCGATCATCGGGGGATCCGCACGCTGCGGAGCTTCACCCTGGAGGTGGACTGAGGCGGTGTGGCGTTCGCTTGACTCGGAGCGGCCGGTGCGGATCAGAGACCGACCGCGCGGCCGAGGAGGATCATGGCGACGACGCCCGCGATGAACATAGCGGCGACAGCGGTTGCGTTGGCCTTCTCGAACGCGTCGGGGAGCAGGTCGTCGACGACGAGGTAGATCATGGCACCCGCGGCGAGGCCCATGCCGGCAGGGAGCAGGGGTTCGAAGATCCAGATGAGCCACGCGGCGAAGGGTGCGGCGAGGGGCTGGGGGATACTGGTGACGAGGGCCCAGCCGAGGCAGGCGCGGGTGGAGACGCCCGCAGCGCGGAGGGCAAGGGTGATGGCGATACCTTCAGGGATGTTGTGGACGGCGAGTGCGGAGACGACGGCGATGCCGAGGGCCTCTTCTCGGGATCCGAAGGCCACGCCGATAGCGACCCCCTCGGGCAGCGAGTGAATAGTCATGGCGGCGACGATGAGGATGGAGCGGGCGCCGCCGACCTTACGGAGGGAGGCGACATCGAAATCCTCATGGGACTTCACCCATCGGGCAGCGAGGAAGTAGAACACTGCGCCGAGGGCGAGTCCAGCGGCTACCTCCCAGGCCTGAAGCCCAGGGGCGCGGTCGAGGCCTTCGCCGACGAGCTGGACGAGACTGGCGGCAGCCATCATGCCGGCCGCGGCGGCAGCGAAGAGTCCGGCGATTCGCTCGGAGAGCGAGTTCACAAAGAAAAACGGGAGGACGCCGAAGACCATGGAGACATCGGCGAGAACGGCGGCCCCGAAGGTGATGGCAAGAAGTCTGAAAAGTTCGGATTCCACAGCGGGTTTACCTGGAGGAGGGCGGGACGTGAAGGTACAGGTTTGGGTAAACGCGTTGGGTGGACCGTCCAACGAAAAGAGAAGGCGGGAAAGCTGCACCCGCGTCGACATGTGCTTTAGTTCGTCCACCCCTCCATGGTGTAGCGGCCAAGCAGCATATCCGGGGTGTGGGGAGCAGTATCGGTGAGGGTGTAGGCCTCACGAATAGCAGACGAGAACGCGGGGATATCCTCGGTGCGTGCGGTGTAGAGGGTAGCCAAAGGGGTGCCGTTCTCCACCGCCTCCCCCACCTTCTTGTGCAGCACCAGCCCGGCAGTGGGGTCTACCGGGTCTTCCTTGACGCGGCGCCCGGCGCCCATGCGGACGGCCGTCATCCCGATCTCAAAAGCATCGATGGCCTGCACGTAGCCAGCGGCCGGGGCGGAGACGGTCCCTGCCGGGGCCGTATCGGTGCGCGTGGTGGGGTCGTGCAGCACGCTCACGTCGCCGCCCTGCGCCTCAACCACCTGCGCGAACAGGTCAAAGGCGGCGCCCGAGTCAAGGGCTTCCTGGGCCTGCACCACGCCCGCTTCGGGCGATTCGGCTGCACCGCCCAGCCATAGCATTTCGCCGGCGAGGGCCAGCGTTACGGTCATGAGGTCGTCCAGCCCGTCCACATCACCCTGGAGGCAACGGATGCTCTCCTGCATCTCGGGCCAGTTGCCTACAGCCCGCCCGAGGGGGGCATCCATGCGGGTCATGCGCGCCACGGTGTTCTTGCCAAACTCGTGGCCGATGGAGACCAGCGTTTCGGCGAGGCGTCGGGCGTCGGCTTCGGTGCTCATGAAGGCGCCGCGTCCGCACTTCACGTCCAGCACCAGCCCGTCGATGCCCTCGGCCAGCTTCTTGCTCATGATGGAGGCGGCAATGAACGGGATACATTCCACGGTGGCGGTTACATCGCGCAGGGCGTAGAGCTTGCGGTCTGCCGGCGCGATCTCATCCGTCTGTCCGATGAGCACGATACCCAGGTCGTCCAGTTGCTGCTTATAGGCCTCAATGGAGAGATCGGTGCGAAAGTCAGGAATCGACTCCAGCTTGTCGAGTGTCCCGCCCGTGTGCCCGAGGCCACGGCCAGAAATCATGGGCACCGGTACGCCGCAGGCCGCCACGATGGGAGCGAGGATCAGGGATACCTTGTCGCCCACGCCACCGGTAGAGTGCTTGTCAACCTTGGTGCCGGGCGTATGGCTGAGGTCCAGCACGGTACCCGAGTGTAGCATGGCCCGGGTGAGGGCGGCCGTTTCGTCGGCGTCCAGTCCCTTCAGAAAGGCTGCCATCAAAAAGGCGCTCATCTGGTAGTCAGGGACGTCGTCGGCCGTGTAGGCGTTGATGAATGCTGTGAGGTCGTCAGTGGAGATCGAGTGGCCGTCGCGTTTGGCGCGAATCAGGTCGACTGGGCGAGGGGAGGCCATGCGGGAGTAGGGGCGTGTTGAGGGAAAGGGAGGCTGGTGCCAGGCGGTAGAACGCCCGGCCGCGCGCCGTAAGGGACGAGACACGATACCAGGAGGGACGACACGTGTCAAACGAAAAAAGCGACCCGCCGGGAGGAGAGTCGCTCTATTCGAATCGTGGGGAACCGCTGCAAGTTACGCGTTATCTTTTTCCGCGCTCGCCTCGGCGTCCGCGTCGCCTTCGTCGTCGCTTTCGTCGGTGTCCTTCGTCAGGCCATACCGCTGGCGGAATTTCTCCACGCGCCCGGCGGTATCGACGTACTGGCGCTTGCCCGTGTAGAAGGGATGGTTGGTAGAATCAATCTCCGACGCATACTCCTCTGCGTCCATCGTCGTGCGCGTGACGAACTCGGAGCCGTCAGAGAGTTTAATCGTCGTAAAGTTGTACTCGGGATGGAGATCCTTCTTCATGGGCTTAAAGGCGCTGTGAGCGATTGCAGCAAAACTGTCAATTATAGTCTGTCAGAACCCCAGCCACCGCCTCAAGTTTCCGAAGATTGCATCAAGCAGTGGGGGCAGCCCGGCTGGATTTACAGCGTCCGGGCCATGTAGAGCACGTCGTCGAGCGGGTTGTCGTAGTAGGCTGGAATCTCCTCGAACCCGAGGCGGCGGTACAGGGCCACGGCCGGTTTCAGCGACCGGAGCGTGTCGAGCACCATGCGCTCATACCCGAGCCGGCGGCCCTCGTCCAGCAGCGCCTGGCACAGCGCAGCGCCCAGCCCGCCGCCCCGGTGCGCAGGTGCCACGTAGAGCCGCTTCATCTCACAGGTTGCGGTGGCGCCTTTCGCCCGGAGCCCGACGCAACCTATGGCGCGGCCCGCGCGCATGCCGAGGAGCAGGCTCCCGTCCGGCGGTCCATACGGTACGTCCAGCGCCTGCAGCTCCGCCTCAAAGTCCTGAAAGCACAGGTCTATCGCCAACTCGTCGGCATAGGCACGGATGAGGTTGGCCGCAGCGGCATACGTCTCCGCGGAGCGAGCACGGACAATAGTATGGGTGGCGGAGTCGGGCACAGGCCTTTTCTTGGTTATCAGCTTGTTGGTTACCGGCTTATTGATTACCGGATAGAAGCAGAGGCAAACTGAGCCCCGAGCTGCGCGCAGAGGGCTTCGAGGTGCTCTTGGTCTGTGGCGTTAAAGGCCGCCGGGTCGTTGGAGTCCACATCGAGCACGGCCAGCAGATCGCCGGCTGGCGTGAGCACAGGAACGACGATCTCGGAGCGGGTGGAGGAGGAGCAGGCGATATGGCCGGGGAACGCCTCCACGTCGGGCACCAGCTGGGTTTGCTGCTGCCGGGCGGCGGCGCCACACACGCCGCGGTCGAAGCTGATGTGCAGGCACCCGTGCGTGCCCTGATAGGGGCCGACGCGCAATTGCTCCTTTCCGACAGCGCGGTAGAAGCCGGTCCAGTGGAAGTAGGGAAAGCTCTGATGCAGCTCGCAAGCCACCGTGGCCATCCCAGAAATCCAGTCCGTTTCTCCCTCCAGCAGCGCATTTATACGTTGGCGGACCTCGGTATAGCGGGACGTTCGGTCGAGCGTTTGTGTGGTCATGGAGAAGCAGCAGGTTACGTGGAATGTCGCGTGCCCCAGATGCGCTTGTCGGGAAGCAGGTGCACGACCAGCGGGCGCCGAACGGTAATCTGGCAGGAAAGGCGGGGGTACCCAAAGCGGGCCGCCAGCCGGTCGTGCCAGTGGACGGGCGCCGGCGCATCAGCGGAGAGGCGCACGCCACAGGTGGCACAGAGCCCACGCCCACCGCAGTTTACGCGCCGCGTGAAGCGTGCATACGGTGAGAGGCCGTGCCGCAGCAGCACCTGCCGCAGGTTGGCGCCATCAGGGATGCAGAGCGTATGCCAGGCTCGTCCATCCCAAACGTGTACCGTGTGTTCATCGGACGTACGGGATGGGGAATAAGGCATCAACACGCCATCGAACGGTGAGTTATGCGGGGACGGGCGCAGACACAAAGCCTCGCACAGCCTCAGCCACGAGGCTTGGGTGTTCTTCGTGGAGGCCGATGGAGCCCGGTACGCGCTTGTGCGCAACGCCTTCGACGGCTGCCATGGCGTCCATTTCAGCGAGCGACCGCTCAGGCGTGTCCTCTCCAATGAGGAGCAACGTCGGCACGTCGATCGCGCGGAGGTACCCCAGGAATTCCTCCCGGCTGTGGGCAGGGTCGAGTGCACCGGTGATAAAGGCGGCCGTGGCGTAGCGGGAGCCTGCATCCTGGGTCAAGGCCTCCTTGGCGTCGAGCCACTGGGGCGTCACCAGGGCCGGATTGGCAAACACATGCTGTTTCGCCATCTTCTCAATCATCCCACGAGATGCATTCAGGCGGTACAGCGCCGTTCCGATCACCGGCTGTTCAATGAGCCATTTCATGAGGGCCAGCCACGCGGGGCGCTTGCCGCCCAGGGCGCTGGGCAGCGGACCTCGCCAGGTGGGGGCAGCCAGCACGAAGTGTGAAAATAATCGAGGCGCGCGACTGGCGAGCCGGACGGCAATGCCGGCCGCGTGACCAGCCGCAAGTACGGCGGGTGGCTCGTCGAAGAACTTGCGCACAAACGAAAGCAGGAAGCGCTGATACAACCCGCGGCGGTACCGCAGCAGTGGGCGATTGGAGCCGCCAAACCCGGGCCAGTCCGTGAGGGTGACCGTGTAGGACGTAGCCAGGCGGTTGGCGACCTCCCGCAGCTCCTCCCGGCTTGAAATGGTACTCAGCGCAGGCAACAGCAGCAGGGGCGGGCCCTCCCCGAAACGCTCGTAGGGAACCGCTACGGGTGTACCGTTGGACATCCACTGGTACTTGCGGACAATATGGGGCTCTTGACGTGTGGGCATAACAAAGGGTGCGATACGACGCGGAAAGTGGACAAGTGGGTGACTTAATGCACGAGGATAACGGCGGATCCATGGCGCTCGTGCTCGTCCGTTGGGCTGAGGTGTGCAGGGCGTGTGGGGAAGGCAGCTACCCCCCAACAGCGTAAAGCATCGCCAGCACGAGCACGCTGCGGGCAGCCCAGGCGATGGTGCGTAGCCAGTTCGTCTGGACCAGGCGTTGATGGAGGCGCTCCCGGAAGCCGCTCGTTAGCTGCTGGTGGATCGGCGCTTGCACCAGGGCTGTGGAGGCCCAAATGAGGGCGACCAGCACCAGCCCAATGCCGACCTGCCACCCTGTGACTTCCGGAGGGGCCCACCACACGAGCAGGACGGCTGTCACAAGCTCGGTCAGCATGGGGGGCACCACAACGATGGTGATAAGCCGCACATGCGACTGCTGATAAAGGGTGAATCCTCCTTTTCCTACGAGAGAAAACAGTGGGTAATGCACAATCTGGATGACAACAATCACCCCGAACATGAAAAGGGTGGCCGCCACATGAATCAGCAGGAGAGAGAGCATGCGGGGGTCTATGATGTCAACGTGGACCAGTCTTCCAACACAGCGCCTGCGGAGAGCCGGCCCGAGGCCAGTGCTCCGTTAAGCGAAGCCGTTGTACGGTGGTCGCCGCAAACGTACTGGCCTGGTGTCAGCCGATGGGGACGGACCGGCGGGGAGAGGAACGGGGGCGTCTGGTTGGGCAAGGCGTGCGGAATACGATAGGTGCGGAGATGCTGCCAGCCATGCACCGCCGGCCCAAACCAGTCGGCCAGCTGCGCCACGACGTCGTCCTGCAACGCTGAGGCGGACCCGTTGGGCATACCCACGACCACAGCCGCGATGAGGGCTGCGCCCGAGGGGGCATAGGTGGGCGTTACGTTCGAGAGCACGGCCAGATTATTGACCGGCCCCTCATCCTCTGCATTCAGTACCAAAATAGGCTCGTCCACGGGGGGCTTCTCGGCGGCGAAATAGAAGCAGGTGGTGCCCTGGCCCTTCGGCGAGATGCGGCCGTTGCGCAGCAGCTTGTTGGCCGCTGGCGCTTCGGTGGCCACAACCACAGCGCGAGCCGTGTGCTGCCTTCCGTCGGCCGTGGTCACGGTGCTGCCATCAATGGCGGTAACCGGGGTGTTGAGCTGAACAGTGTCGGGCGCCAGGTGGTCGGCCAGGTGGTTGGGAACGGCCTGCATGCCCTGCGCAGGCACCACGGTCTTACCCGAGCCAAACATGCGGAAGGTGAATTCGAACATGCGGCTCGAGGACTTGAGCTCGCGGTCGAAGAAAATGCCGCCGAAGAACGGGCGGAAAAACCGATCGATCATCCGATCAGAAAAGCCCCAGCGCTCGCGTAGCGCGGTTTCAGTTGTAATCTCCTCTCGGGCGAATACGTCGTCCAGCTCCCCGCGCATGAGCTTGGAACGTGCCCGCGCCACTTTCATCTTGTCGAAGAACGTCCCAATGGGGGAGAACACCATGCCCGGAGCGTCCATCGGATGGCGAAACGGATCGGCCAGCCGGTGAAACCGTCCGTCGAAGCGTATAAGTGCCCCATCGTAAAACGACTGCAGGTTGAGCGTTTCGTAATCGGCTTCCGCCTGCAATTCGGGATACGCTGTAAGCAGCACCTGAAACCCACGGTCCAGCAGAAAGCCCTGCACTTCATCGGTCCGTACGCGTCCTCCGATGCCATCGGAGGCCTCCAGAATACGTACGTCGAGGCCCTCATGCTGGAGGTGCCGTGCACAGGTGAGCCCGGCCACGCCAGCGCCTACAATAACGACATCAGGCATACGGCAAAGGTGTAGTGGGTAAAGAACTCAGATACTATGCTGTTCTACGTTATCAATCAGGTTAACGGGCAGTATCACCGAAAGTGTAGATGCAAGATGTAAATGTGATGGAACATGGGAGCCGGCTGTCGTTCTGTAGCTGCTTCATCCTGGTGGTGTGTACCGTGCGTCCGTGGCCGCACGGTGAAGCCTCCAGCGTGTCCTGTATGCCGGCCTGCTGTTGGCGTGCAGGGATTCCAAAGCTATTCGGCGTCGGGGCTTGGGTTATCGCCTGGCATGTCCATCACGTAGTACCGTGGCTTGATACGGCCGTGTGGGCGCCCGGACGCTTAGGCATCGGCCCATCGTGCGGTGCCAGCGTGCGCCCCAGCTGATGGCGCAGCCCGGCGCCCAGATCTGTGTAAAGAAAGGAATACCCGGAGGTCTGCAGGCGTTCGGGCACGGCGCGGATGCTTTTGAGCAGCATGTCATCGGCCATCTCCCCCGCAAGGCGCCGGACGACCGGGGCGGGCATGCGCAGCAGCGCTGGCCGGTGCAGCACGGAGGCCAGCGTCTGAGTGAACGTGTCCATGCGCGCCGGGGCTGGAGCGGCAAGGTTGAAGGGGCCGGCGGCGTCCTCCGTTAGCAACAGGTGGTACAGGGCCCCCAGTACGTCGTCCAGCATGATCCAGGGAAAGTACTGGTCAGCCGGCCCCACGCGCCCGCCCAAGCCCAGCGAGAACGCAGGAGCCATCAGCTGGAGTGCGCCACCCGCGGGAGTGAGCACAATGCCGATGCGCGGATGCACCGTCCGGATACCCGCAGCGGCGGCCGGCTCGGCGGCTTCTTCCCACGCCCGGCAGACCGCGGCCAGGAAGCCGCCGCCCCGGGATGGCGTGCTCTCCGGCACCAGGGCCGCCCCCTGATCCCCATAGTAGCCGACGGCTGAGGCGGAAATAAACACGTCTGGCGGTGCATCCAGGCCAGCCAGCGCTTCAGACAACAGACGCGTGCCGCGCGCGCGGCTCTCGTAGATGCGGTGCCGTTTCTGGCGGGTCCACAGGCCAAACACGTTTTCACCCGCCAGATGCACGACCGCGTCCATGCCCTCCAGCTTCTCGGCCTCAACCTCGCGATCTACGGCACTCCAGTAGATCTCGTGCGGGCCCGTAGGCCGGCGACGCACCAGCCGATACACCGTGTGTCCGCCAGTGGAGAGAAAGGCCGCGAGGGCGGAGCCGATCAGGCCCGAGGCTCCACTGATGGCGATCCGCAGCTGGCGGCCGCCGGGGTTGTAGCGCTGGTGCAGCTGGAGGTCCTGTTGGGTGATGCGGTGGCGGTAGGCAAACTGCCGATCTAACTCTGGCCCGCCCACCATGGTATCCAGCCACCCGCCAACCGGGCCGAGTGGCGGTTCGTAGGTCAGGTGGTCGGTGAGGCGCGTGCCTCCGTCAGGAGCAGGATCCATCCGGTGCACGTGGTTCCAGGCTGCAAACGGCCCCTGCACCTGCCGGTCGGCGAACTGGCGGCCGGGCTCCACGCTGTGATGCTCGGCCACCCAGCGCACCGATAGGGGTCCGGGCCCCAGCCGGATCACGGCGCGATCCCCTTCCTCGATCCCTTCAAACGACTCAAGCTGCACCGGCGCCCAGGGCGGCGTCAGCCGTTGGAAGGCTCCGGGCCGGGCGTGCCAGTTGAAAACCTCGTCGGGTGAGGCGCTGAGGGTCGAGGCGTAGGTGCGTTCGGCCATGGGCGCTTATTTGATCATCTCGTAGGCGTCGAGGGCCTGCTGGCGGGCTTCGCTGTGGTCAACCATCGGCTCGGGGTACGTGTCGCCGAGGGTAATGCCGGCGGCTTTCAGCGCTCCGCTCGGGGCGTCCCACGGCGCATGCAGATACTTCGTCGGCAATGCGGCCAACTCTGGCACAAAGCGGCGGATGTAGTCGCCATTCGGGTCGTGGCGCTCGCTTTGCGAGATGGGGTTGAAAATGCGAAAGAAGGGCTGCGCGTCGGCGCCGCTCCCGGCGGCCCATTGCCAGCCCATCGTGTTGCTGGCGAGGTCGCCGTCTACCAGCTTACTCCAAAACCAGCGCGCGCCTTCCAGCCAGTGGATCTGCAGATCCTTCGTCAGGAAGGACCCCACGACCATACGCATCCGGTTGTGCATCCAGCCCGTTTCGTAGAGCTGGCGCATCCCGGCGTCTACAATAGGATAGCCCGTCTGGCCACGCTGCCAGCGCTCCAATGCCTCAGCGTCTTGTGTCCAGGGGAAGTCCGCAAACTTGTCCTTGAGGGGCTGCGTGTCGGTCTCTGGGTAATGATGCAGCAGATGGTAGGAGAACTCCCGCCAGACGATCTCCTGCAGATACGACTCGGCATCTTCGTGGATATCGCCGTCCAGCGCCTCGTGGGTGGCATGCCAGATCTGGCGGGGCGAGAGCTCGCCGTGGTGGAGGTAGGGAGAGAGGCGCGAAGTGCCATCCTGATCGGGGCGGTCGCGGGCGGTGTCGTAGGCCCGAATCTTCTCCGACAGAAACGTCTCAAGCCGCTGGTGGGCTGCGGCTTCGCCCGGCGTCCAGGCCGCGCGCAGTCCGTCCGCTCGGCCGACGTCGTTCTCGGCATCTGGCAGCAACTGAAAGGCTGACACGTCATCAGAGGCGGGCCACTCGTCTGGTGCTGTGCCCGCGAGCGAGGGCTCAGGCAGGGGCGGGGTGGCTGCGCGCGTCTGATCCAGGAGTTTGTTGAATTTCCGCCAGAACGGAGTGTAGACGTGGTAGGGGCCGCCGGTCGTGGTTTCGATAGCGTCTGGATCATGCAGGAGGCGCCCGGGAAAGCGCGTCACGTCGAGCCCCTTGTCCCTAAAGTGCGAAATGAGGTCGGCATCCCGGGTATCGAGCGCAGGCACATGGCGCTGATTCCAGTAGATGCCATCGGCGCCAGTCTCTTCAATAAGGGAGTCCAACACGTCAGCGCTGGCGCCGGCGCGCAAGATAAGCCGCGACCCTGCGTCGGCAAGCCGTTCTTGCAGCTGGGTTAGCGAATGATGCAGCCACCAACGATGCGCTCCGCCGGGGGCCCAGGCACCTTCTTCATCGGGGGCCCAGATAAACAGCGGGATGATGGTGTCGGCATCCTCCACCGCATGTGCAAGGGCGGGGTTGTCGCCGAGGCGCAGGTCGTTGCGGAGCCAGACGAGAAGGGTAGACATGGTGCGGTTTAGAAAATACAGATAGGTTATTACAAGGAGCCGTCCGCCGCTTTTGCCCGGACCTCTGCGGCACGCTCCTGGATGGCCTCCAGCTGATCGTCCGACTTCCGCCGCACGTTGGCCAGTTGGAAGTTCATGCGACGGTTGCCGCTGAGGGTGTCTTCGTGGCGCTGTAGGAAATCCCAGTACAGCGTAGTGAACGGGCAGGCATCCTCACCTGCAGAAACGTCCGGATCGTAGCGGCAGTGGCTGCAGTAGTTGCTCATCCGGTTGATGTACTTGCCGGAGGCAGTGTACGGCTTCGTGGCGACCAAGCCGCCGTCGGCGTACTGGCTCATGCCGATGGTGTTGGGTGCTGAGACCCACGGCCAGGCGTCGGCATACATGCTGAGGTGCCAGGCGTCAAATTCTTGCGGATCAGCGCCGTAGAGCAGACTGAAGAGGCCGGTCACCATAAGGCGCTGGATGTGGTGCGCATAAGCAGTCTCCTTCAGCTGGTCGACTGTCTGCTGTACGCACATCATGTGCGTCTCGCCCGACCAGTAGAAGTCGGGCAGCGATTCGGTGGCCTCCAGCGCGTTGCGCTCGTCGTACCCCTCGCCGGCGTGGTAGTACACGCCACGAATAAACTCGCGCCAGCCCAAGATCTGCCGGATAAATCCTTCCACTGCGTTGATGGGCGCATCGCCCGCATGATACGCTTCCTCTGCAGCGTCAATGGCCTGCCGGGGATGGAGCAGGCGCAGGTTCAGGGCGGTGGAAAGCCGCGAGTGGTAGAGAAACGGCTCGTTCGTCCACATCGCATCCTGGTAGGTGCCGAACGTGGGGAGGCGGTTCGTGATGAAATCCTCCAGTGCGTCTTCGGCCTGCGCTGGCGTGACGGGCAGGTTGAATCCGTCGAGGGTGCCCGGATGGTCGGCGAAGGTCTCGTCCACAAGAGCACAGACGTCATCCGTGATCGCATCCGAAGCAAACGTCGGCGGCTCGGGCAGCAGCCCCGGGCCATCCGAAGAGAACGACTCCCGGTTGTCGCCGTCAAAATTCCACTCTCCGCCGACTGGGTCGCGCTTCCCTTCGATGAGCACGTCGTGGTCGCGCCGCATCTCCCGATAGAAGTACTCCAGGGTCAGCCGCTTACGCCCGTCGGCCCATGCATCGAAATATGCTGGAGTGGACAAGAAGTGGGCGTCGTCGTGCAGTGTCAGCGGGACTTCTGCTTCCTCACACGCTGCCTCTATCGTGTGCAGCTGGCGGAGGTCGCCGGGCAGCACCACATGCACCTCATCGGCGGCATGCGCATCGATTTTCGCCTGAAGCCACGGGCCGAGCGCGGTGGGGGCGTCGGTAGAGGTCAGGGGCTGATAGTCTACACGAAGGCCGCGGGCTTCCAGGTCTTCCCTAAAGTGCCGCATGGCGGATAGGATGAGCGCCAGGCGGATCTTGTGGAAGGGCTGTGCGCGGAAGGTCTCGGGCAACTCCGCCATCAGCACGATATCCGTGTCAGGATTGGCGTCGGCAAGGAGGATGCTCTCGCGGTCCAGCTGGTCTTCGAGTACGAGTAGAAGTCGGGTAGCCATTACTGCCCCCGTACGGTTCCGAGCCCACCATCCACGCCGATGACCTGCCCGGTGACCCAGCTACTCGTATCGGTCAGGAGCCAGTGCGCGGCCGGCGCCACATCTTCGGGCGTGCCCACACGGCCAAGCGCGTGCATCTTCTCTGACTGCTTCCGGCCAGCATTGCTGCTCAGGATGTGCTGCGACAGGGGCGTATCGACGAGCCCTGGCGCCATGGCGTTCACTCGTACATTTCTCCGGGCGTACGTGGCGGCCGCTGATCGCGTAAGGCCCAGAATGCCAGCCTTTGCCGCCGCAATGGCTTCGTGGTTCTTAAGCCCCGTTCGCGCTACGGCTGATGAGCTCAGCACAATCGAGCCGCCGTTCTTCATCATGGCGCGGGCTGCGGCTTTCACGGTGAAGAAGCTGGTGTCAAGGTTTTTTGCCAGGGTCATCCGGTATTCGTCGACGGACGTCAGATGGGCTGGCTTCAGGAGGATGGATCCGATGAAGTTGCCCACCCCATCGAGCCGCCCGTATGTGTCTGTTGCGTGGTCGACGATGCGTTGCACGTCGTCGTAGTTGGTGGCGTCAAGCGGGAAGGCATCCCCATCAACTTCACCGGCTAAGTCGTTCAGGTCGGATTCGGTGCGGGCCCCGAGGATGAGCTTGGCGCCGTCTGCCGCCAGGAGCCGCGTGACGTGCGACCCGATGCCGCCGGTCGCGCCAATGATGATATAAACGGGAGTATCAGGTTCTGACATAAAGTGTGTGTCCGGTAGTGATGCGTAAGTAAAGGGTGTAGCGGTACCATGGGCTTTGTGCTCGTAGCACGGAAGCCTTCTCGCGGAGGATCCAATAGCAGGCGCATATATTCAGATTGTTACCCGGCGGGCAGTCCCCACGGCACGGACCTCCAAGGCGCTACATCCGCTGTACAAAAAAAGCCGAGGGCGCTCGTGCGCCCTCGGCTTTCCGCTATACCGTCCGGCACTGTGGCCGGGCAAGGTGATGTCTACTTTTCGTAGTGTTTACTCTTGCGGGGGCATAAGTACAGCGTCAATCACGTGGATCACGCCGTTGTCACCCATCAGATCAACTGCAGTGACGTTGGCGTCATTGATCATGACATTGCCATCGTCATCGACACTGATCTGGATATCTTCGCCTTGCACAGTCGCTGCCGATTCCAGGTCAACGACATCTGCGGAGGTCACCTCGCCGCTGACGACGTGGTAGGACAGGATGTCAGCGAGCTGGTCTTGGTTTTCCTCTTGAAGCAGCTCATCGAGGGTGCCCTCCGGGAGAGCGTCGAACGCTTCGTTGGTAGGAGCAAAAACCGTGAAGGGACCAGGGCCAGCCAGCGTTTCGTCGAGCCCCGTGGCGCCCAGGGCCGTCACGAGCGTTTCGAACCGCTCGTCACCAGCAGCGATGTCAACAATCGTTTGTGCTGGCTCGTCCTCCGTCATGGTCTCCTCTTCCGTCTCGCCGGTCTCCGGCGTGTCCTCCGGGGCCTCGCAAGCGGTGATGGTAAACAGCAGGGCCACGACGGCCATGATACCGGTGGCGCGGCCAAGCCAGCGCTGCCACGATGTGTTGCGATCAAAAATCATAAGTTTCCTCCTGTGGATCGATTATGCAATAGGTCGGGTGAGAGTGTCCAAAGGTAGCTGCCGGACACCAGATTTACAATGTGCGTGTGCTTCTTTGTATACCTTAATACAAATTTGTGCACAGCAACCACGAGTATCGACGCCTCATGATGCGTTTCCCGATGTCCATACAGTACTCGTTTGCAATAATGTTACGCTTATGCGCATCGTGTGCATCGTATTGCACGCGATTGCATGCTGGATCTACGATTACTCCTGTCCAGCCTTTTCCATCTGAAGCTGGCTACAGACCAACACGCAGAGCGCTGATAATATGGGGTCAGCGATAGAGTAGAAGGCATAGAGTCCTTCCTTGCGGCGGTGGACCAGATTATGCTCGGCCAACCGCTTCAGGTGTTTGCTGACGTTCGCCTGATGTTGGCCTGTAGCCTTGGAGAGCTGTTGAACGTTCATCTCGCCACCCACGTGCAGCTGGTTGAGCAGCTGAAGACGCACGGGTTCGCTGAGCAGATGAAACCGCCGGGACACTTGTTCGAGGAGGGGGGGAGGAATGAGCTGGTCGGTCATGGTAGCAGCTTATTTAACGAAACAGGGCCTGCTATATATGTACAACGGGTTGAATAGATGCAATACGGCCCAATCCACCATTTCGCACCATGAATGAGCATCTTTACCCCACAGGCGCGAAGCCGGCGCGATACCACCGATTTCTTCATCATTCCTTTGTCTTTAAAGGACGGAACCGTACAACCTGTGCTTTATATAACTGGCCAGATTTACTTGTTACTACAGATGACAACAATCAGTATCCTCGTCACGGAACGCCCTTCTACAACGCTATGATTGAATTTATCTCCCAACCTTGGCCCTGGTACGTTGCCGGTCCGCTTATCGGGCTTATCGTGCCGATGTTGCTGCTCCTTGGCGGTAAGCAGTTTGGCATCTCGGCCAACCTCCGCCATGCTTGTGCCGCTACCCTTCCCGGGCAGGTCGAGTTCTTCAAGTATGACTGGAAGCAGAGCGGCCTTTGGAATCTGGTCTTCTCTGGAGGAATCATTCTTGGAGCCATCATCGCATCCACGGTGTTTGCAAACCCAGACCCGTTTATTGACATTGCCTCATCCACGCGCGCGGATCTGGAGGCGCTCGGCGTCACCACCTTCGAGGGGCTGGTGCCGGCTCAGGTGTTTTCCTGGGAAGGCCTGCTGAGCGTGCCGGGTATGGTCATGATCATCCTTGGAGGGTTTCTGGTAGGGTTTGGCTCGCGCTACGCGGGCGGCTGCACCTCGGGACACGCTATTTCTGGACTGGCTGACCTGCAGGTGCCATCACTCGTCGCCGTAATCGGCTTTTTCATCGGCGGATTGACGACAACGTACCTCATCCTGCCGCTCTTGCTGTAGTCCGCGGCTCCACCGATGCCTCGTTCGTTTTTACCTTTTTGATTGATACATTCCATGGCACAGTCCACGCAATCTACTTCCTCCGCGCCAGCAACCCGCACCGACCAGCGCCTGGGCGCCCTCCTGCTGTATATGCTTGTCGGTGTATTCTTTGGTATCATTCTGATTAAGAGTGAGGTCGTTTCCTGGTTTAGGATTCAGGAGATGTTTCGCTTTCAAGCCTTCCACATGTATGGCATCATCGGAAGCGCCATTGTGGTCGCGGCTGCGTCGGTGCAGGCGATCAAGCGCTTCAACGTGACTGACCGTGACGGGCAGCCCATTGTCATCCCGCCGAAAAAGTGGGAAGGCCTGGGAACGCGCTACTGGCTGGGCGGCATCATCTTTGGCCTTGGCTGGGCGCTGCTGGGCGCCTGCCCAGGACCCATATTCGCTCTGTTTGGCGCGGGCGTTACCGTTATCATCGTGGCCTTACTTTCTGCACTGGCGGGCACCTGGGCCTATGCCTACCTACGGCCTAAACTGCCGCATTACTAAGCCGCGCCCCCATGCCTGCGCGGGCCCACCGCGCCAGTGGTAACAGGCGACACCTTCATCAGCATTCCACACCAACCTCTTACACCCATGTATTTCCGTCAGATATTCGACGACAAGCTCGCGCAGTACGCCTACCTCATTGGCTGTCAGCAGACAGGCGAAGCCGTCGTCATCGACCCCGAGCGTGACATCGATCAGTACGTTGATCTGGCTGAGCGTGAGGGACTCACCATCACGGCCGTTACCGAAACCCATATCCACGCCGACTTCCTCTCCGGGGCACGTGAGTTTGCTGAAGCCTACCCGGATGTGAAGCTCTACCTTTCGGACGAAGGGGATGAGAACTGGAAGTACCTTTGGCCGAAGGGTGAAGATTATGACGTCACCTATCTCACCGATGGTGACTCCTTCAAGGTCGGTAATATTGAAGTCGCGGCGGTCCACACGCCCGGCCACACGCCAGAGCACCTTACCTTCAAGATAACAGACCACGGCGGCGGCGCGACCGAGCCGATGGGGATTGCTACGGGTGACTTCGTATTCGTGGGCGATCTCGGCCGGCCAGATCTGTTGGAGTCCGCTGCCAAGGTAGAGGGGATGATGGAGCCCTCCGCACGGAAGCTCTACAAGACAGTGCAAAACTTCCTGTCCATGCCGGACCACATGCAGATCTGGCCGGGTCATGGCGCAGGCTCTGCGTGCGGTAAGGCGCTGGGCGCTGTGCCGCAGACGACGGTGGGGTATGAGCGTGCCACCAACCCGATGCTTGAGGCCGCAGAGCGCGGAGAAGATGCCTTCGTTACCGCCATTCTGGAAGGCCAACCGGAGCCCCCGCTGTACTTCGCACGGATGAAGCAGCTCAACAAAGAAGGTGCGCCCGTGCTCGGTGGCCTGCCGGAGCCGTCGGAAGTTGATGTAGACGGACTGGTTGACGTCGCAGCGGATGATGATATGGTTGTGGTTGATACGCGGACCGACCGGACCGCCTTTGCCGGTGCGCACATTCCGGGGGCCATCTACTCGCCACTGACGCGTGCGTTTAACACGGCCATAGGTTCGGCACTGACCGATGCCGAGACGCCGCTCACGCTGATTATCGATGCGGATGACGTAGAAGAGGCTGTGCGCGACCTGATCCGCATCGGCTTCGACAACATTGTGCACTTCGCTACGCCGGAGACCCTGGCAGCTTACGTAGAAGCCGGACACCCGACGGCGTCGCTCCGCACGGCGATGACGACCGACCTGGACACCCTACGGGCCAGTGATGATGCGACGGTGCTTGATGTACGGTATGCGTCGGAGTACAACGCAGACCACGTGCCGGATGCGCTGAACTCGTCCTATACGCGCCTTGCCGAGAACCTCGACACGCTGCCGGAGGACAAGCACTTGCTGGTGCACTGTGGCAGTGGCGCCCGCGCCTCGGTGGCCAGCTCACTGCTGGCGCGCGAGGGCTTCGAGGTTACCCTTGTAGACGGCGAGTTTGCCGACTACCGCGAAGCCTCCAAAGCACAGCTGGCGTAAGGCCGTGTGCTGTGAAACTACTCCCGGACGACCCATGGCGTGGCTGTTCGGGAGTTTCTTTTTGTCTGATGACTGAAGATGTGCGTCATGCGCTCCCTCCTCCAACAGTTTTTTCCGCCCCTTGAATGGGGGCCGTCATACTCGCGGAAGCAGCTCTACGGTGACCTCTCCGCAGGGCTGACCGTGGGTGTGATGCTAATCCCGCAGGGCATGGCGTATGCCCTGATTGCTGGGATGCCCCCTATCTACGGGCTGTATGCATCGCTCGTACCGCTGATAATCTATGCCCTGATGGGCACGTCTCGGCAGCTTGCTGTAGGGCCCGTTGCCATGGTGTCGCTGCTTGTGGCTGCTGGTGTAGCGCCGCTGGCCGATGGCGACGTCGATCGTTACATCATGCTGTCGCTGATGTTGGCGTTGATGGTTGGGGTCTTGCAGTTTGGATTAGGCCTCCTGCGGTTTGGGTTTCTGGCCAACTTTTTATCGCATCCGGTGCTTAGCGGGTTTACCTCGGCCGCTGCCCTCATCATTGGGTTTAGCCAGTTGAAGCACCTGCTTGGGGTCGACCTGCCCCAGTCGATCTATGTCCACGAGATCATCTGGTCGGCCGTGCAGCAGGCGGCAGATATCCACCTGCTGACGCTGGCCATCGGCGTTGGCAGCATCGCCCTGCTCTTGGGCCTCCGTCACCTGAATCCGCGATTGCCGGGCCCACTGGTGGTCGTCGTCATCGCAACGGTGACGGTGTGGGCGGCCGGGTTTGCCTCTCAGGACGTATCTATCGTAGGGGAGGTGCCGGCAGGGTTGCCCGGACTGGTTATCCCAGTGGTTGATTGGGCCGACGTGCAGGCGCTGGCACCAGTGGCCGTTGTGATTTCGCTGGTCGGTTTCATGGAGTCCATTGCCGTAGCCAAGGTGTATGCCTCGCAAAATGGCTATGAGGTAGACGCCAACCAGGAACTGGTGGCTTTGGGCGCAGCTAACATCGGTGGCGCGTTCTTTCAGTCGTTTCCCGTCACCGGCGGGTTTTCGCGTACGGCTGTAAACGACCAGGCCGGAGCCGAATCCACGGGGGCTTCCCTGATCAGCGCGTTGCTCATCGGGGGGACCTTGCTGCTCCTTACCCCACTCTTTTATTACATGCCGCAAGCTGTGCTGGCTGCCATCGTGATGGTGGCGGTCTCTGGACTATTCAATATCAAGGAAGCCCAGCACCTGTGGCGCACCGATCGGAAGGACTTCGGGTTGCTGGTGCTGACGTTCGTCTCTACGCTCGCACTGGGGATTGAGGAAGGTATCCTTGTGGGCGTTGTGGGCTCGCTGCTCGTGGTGCTGTATCAGAGCTCGCGGCCGCATACGGTCGTCATGGGGCAACTGCCTGAGTCGACCACCTACCGCGCCTCGGCACGCTACCCCGCAGCAGAAACCCGCGATGACGTGGTTATTGTCCGCATCGACGCGTCGCTCTACTTCGCGAACGCCAACCACCTGAAGGATGCGCTGCGTGCTGTTCCGCACCGGACGCCCAAGCCACGAGCGGTGGTGCTGGACGCCTACCCGGTGAACACGATCGACTCCACAGCCATTCATGCCCTCCACGAGTTGGTGACCGAGCTTCGGCAGCAAGACATCACGTTTTTTGTGGCAGGCTGCAAGGGGCCGGTCCGCGACGCCATGGAGAAGGCCGGATTCGTGGATCATCTCGGGGAGGAGGCGTTCTTTCATGAGGTGCACGAAGCCGTGCGGGCTGCCCGGGCGGTTCAGCAGAGCACGGGCACAGAAGCTCCGGCTCCTAAAATAAGCGACGTGCAGGCCGAGGTGTAAGCCATGGCAGCAGGTGGTGCTCTATGAGCCCTCCTGTTGCATTATCTACCGTATTGACTACAGAAGCACAGACTACATGGATTCATGTTTTTGGGATGATCGATACGACGCCGAAGCGTATGCTTATGGTACCGACCCCAACGTTTTCCTTACGGATGCCATTAGTACGGTCCCAGCGGAGGCTACGGTCATAGAGCTGGGGGCGGGGGAGGGGCGCAACGCCGTATGGCTGGCCCAACAGGGCTATACCGTGACTGCGGTAGACTATGCCTGGACGGGGCTGAAGAAAATGGAGCAGCTTGCCAGCCGGTTTGGGGTGGACGTGGAAACCGTAGAGGCCGATGTCATCACGTGGCGACCGGAGCGCACCTGGGACGTCCTCGTGGTGACCTTTCTACACGTCCTTCCCGATCAGCGCGCCTTACTCTTTGACCAAATGAAGCGCTTGGTTGCCCCAGGGGGATGGATTCTGGCCGAGTGGTTTCGTCCGGCGCAGGTGGAGCAAGGGTATGAAAGCGGGGGGCCACCTCATGTGGATATGATGGTGAGCCAAGCAGAGTTGGAGCATGCGTTCCGCGAGGGGACATTCAGCAGGCTGGAGGAGGTCGAATACATGCTGGATGAAGGCCCGCACCACCAAGGCGAAGCCGCTACCGTCCAGATGGTATGGCAGGCCCCGTAGCGACGTAGCATGCTACGACGTGCATCCACACAAGGCGGCCTCGTTCGCCCGCTTGCCACGTCACCTATCAATCTCGAACAGGAAGAAAGAGCGTCGCATCCCCAGCCGAAAGCTGCAGTTCATCCACATGGCCCGAGCCCTCCGCTGCGGTGAGGATCGCGTGCACGTGAATATGATCGCCATGATGGATGAACACCCCCTGATCTGCAGCGCTGCCCCAGAATCCGACCATCTGTACCGTAGCATCGGAGGCGGAAAACATCGCCTTTGCTTCCTGATGCGCTGCGCGGTCGTGCGGCCCATCTCCCTGGCGGTCCAGGATGTGGTAGGTTAAGCCCGCTGCCGTTCCCTCAACGCGAAACGGAAACGACGCCTCCGTTGAGAGACCAGCCGCCTCCGCCGCCTGGCGTACGTACGCCTCTAACTCCGGAAGGCTACGGATGTCCTCGGAGATGGGCTCGGATGCCCATGCCTCCGCAGCACCATAGACCAGAAATACTGCGCGATGATCGAAGGAAGGTTCGGTTTGTGGTGCGCCCTCAGAGACCGCCGCGATGGACGGCACGCCGTTGTAAATGGTCACTTCCCCCCGAAGCCCCGCAAGCGGCCCTACGGCAAAGAGACCAGTGTGGCGTTGCAGCGAGTCAAGCGCTACGTGCGGGGTCAGGTCCCCATCGCGCATGACAGAGCGCATGGCCCCCCGATGCTGCACCCAGAACGCCGCAGGGGCTGACGACAAGTGAGGCGGTGGCAAGGGGTCTTCCGCGTGGAGCGTCGGGTGATCGGGCGTTGAGCTCGTGTCACCTACTGGCCTGTCAGGACCATTGAATCCCGTTCCGGCAAGGAGAACGCACAGAAGTGAGCAAAGTAGGGGCCAGGTAATCTGCATCGGTTGACGGGATAAAAGTAGGGAGGAACGGTGTGCATTGAGGCTATGGCCTCCAGGCATCAAAAGGTGAAGTACCGGACATCGGGCCGAAGCATGTGCTCCGCAATGGCTGGTGGCATGGCCGTACCGATGCCGTCTATGAGGTCCCCCTCGCCAAACTCGGTGTTGGGTAGGAAGATAGCGCAGACCTCAACCACCTGCTCTTCTGCCATCAAGCCACGCAACAGCTCCTGCGGCGAGCGTCCGGCCGGTTCGAAGGTGGGGAAGTCCTCATCAGCGATGGCCAGCCGTCCGCCCGGCCCGCACAGTAATACGCGAACGGTTGCGCCCTGCCGCATCGACTGCGTGGCCAGTACCATGGCCATCATTTGGGTTTGGGCATCGTCCGAGGTCACCACGACGAACAGGTCATCCGTATCGTTCGCCTGTAGGGGCGAGGCGGTGGCGAAGAAGAGGAGGAGGGAGGTTGCCAGAAAGGCTAAAACAGTGCGCATATGAACAAAAGGCTGGTGCGAGTGGGAAAAGTAAAAGCAACAGGGCGCAGGGCAAAGGGCCCCACGCCGCGCGCTGCATGGAGGGCTACGAACGGGCCTCCAGCTTGGACAGGCGCTCTTCGAGACGCTGGATACGGGCGCTCACCTGCTCGAGTTTGTCAAGTATCAAGATGTGCGTTTTCTCGGCGTCAATCCCAACGGGACTTTCGGCCTGCGCAATGAGCCTGGCAAGCTCCTCGTAGCGTTTGGGTGTGATGTCAAATTCCATAAGACGGCAATGTCGATTGGGCAAAAGGCAACACAATACGCACTCCACACCCGGCAGGCGCGGAGTGCGCTGACGCCATGCTTACGCCCGTCCTTTAAGCATGCCATGCCAGTAGAGGTTGGGCAGGCCGTTCTTCTTCATCAGGTACATGGAGTACCGCTCCTGCGACTGATCGAAGGGGAAGGTCTCCATAGGTTCACCTGTGTATCCGCTGAACTCGGCCAGTACCAGGCTGCCATAGCCGGTGACGAGGGGGCAGGAGGTGTAGCCGTCGTACTGCGCGTCCAAGGGTTGCCCATGCCGCAGCGCCTGCAGGTTCTTCACGACTGTTGGCGCTTGCTTGCGCACGGCCGCTCCGGTCTTCGAGGTTGGCAGGCTGCTGCAATCGCCAAGGGCAAACACGTTATCATACGTGTTGTGCTGCAAGGTGTACTTGTGGACGTCGACCCAGCCCTCTTCATTCGAGAGTGGACTCTCCTTCACGATATCCGGTGCACTCATCGGCGGCGTCACGTGGAGCAGGTCGTAGCTGAACGTAACGTCCTCCCCCTGATGATCGAAGGTGGCTTCCTTCCGGTCGGCATCAATGGCCTTCAGGTTATGCTCAAAGTGCGGTTTGAGGTCTTTCCGCTTAATGATTTGCTGCAGGGTCCGGGCGTACTTATTAACCGAAAAGATGCTTGGCTTGGCGGTGCAGAAAAAGATCTCGCTCTGCTCCCGCACGCCCTGGCGGCGGAACGCCTCATCGGCCAAATACATGATCTTCTGCGGCGCGCCGCCGCACTTGATGGCCGTCGCGGGCTGCGTAAAGATAGCCCGCCCACCAGAAAAATTCCGGAGGTTCTCCCAGGTTGAGTCTACGGTGTCATACGAGTAGTTACTGCAGACGCCCGTACCGGGCTTGCCTACAGATTCGGCCAACCCTGGGATGTGATCCCAGTCCAGTTGGATACCCATGGCTACGACCAGGTAGTCGTACGTGAACGTGTGTCCCTGAGCTGTAGAGACGGTGTTTTTCCCGGGGGCAAATTCCACGGCGCGGTCCTGAATCCAGTCGGCCCCCGGAGGAATGACCTCGGCCATGTCACGCGCGGAGGAGGCTTTTTCGACTGCTCCAGCACCTACAAGCGTCCAGATCGGCTGGTAGTAGTGCTTGGAGGCCGGGTCGATGATGCCGATGTCCGGCGCGTCGTCCGACTGTAAGAGTTGAGCAGCAACGGTAATGCCTGCGCTCCCGCCGCCAGCAATGAGTACGGTGTAGTGGTCTTTTGCAGGTGTGGTTTCCATGGCCTTGAAGGGTTGAATCAGTCAGAAGTAAGAGGGCGGCGTTACTGTTGGTGGCCATTGAGCGAACGGCCAAAGGCGCGGGCAAACTCAATAAAAAAGCAGAGGGCGCGGCCCACATCGGGGTCGCGTAAGGATTTGATGGCACTCCAAAAGCCCATAGGCTTGGTGGGGCAGGCTTGTGCCTCTTGTAGGGCCTTGCCCAGCCCACCGACTGCGTCCAGCGCCTCAGGGTCCAGGATCCCCGAGGTGAGCAGCCGGTGCACGGCATCGCTACTGCTGGAGAGGAGGCGTTCCACATCCACGCCCGAGGCGCGCAGGCGGCGGATGCTGTCGTCAAAAATGTCACCTATCATGGCCAGCACCTGAGGTAGGGACGTAGCCAGCTGGGTGGCGTCTTCTAAAGCATCGAGTGTTTCCTCGCGCGTGAGCCGTTCCAGGAGCCCAAGCAGCCGTGTGCGGCGGGCTTCGATGTCAATGCCTCTCGCACGAGCCCCTCGCGCCGTGTCGTCAAGAATGTCGCCGGCCATGGCCGCGATTTGCGGGCCCTGCTGCGCGAGATCAAGCAAATCGTGGAGGGCCTGCTGGGTCGCTGGCTCCGTCAGGCGGGCAAGCGTAGCCTGGAGGGTCTGCAGTCGCGCTTCCAGGTCAACGCCGGTCGCGCGGGCCTGGCGTGCCTGTTCATCTACCACGTCCGCACCCATCGACAACAGCGCCGGGGCTTCGTCCAACATTGTGAGCGATTGGTTGAGGGTATCCACACGGTCAAGCAGTTGATGCAACGCGCGGGCAGTATCTGGATCTTGGAGGCGATCCTGAAGTGCCGCGTAATCGGTCGGGGACGCTTCCATAGGGGGCATGAGCTTGTGGATGGAAGGATGGCAATTTGCTCTTACATGTTACTACATGTCGGCGCTAATGTCAATGTATAACGTACAGCAGCGGCTGCGATGGAAGCGCTTCTTTTCAGAGCGGTGCACATTGGTCAGGTCGGAAGGGATTTCCACCACCAGCGCGTTGTAACTAATGTATCAAAAGCGTTATAATTAAGATAGTTGCCGCGCATCGGTTAGGCTATGCCGGCGCACGTTTCCATTACATCTCCGACGTGCCTCCATGTCAGCATCGCGACCGCAGGACCTGTACTCCCTTCAGTACGAGGCCTCTTTGCTGCAAAAGATGGTCTACCACGAACTCCCATCTGACGAGCCTAAAGCCGCCTTTGAGCGCGTCGTAGCGCTGGCTACGCAACTGTACGATGTGCCGCTGGTGACGGTCACTTTCCTGAATGCGGACATGGCCTGGTACAGGGCCAAGGCAGGGTTGGACGTTTCTTCACGGCCCCGAAGCGCATCGTTCTGCACCTGGGGGCCTGCGGATGGCTCCCTGTTGGAGGTTGAGGACGCTCCAATGGATGACCGGTTTGCAGAAAATGAATGGGTGACCGGTCCGCCGCATGTACGGTTCGTTGCCGTTGCTCCGTTGCTTGACCCCCGCGGGGCGCTGATCGGCGGCGTCTGCGTTATGGATCAAAAACCGCGCAGCTTGTCGCCCGACGAGCGCGCTTCGCTGCTTATGCTGCGAGATATGGCGGCTGAAGCGCTGGAGTCGCACCTGTCCAGCCGAGCGTTTGCCAACCTCCTGGAAAGCATTTCTGACGCCTTTTTCGCGCTTGATACGGACTGGACGTTCACCTACATCAACCAGCAGGCCGAGGCTGTGCTGGAGCGCTCGCGTGAGGACCTGCTGGGTAAAAACGTGTGGCAGGAATTCCCGGAAGCCGTTGACTTACCCTTCTACACCCAGTATCATCGGGCCGTGGATACCGGAGAGGCGGCGTCGTTTGAAGCCTATTTTCCGCCGTTGGAGACGTGGTTTCGGGTGAACGTGTACCCGTTTGAAGACGGGCTGTCCGTCTATTTTAATGATGTAACCGAGCAGGTGGAACAGGCGAAAGCCGTGGAGGAGCGGGAACAGTACCTTTCCATCATGCTGCGCAGCATTGGCGATGCGGTCATTACCACCGATGCAGAGGGCTATGTGCGAGAAATGAACGTGGTGGCCGAGGAACTGACCGGGTGGTCGGTAGCGGACGCAGCCGATGTTCCACTCGACGAAGTGATCTCCATTCACAATGCGCACTCAGGGGCGCAGGTAGAAAGCCCGGTTGATAAGGCCTTAAGAGAGGGGGGCACGGTGGGCATGGCCAACCATACCGTGTTAACGGCGCGCGACGGGACGCAATATCAGATCGCGGACTCTGCAGCGCCTATTCAGGACGCAGAGGGCACTCTGTTGGGTATCGTCATGGTCTTCCGCGACGTGACGCAGGCGTACGAGCAGCGCGAGCGCGAGGCCACACAGCGCAAGCGGTTCGAGCTGGCGCTGCGTGGCGGTGATCTTGGCCTCTGGGATTGGGACTTTAACACGGGGGAGGTGGAGTACAACGACCGCTGGGCGGAGATGCTGGGGTATGACCCGGCCGAACTGGAGGGCACGGTTGATGACTTCACCGAGCGAGCCCATCCCCAAGATGCCGAGCGCGTCTTTGCGATGGTTGAGCGCCATGCCAACGGCGAGGTGCCGTTTATCGATATTGAGCTCCGCATGAAGGCCAAAGATGGCTCCTGGCGCTGGGTCCTGGATCGCGGGCAGGTGGTGGCCTGGAACGCCGACGGTACGCCCGCTCGGGCGGTCGGCACACACCTGGACATCACGCCGCAGAAGGAGCGTGAGGCCATGCAACGCCAGCAGCGTCGGCGGCTGGAGTCCCTTTACGATGCCATGAGCACCCTGGCTGAGGCACAAACGCCCGAGGCCGTCGCCGACCACATGCTGGAGCTCATCATGAACACGATGGGCTACACGGTAAGCGCCATTCGGCTGGCACGCAACGGAAAGCTGGAGGCCGTGGCCGTGTCCGAGGGGTGCCGCACGATCATGGAGGATCCGCGCCCCGAATACCGCGCCGACGACACCACCGGTGCGGCACGGGCCTGGCAGTCCCAGCAAAGCCTGTACATTCCTGATGCAAACGGAGCAGAAGGGGTAGCCCAGGGGATCGGCAGCGCGCAGGCACTGGCCTACATTCCGATTCCAGCGTACGGGGTGGTGTCGCTGGGGAGCCCTTCGACTGACGGGATCAGGGCCTTCGACCGGCGCCTAATCGAGATCCTCGCGCAGAATGCGGCCAGCGTGCTGCAACGCATTGCGCAGGAGGAGGACCTCCGGCAGGCCCGCGACACCGCCCAGGAAATGAACCGTCTCAAGACCTCCTTCCTGGCCAACATGAGCCACGAAATCCGCACGCCGCTGACGTCTATCCTCGGCTTCGCCGAAATGCTTTCGGAGATGGGGTTAGCGGAACCGGCAGGCGAGTTCACCGATCGGATTCAGCGCTCCAGCCACCGGCTGTTGGAAACCCTGACCTCCGTGCTTGACCTCTCGCAGCTTGAGGCGGGCGCGATGAACCTTACGCCCCGGGCTTTCGTGCTTCAGGAGGTCATCGAGGACGCCGTGCACGGGTTCTCGCGGACTGCGGCTGATCAGGAGATCACGCTGGATGTGGTTGTGCCGGACGACCCCATCGAGGTGTATCAGGATCGGGCGGCCTTGCAGCGGGTGGTGACCAACCTCGTGAGCAATGCCGTCAAGTTTACCCTAACGGGCGGAGTAACAGCGCGGCTGGAGGTGGCCGACACGCACTGCCGCATTACGGTAGCGGATACGGGCGTGGGTATCAGCCCCGACTTCCTGCCCCAGCTGTTCGATGCGTTCGTGCAGGAGTCCAAAGGCGACGGGCGCAGCTTCGAGGGCACGGGGCTGGGATTGGCCATTACGCGGGACCTGGTAGGGCTGATGGGTGGAGAGATTGTCGTGGACAGCGAGAAAGGAGTGGGCACCACCTTCGTGGTGACGATCCCGTCGGAGATGCCGTGAGCTCGCACCGTTCACTGCTGCGGATAGGCGACATACCGTGTCCCGTTGTTGGTCACCTGAACAAAACTGCCATGGAAGATACGTACCGTACGATTGCAACCACAGCCACGGCCGAACTAAAAGTGGAAGGCTCGCGCTTTATTGGGCGGGCGTTTCACGCTGCGACGGTCTCGAAAGCGGAGGCTGTGATCGAAGGGGTGCGCACGGACGCCCGCGACGCCACGCACCACTGCAGCGCGTACCGCATTGACGCTGACACCTTCCGCTACGATGACGATGGAGAGCCGAGTCGCACGGCCGGTCCCCCTATGCTGCGTCAAATCGATGCCTTGGGGCTGGTGCAGACGCTGGTGGTGGTGACCCGGTACTATGGCGGCACGAACCTCGGGACGGGCGGCCTTATTCGAGCGTATGGGCAGTCGGCGGCGGAGGCGTTGGCCGCGGCTTCTATCGCTACGCGGGTACGGAAGGTAAGCGTACACATTCGGTTCGCCTATCCGGATACAGGGCCGGTAATGCGCGTGTTGGACCAGTTTGACGCCGCTATGGTAGAGCGGTCCTACGGTCAGGAGACCACGCTGCAGGTAGCGGTGAGGGCTGGCGCAGTGCCGGATTTTCGCACAGCGTTTGTCGAGGCGACGAAAGGCACGGGGGAGATCAAGAGGAGCGAAATGTGAGGGGTGGGAGTAGCGGATTCGGGCACGCGGGGCCGCCAGGGCGCCGGATCAGCACCGCCCGCTATCGTGACCGCATCAGCGGGGCTTGCAGAACGTGTCATGTGGCCATGGCGGCGCTATCGCTGTGCCTAAGTACTTGTTTGAACAGCGGTTGCTTTGCAATTATGGTTAAGATATAGCGACCTTACAAAGCCGGCGAACTATTTCTCTCTGCCGTAGTGTGCTGTATCGAACTTGTACTAACATGTAACAAAGCTCATGGACCAGAGTGATGTCAATCTGGCGAAGGTGATCAACGGCTTCGTGCTGGCCATCTTCTTCGCGATGCTGATCTTGGTGTATGTTCTCTTCTTCAGTATATAGAAGGAGGCACGGGCACTCATCATGTGCAGCGACGCGAACAGCACCTATGGGCACAGGGCACGGATGCGAAGGCGTCCGGGTCGCAGGTCCAATCGAAGCTATCCAAACCAACGATCTGCCATCGCATGAGCTACACGCCCATCATCGCCATCATCGCTGTTCTTCTCATTGGGATCGCCATTGCAATCTTCGCGATGCTGTGGGCCAACCGAGATGGCCAGTTTGAGAATTTGAAGTCCGGCGCCTACGTCATGTTCGATGAGGACGAGCCGCTGGGCGAAGCTCAGGATCAGCGCTTTCCCGAGTCCGCTGACCGTGGCGCCGTCGATGAGAACGAAGAAAAGTAAGTGCGGCGCTCGCGTGATGCAGGCGACGCGTGATGCAGGCGGCATGTCTCTCCGGCGGTCATCACGCGCGTATCTGCCGTAGCGCCAGACGGCATGTAGTGATACCAACATGAGATTCCCCCGTCCGCTCGACGCATAAACGCCCACCACAGATACCCTATGGCCACGACTGCTTCGAAGACCGTCCAGGATAACAAGACGCGGTTACCAGAGGGCTGGCGAGAGAAGGTTGATGCCTCCGTCCGCTGGCCTGTGACTGCATTTATTGCCAGTGGCGCCTTCTGGCTTGTTATGGGGTCGGTGCTTGCACTGATTGCCAGCTTCAAGTTCAACCACCCCGAGTGGCTGGTGGAGCGGGGCTGGCTGACGTTTGGGCGTGTGCGCCCGGCGCATCTTCAAACGATGATATTTGGCTGGATCTCAATGTCAGGCTTTGGCGTGCTCACCTGGTTGTGGGCGCGGTTGCTCAAGACGGAAATGCGGCTTGGGTGGCTACAGCTTGTGAGCGCCGCCATTTGGAACCTTTCCATGGTGGTAGGCACCATTGCTATTCTCTCGGGATTCTCTCGGAGCATTGAGTGGGTCGAATTTCCGCTGTTTCTCTACGTCATCATCATCGGCGCCATTGGGATCGGTGCTTTTCCACTCTTTGAGATGCTGCGCCGGCGACGAGTGCGCCATCTGTATGTGTCCATTTGGTATATTGGCGCAGCCCTTCTCTGGGGGCCTTTCCTGCTGATCACCTTCTCCCTACCCATCTATGAAGGCGTCGCTCACGCCACGGCCAACTGGTGGTTTGCGCACAACATCCTCGGCCTTTGGATAACCCCCGTCGGCCTGGCCGCTGCTTATTACTTTATCCCTAAAGTGATCGGCCGGCCCATCTACAGCTACCACCTTTCCATTCTCGGCTTTTGGACGTTGGCCCTCTTTTACAACTGGGCTGGTGTTCATCACTTGGTCGGCGGGCCGGCGCCCCAGTGGGCCGTCACCATCTCCATCGTGTTTAGCGTGATGATGGTTATCCCCGTCGTAGTGGTGGCCCTCAACCACCACATGACCGCTTTTGGTAGCCTCAAGGCCGTCCTGCGGAGCCCAACGCTGCGCTTCATTGTCTTCGGTGCCATGAGCTACACCGCGGTGAGTCTGCACGGCTCGTTTATGTCGTTGCGGTTCTGGCAGGAGTTGACGCACTTCACCCATCACACCATTGGTCATGCGCACCTCGGCGTGTACGCCTTTGCTACGATGGTGATGTTCGGCTCCATCTACTACATCATGCCCCGCCTCATGCAGTGGGAGTGGCGTAGCTCGGGCTTGATCAACCTGCATTTCTGGACGACGGCCTTGGGTATTGGGACGTACGTGGTGGCGCTTACGATTGCAGGGGTCCTGCAGGGGCTGACCCTGATGGACACTGGGGCAAGTTTTATGGAGTCTCAGTTTATCACGGAGCCCTGGCTCTACGCCCGCTCCATTGGCGGAAGCCTGATGACCGTGGGGCACCTCGTGTTTGGGTACCTCCTGTACTCGATCATCATGAAGAAAGGCCCGCAGCGGGACGGGCCAACCTACTTCGCTCCCGTCTTACGTTCAGAAGCTGCTTCCGCCGACTCCGCCTAAACAGACGGCGGCACGCAAGCGCGCCCACAGCGCTACCCGCGTCACTCGTTCCATTGGCTTGTTTTCACCATGATACGCGCATCTGTTTTATTTATTGGATCACTGGCCGCCATTCTCATGAGCTTTGTGGCGCTCTCCGTCTTCCCCTCCGTTCAGTTAATGGAGATCGAGCCCACGGAGGGTCGTATCGACTACAACTTTGCAGAGTCCCAAGGGCGGCAGGTGTACATACGGGAAGGGTGCATCTACTGCCACACGCAGCAGGTACGGCCCGACGGTTTCGGAACGGACATCGCGCGTGGGTGGGGCACCCGGGGGTCAGAGCCCGGGGATTACGCTTACGACTTCCCTCATCTCTTGGGCACCATGCGGACGGGGCCTGACCTCGCCGACATCGGGCAGCGCCAGCCCAGTCGGGATTGGCACCTGGCGCACTTCTACAATCCGCGGTCTGTAAGCCCAGGATCACTCATGCCGTCTTTTCCCTATCTGTTTGAGATAAAAGACGAGGCAGAGGTGCTCGCGGGTGACGTGACCGTGACCGTTTCTGAGGAGTTTGCTCCGGACGATGGGGTGATCGTAGCCAAAGAGGATGTCCTCAACCTGTACGCCTACCTCATGACCTTAAAGCAGGACCCCACCAACTAACGGTCGTCTTCACTCATCGCCCGAGGGTACCATTATGCCAGATAAATCTGATCAGCTGAACGAGGAGAGGCCGCGTCGCGCACTGGACCGCGAGCGTGCCTTGGAGCCTGAGGGTACGGAAGCCCCTCCGCTGTGGCTGTGGATCGTCATCTTCGGTGTGGCTTTCTTTGGCGCTTACTACATGGGTGCCTATGTGGGCGATTTCAGTGCGGATCCTCACTACATGTACCGCGACCGCGTCGCGTCAGTATCCGAGGAGGCGGAAGTGGTGGCTGTCGACGGATCGCAAGTCTACACCCAACGCTGCCAGACGTGTCACCAAGGGGATGGTGAAGGCGTAGCCGGTGTATTCCCGCCCCTGAACCAGGCCACCCAGTGGATTACCGGCCCTGAAGGGCGGCCCATACGCATATTGCTTCATGGACTCGGTGGCGAACTGAACGTGCGAGGGGAGACGTACAACGGGCAGATGCCGGCTTTTGGCCAGCTGGATGATGAAGAGATTGCAGCCGTACTGACGCACGTTCGGCAGAGCTGGGACAACGACGCCTCGGAGATTACAGCGGACCAGGTAGCCGCTGTCCGGGACGCCGAGGCCGGCCGCACCGACCCTTGGCGTGCCGACGAGCTTCTGACCGACGAGGGCTCCGCAGTACCTGGTTCAGAAGCTGGTTCAGATGACGAGCCTGCCGACGAGTAGTCCGATAACACCTGGCGGCGGCACGTAATGTAGGATTCCCCGTGTAGGATTTCACAGACAGGGAGGCGTACCATGACGCGTTGCACGTACTGCGATATGCCCATCACCGGATCGCCCGTTCGAGGCTCAGATGGTGAGGGCACCTACTGCTGTCATGGCTGCCTCATGGCCCATGACGCCGACAGGAACGAAACGCAGCATGCAGCTGCTGAATGTCCGGCATGCTGCTCCGGGAAAGTAGCTCCGGAGCCATCAGATACGGGCGTCGATACGCTGCTATACCGCCTGATAGGGGGAGCGTTGTTCGCTGTCTTCATCATGGTGCTCAGCCTGGCAGTGAGCACACGGTACGGGTTTGGCGCTCTCCAAACCCTCAGCCACGATGTATCGACGGCCCACTGGATCCTGCTGGCTGCATCTATTCCTGCGTTGCTGCTATTGGGTATTCCGGTGGTGAAGGGGGCGTGGCAAGATCTTAAGGAGAAGCGCCTCACCCTGCACGTCCTATTTACGCTTGGCGCCGCGAGTGCGACGGTGGTTAGCCTGGCTTCCTATATTCGAGGCGCCGGGCCGGTGTATCTGGAAACCGCTGTCATGTTGTTGGCCCTTTTTACGGTGGGCCGCTACCTGGAGGCGCGCGCAAAAAACCGCACGACGCGGGTGCTGCGCTCGCTGTTACGGGTGCCTACACAAATGTACGAGCGCATAGCACCGACGAAGCAAGAAGTGGCGCCGGAAGAGATTCGTGAAGATGACTGGCTCCGTATTCAGCCGGGCAACGTGTTTCCCGTTGACGGGGAGGTGCTCACCGGGGAGAGCTTTGTGGACGAGAGCAGCCTTACGGGTGAATCGCGCCCTGTACGGAGAGAAGCAGGAGAACCGGTGTATGCAGGCACCAAGAATCTGGATGGATTGCTTACCGTGCGGGTTACGGCTACGGGTGCGCGCCGACGCCTGGCCCGGATCGAGGCGACCATGCAAAACGCCATGGCTCAGCCGTCGGCCCTGACGCAACAGACCAACCGCGTCCTTCAGTGGCTGATACCCGGGGTGGTTGGGCTGGCCCTCTTGACCTTTGGGGGTTGGTACCTGGCGGCGGGTTATGAGCGCGCGCTGTACGCTGCCCTGAGTGTCGTGCTTATCGCGTGCCCCTGCGCGCTGGGCCTGGCCATCCCGCTCGCGCACACGGCAGCCATAGGTACCGCTGCGCGACACGGGGTGCTCTTTCGCTCGGGAGAAGTACTGCACAAGCTCCGTGATGTGGGCGCTGTGCTCTTTGACAAAACCGGAACGCTCTCGAAGCCCGAAAAACAGGAGATTCAGGTGCGGCCCCTTGCTACGCAGGGCGACGGCGCACCGGTAGACGATCAGCGCCTCCTTCAGCTTGTGGCTGCTCTGGAGGCGCAGATCGACCATCCTCTCGCGCGTGCGATCGCCGCCGCCGTCCCGGCGGGCCCGACCGCAGCGCATGCAGTGACCGCCGCTAAAACAATACCTGGGGCGGGCGTTGTGGGAAGCGTCGTGGAGGGCGAGCGCGAGGTAGCCGTCGGCATCGGCAACGAGGCGCTGCTGCACCACTTGAATGCGACGCCGTCACCTACGGCTGGCACAGCGCCCCATGTAGATCGCATGGTGGATGAGATAGAGGCTGAAGGGCGCACTCCGCTGTTTATTACGATAGACGGGGCGGCCGTCGCGCTGCTGGTGATAGAGGAGACCATGGCGCCTGAGGCGGTAGAGGCGCTGCGCGAGTTGGAGCAGTTAGACCTGACCGTGCACGTCGCCACGGGCGACCGCGAGGCAGCAGGGCGGCGAGCTGGCGTCCTGCTCGATACCGTGGTACACGCGGGCCTGTCGCCCGACGAAAAGGTCGCGATGCTCCACACATTGCGACAGTCCCACGGAGCTGTGGCGGTGGTAGGAGATGGCGTCAACGATGCTGCCGCGATGGCACATGCTGACGTCGGCTTTGCCCTCACCTCCGGGGCAGAGCTTACGGTTGATGCTGCCGACATCGCGCTCTACAACAGTGACCTGCGCAACGTGGGCAGGTCCATGCGCCTGGCCATCCGCACCGATCGCGTGGTGCGCCAAAATCTGGCGTGGACGGCCTTGTACAACACGGTCGGCCTTGGACTTGCCGTCGCAGGTCTCCTGCATCCCATCGCCGCGGTCGCCATCATGATCGGCAGCAGCGCGCTCGTCACGTGGAACGCGCTGCGCCTGCGCCGGGGGTGGAAAGACGGCGATGATGCCGCGGTGACCGGCGGCTCAGCCGCTGCCTCCAACGGTCACGCATCGCCACCCGCGGCCACGGAGGAGACGCCGGCGGAACGCGATCAGGCTACAGTTGCGCCTGCATCGCCGACACCGCCAGCGCATCCGCCTGAATGTTGCGCTCATCATCGGCGTGCCCCTTCACCTTGACCCAGTGCACGTCGTGCCGGTCCACTTCCTTCAGTAGGGCCTTCCACAGGTCTTGGTTTTCAACCGGCTTCTTGGAAGAGGTCTTCCAGCCGTTACGCTGCCATTTATTGATCCACCGGTCCGTGAAGGCCCGGGACAGATACGCGCTGTCCGTGTGGATGTGAACCTCCGTAGGCTCATCGAAGTGCCGCAGGGCCTCCAGCGCGGCCGTCATTTCCATACGGTTGTTGGTGGTGCGCTTCGCGGATCCCGCGAGGCTCACATTTTCATCGCCGTAAACGATAGCTCCCCAGCCGCCGGGGCCGGGGTTTCCACTACAGGCGCCGTCAGTGTATACAATAACTTTCTCCACAGACCCTCAGCGATCAGGTAAAAAATAACAGTGTGCGATGCCGCCAACGTATCGCAACGCATGGAGAGCGTCCAGTAGGGTGGCCTGCAATGCGCGAAAACTTGACAGGCAACGCACTCGTTGATAGATGCCACATACAGAAAGCGATCGCGCATCACCCGTTCACTTGCTGAAGACGCCTTATGAAATTTGTTGATTATGTGACCATCACCGTTCGCAGCGGCAGCGGCGGGGCCGGGGCGGTGACGTTTCGGCGAGAAAAGTTCGAGCCTCGTGGCGGACCCAGCGGAGGCGATGGCGGGGCCGGGGGCTCGGTGATCCTGGAAGCCGACTCCAACCTGTATACGCTGCTCGACCTTCGGTACAACCGCCATCACTATGCTGAAAGCGGAGAGCCGGGGCAAAGCAACAACCGGCAGGGCAAGAGCGGCGAAGACATTGTGCTGGGCGTACCGCCGGGTACGGTCGTTACGGATTCGAACACCGACGAGGTGATGGGTGAGCTGCGGGAGGAGGGCGACCAGCTCACCGTGGTGCAGGGCGGCCGTGGGGGCAGAGGCAACACATTCTTTAAGTCGGCCACTAACCAGGCGCCCCGAAACGCCCAGCCGGGCGAGCCGGGCGAGGAGCGGGAAATCACCCTGCAGCTGAAGCTGCTGGCGGATGTGGGGCTCGTAGGGAAGCCTAACGCGGGTAAAAGCACACTCGTCTCTGCGCTGTCTGCGGCCAAGCCCAAGATCGCCGACTACCCCTTCACCACGATGGAGCCGGCCCTCGGCGTGGTCTATCTGGATGACTACAAGTCCTTCGTAATGGCCGACATCCCGGGTATCATTGAAGGCGCACACGCAGGGAAAGGCCTCGGCCACCAGTTTCTGCAGCACATCGAGCGCAACGCGGTCCTGCTGCTCGTCATTCCGGTGACGGATAAAGACCTGCAGGGCACGTACGAGACCCTGCTGCATGAGCTCGCCGCCTACGACCGCACCCTGCTGGATAAGCCCCGCATGATCGCGCTTTCCAAGATTGACGTGCTACCCGCAGAGGAGCAGTCCATCCTGATGGACACCGTCCGCGACTACTTTCCGGAGGAAGAGACGGTGCTGCCCATCAGCGCCGTGGCGCGAAAAGGCCTCACGCCGCTCGTAGGTCGGCTCTGGGAGGCCATCCAGGCCAACCGGGAAGCAGAGGCGGCTGCCGCTCCGTCGTCATAAAAAGCCTACGCTGTGTTGAGGAAGACCTGCGTCCTTTCGTGCGTGCGGCTTTCGTAAGCTGGTTGTATATTGGGAAGGTGTCCCCGGTACGTTCTCCCAGTCTCGGCCTATTATGACGCGCGAGCTATTTGCTGATGCCCCCGGTCCGTTGGAAGAGCGGGATGCGATGATTGCCCTGTCGATGGTGCCGGGCGTGGGCCCGGGGCGCTTGCGGGCCTTGGTAGCGCTCTTTGGGTCGGCACAGGCGGTGCTCGCGGCATCGCCGCGCGCTTTGCGGGACGCCCCCGGCATTGGGCCGCAGACGGCGCAGGCTATTCGGGCCTTCGACGACACGGACGCGGTGGCTGCGCAAGTGGCCCAGGCCGAGCGCGTCGGTGCTTCGTTGTTGCTGGGCTGGGACGAGCAGTTTCCGCGGCTGCTGCGGGAAATCTACGATCCGCCAGCGGCGCTGTGGGTGAGGGGCGCGTTGCCCCCAGCCGAGGCGCCGATGATGGCGATCGTGGGGTCGCGCAAGTGCACCGACTACGGCCGGCACCTGGCTCATGACCTCGCGCAAGAACTGGTGCAGCGCGGCTACACGATCGTAAGTGGGCTGGCCTACGGCATCGACGCCGCGGCCCATCAGGGTGCCGTGGCTGCAGGTGGCCGGACGATAGGGGTGCTGGGGAGCGGGGTCGACGTGATCTATCCCGCGCGACATGCAGACCTGGCGCGGCGTATGCTCAAGCACGGCGCCCTGGTGTCGGAGTACCCCTTAGGCGCTGCGCCTGACGCGCCCAACTTCCCGCGGCGCAACCGCATCATCAGCGGCATGAGCGCAGGCGTGCTGGTCGTCGAATCCGGCGAGACGGGCGGCTCCCTCATCACCGCACGGCTGGCGCTGGAGCAAAACCGCGAAGTGTTCGCCATCCCCAGCCCCGTGCACAGCGCCTCTGGTAAGGGTACGAATCGGCTTATTCAGCAAGGGCACGCCAAGCTGGTGATGACGGTAGAAGACATCCTTGATGAGCTTCCGCCGCCAACGCGCAGGGTACCAGAGGGCACCGAGGACTCCGCCGCCCCGGAAGCGCCCGCGCCCCGCGACCTCTCAGCGCTCAACGACGTCGAGCGCCGCCTCTACGAAGCCCTCGAACCTACCCCGCTCCACATTGACGCGATCTGTGAGCGATCGGACCTGGACGCGTCCGACGCACTCGTTTACTTGCTGAACCTTGAGTTCAATGGCCTCGTTCGGCAGATGGCAGGCAAGCAATTCATGCGCACATAATCCCGTACCGATGACGCTCGACGCGCTGCGGCAGCAGTTTCCCCACACGCAGGAGACCATCTACCTGAACCATGCGGCCACCGGACCGCTGAGCCGGCGGGCCATGGACGCGATGCAGAAGCACCTGCAGGAGCGGCACACGGGGGTGATTGATAACTTTGAGGAGGTGCTACCGCTGTTGGAGGATACCCGGGCGCGGTTTGCTGCCCTTATCGGTACGTCGGCCGAGCGTGTGGCCCTCATGCCCAACACCTCCTACGCGCTGAACGTGCTGGCCGAGGGCTATCCCTGGGCGCCGGGGGACCGCGTAGCCATGCCGGGCTGCGAGTTTCCGGCGAACGTGTACCCCTTCATGAACCAGGGCGACCGTGGCGTAGCGATCGACTTTATTCCGCATACCGAGGGCACCTTCACCCTCGATGACGTAGAAGCCACGCTTACCCCGGAGACGCGGCTGCTGACCGTCAGCTGGGTGCAGTTCCTGTCCGGTTTTGCCGCCGACCTCGACGGGATCGCCCGCCTCTGCCGGGCGCACGATGTGCTCCTGTGCGTGGACGCGATCCAGGGGATGGGCGCCCGCACGCTGGATGTGGAAGCGCTGGGCATTGACTTTCTGGCATGCGGGGGGCACAAGTGGCTGATGAGCGCGCAGGGCACGGGCTTCCTGTACTGCACTGAGGCGCTCCAAGAGCAGCTGCGCCCGCAGGCCGGCTGGTTGCACGGGCCGGTGGACTGGGAAGACTTCTTTGCGTACGACCTCGGGTTTCACCCGGATGCGCGGCGGTACCACCTCGGCACCATGAACACGGCTGGCTTCATGGCCATGCGGGGCGCGCTGGGGCTGTACGCCGAGGCCGATCCGGAGGCGTGCCAGGAGCGGATCCTGTCGCACACGCGCTATCTCCACGAAGAGCTGACCGCGCAGGGCTGGGCGCGGTACGGCAGTGCCGACCCGGCCCATGGCAGCGGCATTGTGACGGTGCAGCACCCGGATGCCACCGGGGCCGCGAGCGCCCTTAAGGAGGAAGGCATCATCGCCTCGGTGCGCAACCGGATGCTGCGCCTCGCGCCCAGCTACTACAACACGAAGGCCGACCTGGACGCCGCGCTTGACGTCCTCAGCCGACACGCCAGCGTCCCTGCCTGATAGGATAGCCGTCATGTAGCATCAACCCCTCACCGTTTGGCCTGCCGCCCGTACCCTATGTCCACCTACACCGGTCAGGAAACCACCACGATCACGCTGCAGGTACCAGACGGCTACCGGGAGCAGGGCCGCCTCGACAAGTACATCACCCGGTTCGTCGAAAACGCCTCGCGGACGAAGGTGCAGAAGAGCATCGACGCGGGGCTGGTGGAGGTTGACGGTGCGGTCGTCACAAAGGCGGCTCACACCGTGGAGGCTGGTGCTACCATCGTGTGTACGATCCGCCGCCCGCCGCCACCACAGGCCCTCCCGGAGGATATTCCACTGGATGTGGTGTTCGAGGATGACTACCTGATCGTGGTGAACAAGGCCGCTGGGATGGTCGTGCACCCGGCGTACGGCCACCGCAGCGGCACGCTGGTCAACGCGCTGCTGCACCATGTGGAGGGGGAGGCGCTGGAGGTGGAAGCGCTGGAAGACCCCGACGACCTTGACGACGAGACCATCGGGCTCTCCGTAACGAACGCCCTACCGTCCCGCGCCGGCGACCCCGCCATCCGCCCGGGGATTGTGCATCGGCTCGACAAAGACACGTCGGGGCTGCTGGTAGTCGCGAAGGATGACGTCACGCATCGGGGCCTGGCGCAGCAGTTTCAGGCCCACACCACGCGGCGGCAGTACCTCGCCCTGGTGTGGGGAGTGCCAGAGCCGCCCTCCGGCACCGTCGATGAGCCGCTGGGCCGTGATCCGCGCGACCGCAAGCGCATGGCTGTGGTGGCTCCGGGCCAGGGGAAGGAAGCCCGTACCCACTACGCCACGGTGGAGGCCTACGCCCACACAGCCCTGCTGCGCTTTCAACTGGAGACCGGGCGCACCCACCAGATCCGGGTGCACGCGCAGCATCTGCGCCATCCCGTGCTGGGCGATCTTACCTACGGCGGAACCACCATTCGCTACGGGTCGACGGGCCGGTCCCGTCGCGCGTTTTTCGAGCGGCTGTTCGCGACCCTGCCGCGTCAAGCGCTGCATGCGCACACGCTCGGCTTTACCCATCCACGGACCGACGCTTCCATGGATTTCTCCGTGGATCCTCCGGACGATTTTCTTTTCGTCAGGGACGAACTCCAACGCGTAGAGGGCAGCTAACCGACGCCGCACGCGGGTCGCTTTAAGTCCGAACATCCGCAGGAAGGACACGTTTTCTACGACATTGCTCTCATGCGGTATCGCCCCGCCTGCCTTACTCACCAGCCGCTTCTCGCACCTCCTGCTAATGAACTCCACGGACACCGTCGCCATCAGCGACTTGCTTTCAGAAGAACGCATCCACGTTAGTCTGCCCGCCACGTCGCGCGAGGACGTGATTCACATGATGGTGCAACTGTTGGAGGACCATCCGTGCGTGACGGACCTGGAGCAGGTGCGGGAAGATGTCATCGAGCGCGAGCGGATGATGTCGACCGGGGTAGGCAAGGGGTTGGCCCTGCCGCACGCCAAGACCGCCGGGGTGACCGAGACGATCGGGTGTTTCGCTGTCATGGCCCGGCCCATCGATTTTGATGCGATGGACGAAGAGCCGGTCCGGCTGGCGTTTATGCTGGCCGGCCCCGAGGCCTCTCGGTCGAAGCACATCAAGATCCTCAGCCATATCTCGCGGCTGCTCAACCGGAAGCGGCTGCGCAAACGCATCCTGAACTGTGATGAAGCGGCAGAAGTGCTCGCCTTGTTTGCTGAGGAAGAAGACGCACCCAAGCCTTCGTGACAGGCAGCACGCTGACAGGTAATACCTTGCCAGACTGCCCGTACTGCGGCGGGGGCGCCTCACACAAGCGGTGCAATCGCGAGTACCCCATGGTCCAATGCGTTTCCCCTGCGCCCGCGTGCTCGGTCCAGACGAACGCACGAGGGTTTCTCCATCGCTCTTCTTTCCCATACGTTTCCCTGCTTCGTGAACACTGACTTTCAGTCCATTAAAGGGACTTTCGACATTCTCCCGGACACCGCGACCACCGACGGCGCCAGCCACGCCCCGACAAACACCTGGCGCTATGTTGAGCGGGTGGTGCATCGGGTGATGGCCCGCTTCAACGCGGAGGAGATCCGCACGCCGGTGCTGGAGCCGACGCCGCTGATTGCGCGGGGCATCGGGGCCTACACGGATATCGTGTCGAAGGAAATGTTTGCGTTTGAGCGGGGCGACACGCAGTACGTGCTGCGTCCTGAGGTGACGGCCCCGGTCATGCGGGCCTACCTGCAGCACCACCTGGATCAGCGCGGGGGCGTGCAAAAGCTGTATTATATTGGGCCCTGCTTCCGGGCGGAGCGTCCACAGAAAGGACGCTACCGACAGTTTCACCAGTTCGGTGCTGAAATCATGGGCACCGCCGACCCTCGCGCCGACGCCGAGTGCATTGCGATGATGCAGGCCATCTACGACGAGGTGGGGCTCACGGACCTGACGCTGCGCCTCAACTCGGTAGGCAACCCGCCCAGCCGCGCCCGCTTCGTGGAGGCCCTGCAGGCGTACCTGCAGCCGTACCATGAGGAGCTCTCCGAGACCTCGCGGCAACGCCTCGAAACGAACCCGCTGCGCATCCTGGACACGAAAAACGAGCACGAGCAGGAGATCCTACACGAGGCGCCTGTGCTGCTTGATTTCTTGGATCAAGAAAGCCGCGCCCATTACGACACGGTAAAAGGGCTGCTGGATGATCTGGACGTCGCATATACTGAAGATCCGACGCTGGTGCGCGGGTTGGACTACTACACGCACACGGCGTTTGAGCTGGAGAGCGATGACCTGGGCGCGCAAAGCGCATTAGGCGGCGGGGGGCGGTATGACCTGCTGGCGCAAGAGCTGGGCAGCAAGCAGCCAGTCCCATCCATCGGGTTTGCCTCCGGCATCGAGCGGCTGCTGCTGGCCATGGAAGCGCAAGAGGTAGCCGTGCCCGCGAAGCCGACCGCAGACGTCTTCCTTGCGGCGCTTGGCGACGACGCAGAGCGATGGGTCTTTCGCTGGGCGCAGCAGTTGCGCGCGGAAGGGCTGGCCGTGGCACTGGACCTGCGTGGCCGTTCCCTCAAGGCGCAGATGAAAGAAGCCAACCGGCAGAAAGCGCCGTATACCCTAATCATCGGCGGCGACGAACTGAACTCCGGTCGGGCCTCTGTGAAGGAGATGGCCACGGGCGAACAGGAGGAGGTAGCCTTTGACGCCCTGGTGGACTATCTGAAGGGCCGCCTGCCTGTGACCGCTTAACTCGATCTGCGACGTGAAGGGTAGGAGCCCCGATGTATCCTCGACTCAGTGATCTCACGCAGGACCTGTTCGGCGTCACCGCACCGTTCCCGATCTACTCGTTCGGGGCGCTGGTGGCGGTGGCGGCGCTCGTCGGGGCATGGCTCACTGGGCGCGAGCTGGATCGCCTGTACCGGGCGGGCCGCATTGCAGGGGTGGACATGATAGATGCCGATGCTCCATCCGACGCCCCACGGACGGTACACGTGTCGCCTTCCGTCCTGGTCAGCACGGGTCTGCTGTTGACGATCGTGCTGGGTATTGCCGGGGCCAAAGTCTTCCATGTGCTGGAGAACATGGGCGCGTTCTTGGACGACCCTGTGGGCATGCTCTTTACCTCCGGCGGACTCACCTTTTACGGCGGGTTTCTGGTCGCGGGCCTGGGGGTGGCGTACTACATCTGGAGCAAAGGGCTGTCCGTACCGACGTTCGCCGATGCGTGCGCCCCAGGCCTCATGATGGGCTACGGCATCGGACGGATCGGCTGCCACCTCGCGGGCGATGGTGACTGGGGCATTGCGGCCGACCTGACCCTGAAACCAGACTTCATTCCGATGTGGCTCTGGGCGGAGACGTATCCCAACAACATCCTCGGCGTGACGCTGCCGGAGCCGGGCGTGTATCCGACCCCGCTGTACGAGTTTGCCATGGCCAGTGTGTTGCTCTTTGCGGTGCTCTGGGGCGCGCGGCGGCATCCGTTCCGGAGCGGCTGGCTGTTCTCCCTGTACCTCGTTCTGGCCGGGGGCGAGCGCCTGCTGATCGAACAGATCCGCGTGAACGTCACCTTCGACGTGTTTGGGGTGATGGCCACCCAGGCCGAGGTCATCTCAGTGGGCCTGATGGTCGCCGGTGCCATCGGCCTGTGGCTCACTACCAAGGAGTGCGTACCGCCCGACCGAACGCAGGAGGCACCTGCTGGTGCAGGGCCCGCTGCCGTATCCTCATCCACATGATGGTTGTACCTATGGACTTCCTCCCGCAACTTCAGCAAGCCTTACAAAAGGTGCAGGCCTGGCAGGACACGTACGCGTCGTTTGATGCGCATCCGTCGATGCAGGTGGATGACACCGCGATGGCGCGCGCGATCGATCAGTACACGCGCCGGCTGCGGGGCAACTACCCGTTCTTCCACCCGCGCTATGCCGGGCAGATGTTGAAGCCGCCGCACCCGGCCGCCATTGTCGGGTACACGGCCGCGATGTGCATCAACCCGAACAACCACGCGCTGGATGGTGGGCCGCCGACCGGTAAGATGGAGAAGGAGGTGGTCCGCAAGCTCGCGGACATGGTGCACTATCCGGACGGATCGCTTGGCCACCTGACCACGAGCGGGACGCTGGCCAACCTGGAGGCGCTGTGGGTGGCGCGGGAGCTGCATCCCACGTGGGCGATTGCCATTAGCGACCAGGCGCACTACACCCACGAGCGGATGGCGCAGCTGCTGGGGGTAGAGACGGTTTCCATCCCTACGGACGCTGCCGGCCGGATGGACCTCGAGGCGCTGGAGCACGCGCTGCAGGAGCACAAGATCGGGACGGTGGTGGTGACGGCCGGGACGACCGGGGTAGGGGCGGTCGACCCCATCGCCGATGTGCTGGAGCTGCGGCGGCGCTACGGCTGCCGCATCCATGCCGACGCGGCCTACGGCGGCTTCTTTGCCCTGCTGGCCTGGGGCGATGCAGACGGCCCGGCAGCGCTTGACGCCGACGTGCGGCATCACCTCCGCGCGCTGGCCCGGTGCGACTCCGTAGCCATCGACCCGCACAAGCACGGACTGCAACCCTACGGCTGCGGGGCCATCCTCTTTTATGATCGCACGGTAGCGCGCCTCTACAAGCACGACTCGCCGTACACGTACTTTAGCTCCGACGACCTGCATCTGGGCGAGATCAGCCTCGAATGTTCGCGGGCCGGGGCGGCGGCGGGCGCCCTGTGGCTGACCCTGGAGGTGCTGCCGCTGGCCGCTGACGAGGGGCTGGGGCCCATCCTGCAGGCGTGTCGGGAGGCGGCTGTGGCCTGGCACGAGCGGCTGGACGCTGCTCCGGAGGTACAGACGTACCTGCCGCCGGCGCTCGACATCGTGACCTTCTTCCCGACGATCGAATCCCCCACTGCCCGCGCCATTGGGCAGCGCAGCCGGGCCGTGTTTCAGCAGGCGATGAACAGCAAAGAGGCGCCGCTCTTCCTGAGTCTGCTCGACGTGGAGGCCGAGGCGCTGGCCGAAATTGTCCCGGACTTGACCATCGACCAGCCCACCGTGCCTATCCTGCGCAGCGTGCTCATGAAGCCGGAGCATGCCACCCACGTGGATACACTCCACGACGCGCTGCTGCATCATCTGCGGGAGGTCGAGCAGCCGTCTGCGGCGTCGTAGGGTGCACGTTCAGGTGTCGGTCGGCAGCGCGTCGAAGAGATGCGGCTGTTGCTGGCGTTCTTCCAATGCTTCAATGATGCGCCGGTTGGCCCGAGGGAAGGCGTAGTCGGACAGCGCGTCGATTGACGCCCAGGTCATGGGCACGCCGTCAGGCGGGGTGGGGGTGCCCGCCTCGATGTGGCACACGAAGGCGTGCATGGTGATCTTAAAGTGCGAATACGCGTGGTCCAGCGTATAAAACGGCGCGTCTACCGCCACCTCGATCTGCAGCTCTTCCTTCAGCTCGCGGCGGCAGGTTTCCTCCAGCGGCTCATCTGGCTCCTGCTTCCCCCCGGGAAACTCCCACAGCCCGCCCAGCATGGCATCGTCCGGGCGCTGCTGGATGAGCAGGCGTCCGTCGTCGTCGAACACGAGCCCTACCGCAATCTCATAGTGCGGCACCGGTGGTTTTTTCGACTTTACGGGGTAGCGATCCTGTAGCGCTTGGGCTTTCGCTTCGCACACGTCGGCCAGCGGACACGCGGCACACTGTGGCGCGCGTGGGGTGCAGATGAGCGCGCCCAGCTCCATCACCGCCTGGTTGTAGGTGCCGGGGTCAGTGGGGGCGAGCAGCGCATCGGCAAGGTCCTGCAGCAGCCGTTTGGTGCGGCTGGACCGCACATCGTCCTCGATAGCGAACACCCGCGCCAACACCCGCATGACGTTGCCATCAAGCACCGCGTGGGGCTTGTCAAAGGCGATGGACAGCACAGCGGCTGCGGTGTAGGGGCCGATGCCTTTGAGGGCACGGATCTCGTCGTAGGTGGCAGGGACGGTGCCGTCATGCACCTCCACGACGTGCTGCGCTGCGGCATGCAGGTGGCGCGCCCGGGAGTAGTAGCCCAGGCCCTCCCAGGCCTGCAGCACCTCATCCTGCGACGCCGCAGCCAATGCCTCCACCGTAGGAAACGCCTCCATAAAACGGTTGAAGTACGGTTCGGCCTGATCCACCCGCGTCTGCTGCAGCATGATCTCTGAGACCCAGATGCGGTACGGATCGCCAGAGGCCCGCCACGGCATGACGCGCTTGTGGTCCTCGTACCACGCGACCAGCGCGTTATGAAAGGCGTCGTGGTGCCGGTCGCTGAGGAGCGTCGACGGATCTTCAGGTAGGATACGGCCGGGGGAATCAGATGCCACGAGGGAAGGAGGTTGGGGAGCAAAACACGACAGGCAGGCTCAACCAAAGGCGTACCGGTCGGTTCGGCGGTGAACGGCTTCGTAACGAGGAACGCCTGTCCGCACCGGTGCGTCCCTACCGGCACACCCCATCGATGTGCTTACCACTCGTCTTTCCTGTCGCATGGTCACATATTTTTACGCCCCACCCTCGGCGTTCCGGGGGGCTTACGTGACGCTCCCAGCCGATGAAGCCGCCCATGCGCGGAAGGTGCTTCGTGTCCGGGCCGGCGACACCATCGCCGTGATTGATGGGCAGGGCGGATGGTATCAGGTAGCCGTCGATGTGGCCGAGCGGGATCATCTGGCCGGCCAGGTGGTGGCGTCGGAGCAGGCGCATGGCGAGCCGTCCTACCAGCTTACCCTTGCGGTGGGCCTGCTGAAGCAACGCAGCCGGTGGGAGACGCTGCTGGAAAAGTGCACGGAGCTGGGCGTGCATGCTATCCTTCCCCTGACGACCGACCATGGCGAGAAGGCAACCCTGCGCCGCGACCGATGCGAGCGCGTGCTGATAGCCGCCATGAAACAGAGCAAGCGGTCGTGGCTTCCTGCTCTGCACGATCCGCTACCAGCCGTGGAGGCGCTGCGGCAACAGGCCGATGCCCCTGGGCTCATCGCCACAATGGACGCCCCGGCTGACGCGCATCCACTGGCCGTCCTGAAGACCCGGTCTGCGGGCTCGCTCGTGGCCTTCATAGGTCCCGAAGCTGGGTTCTCGGCGGACGAACGGGCGGAGGCCCAGGCGCTGGGCTATACGCCAGTCTCCCTCGGCCGCCGGCGGCTTCGGGCCGAAACAGCGGCGATTACCATGACGGCGGCCTGCGCGCTAACATTTCCGTAACCCGGCGATGACCGCGTCCCCCCTCTTTTTCTCTTGCATCCACGTTTTTCTGCTTCCCCATTATGAGCACGCTCACCGAAACCCCACTCCAGTCGGATCAGCTTGTTGATGGCGCGCTCCTTAAGGTATACCGCGACACCGTGCAACTGCCGGACGAATCTACGGGGGTGCGGGAGTGGATCGACCATCCGGGGGCGTCCGCCGTGGTGCCGCTCTTTGAGGATGGGTCCGTCTTGCTTATCGAGCAGTTCCGCTACCCCCCACGCCGGACGTTTCTGGAGGTGCCGGCGGGCAAGATCGACCAGCCGGACGAGGATCCGGCAGCGGTGGCGGCGCGAGAGCTTGAAGAGGAGACGGGGTGGCGGGCAGGGGCTTTCACTAAGCTCTCGTCGCTCTACCCCTGCATCGGGTATAGCAACGAGATCATCCACTTCTTTCTCGCCCGAGACTTGACAAAGGGCACGCAGGACCTGAGCGAAGGGGAGCACGTGGAGGTTGTCCGCATGCCGTTTCGCGAAGCGGTAAAACGTGCCCAGCGAGGCGAGATAAAAGACATGAAGTCGGCCATGGCCCTGACCCTCGCTCAGCAGTTTCTTCACGCTGGGGCGTAACAGGAGCGAAACGTCGTCCTGCCGCTGGCGTTTTCACCTACTTAACATTGCATCATGGGCATGCTGATCGCCCACCTGTTCCTCCCAGATTTCCGCTTTCGGTCATGTTTTTCTTCATCTCGTTGATTGTCATTATCGCCTTTATCGGGCTTGCGCTCATCGCTTCGGTGCTGATGCAGGCTGGAAAAGGAGGCGGGCTTGCCGGTATTGGAGGCGGCGGAGCGGCTGGTGCGGCACAGCAGATTCTTGGAGCCCGTCAGGCCCCAGACATTCTGGAAAAGGCCACCTGGACGATGGCGACGTTGTTCATCGTGCTGGCCATCATGACGAACTTTGCGATCCCGCAGGAGGAAGCAGGTAGCGTCATTCAGCAGCGCGGCGACGCGGTGCCGCAGCAGCAAATGCCGGCTCCTCTGGAGCAGCAGGATGATGCTGCGCCGTTGACGCCCCCGGACGATGGCGAGCAGCAGTAGGCCCAACGACAGGCTCAGACCAGCTGCTGCATATTAAAATCTATTGCATATATGAAACGGCTCCGCCCCTACTGAGGACGGAGCCGTTTTGCATACGAGCGATGTGTGCCGATCGATAAGCCGAATTCTGTGCCGTGGTGCGGGTATCGCCGACCCGGCAGCACGGCGGTAATCATTTATCTGGGACGGCCGTTGCCGACCGCCTCAAGCAACCTACCCGCGTTGCGGTTGAGCGGGCCGCCTATCCGGTGCCTCCATGGGAGGACCGGTGCAACGCTGTTTGGTCTTACACCCCGTGGGGTTTGCCCAGCCGCTGCGGTTACCCGCCGCGCTGGTGAGCTCTTACCTCACCCTTTCACCCATCACCTGTACCCCGGCGAACCGGGGCCATCGGCTGGTCTGCTCTCTGTTGCACGTGCCGTCCCCGCCGAAGCGAGGCTCCCGAGATTGTCGGGACACGGTGCCCTGTGGTGTTCGGACTTTCCTCATGCCGGGCCTACATAAACGCAGGTCCCGGGCACGCGATTACCTGATTGACACACGCTAATGTAACGTCCCGAGGTGGGAGAGGTGCCTGAACAGGTCGCGCCCAAGTCGCTGCTTTTCTATGGGCACGCCTACAGGTCCATGTTCTCGACAGTCTCGTTGTAGAGATCCTCATCCACAATCACGCGGCCGGTGTGCTCACATGCCACGATCCGTTTGCGCTGGCGGATCTCCATTTGCCGCTGGGGAGGCACAGCAAAGCCGGCCGCAGCGCCGCGTTTCAGCGGTACCACCGCCCGTCCATCCCGCAGCCGGTCCCGCAGCCGCGTGTAAGCGCGCACGTAGCGGTCATCTACGGCATCCTCTGCCTCCTCGCGCAGCGCCTCCAGTTCCTTCTGCTCCTGCTTAGTGTCCTCGAGAACGCTTTCCAAATCTTCTTTCTTCTCGTCCAGCAGGTTGGATAGATCATTCAGGCGTTCCTTGGCTTCGGTAATCGTCTCCTCGTATCCTTCGGAAGCCTTATCTACTTCTTCGATGACCGCCTCCGCCTCCGTAGTGCGCTGCTTCTGGGCCTCAATCTCCTTGGTGAGCGCATCGTACTCCCGGTTGTTGCGGACCTGCAGCTGCTGCTCCTCATACTTCTTGATGAGCTGCTCGGCCTCCTTGATGTCCTTCTCGGCTTGCTTCTTTCGGGCCTCGTTTTCCTCCCGTTCCGCTTCGATGTTGCTGATGCGAGTAGCGAGGCCTTCCTTTTCGTCCTCCAGATCGCGGATTTCTTCCGGCAGGTCGCCCTGCAGCTTCTTGATCTGATCGCCGCGGTTGTCGATGTGCTGAAGGCGAATCAGGGCGCGCAGCTGTTCAGCCGTTGAGCTGGGCTGTTCTTTTGTCTTCGTGGCCATAGGGTAGTTTCAGTTCAGTCGCGGTAATCATTACTATATATCCAATCAAAAATAACGACAGGGACCGGTCAAAGTTTTGACAAGCCTCATGAAGCCCTGGTGTGCCGAGTCGTACAGCGGGGCACGTCCGACGGGGTAGCGGCTATTCTTTTCAGTTTGATAATCTGTAAACCGTTTTATTGTCGCTCTGCGTTCTTGCGTAGGAGCGCACCCGGTAAACGTAGACGCCGTTGCTGCGTCTTACTCCATATCATGCGTATCTCTTCCCAACACCATCGCCACGTTCATGTCTACCGCCCCCACTGATGCATCCGCCCGCTCCGGAGTTAATCGCCGATCCTTTTTGAAGACGGGGGCCCTTGGGTCACTCTTTCTCGGCTCCGGCGCCTTTGCCCATGGCGGGCAGGCGGCGACCACCGACACCGACCGCATCACCCACGCGGGCGACGCCAAAAACGTTATTTTCTTAGTGAGCGACGGCATGAGTATCGGAACGCTGTGCATGGCGGACCTGCTGCTGAGCCGGCGGGACGGGCGCCACTGCAACTGGGGGCAGCTCTATCAGGACGACCGTGCGCGGCAGGGACTGATGGATATGGCCTCGTTGAATTCTATTGTAACGGGCTCGGCTGCCGCCGCCTCGTCGTGGGGATCTGGCCATCGGGTCAATAACACCGCGGTCAACATGAGCCCGGACGGGGAGGTCTATCGGACCATCTGCGAAATCTTTCGTGATGCTGGCAAAGGCACCGGCCTTGTGACGACGGCTCGGATGACGCATGCCACGCCGGCCGGGTTTGGCATCAATATGGAGGAACGGTGGTCGGAGGATGCCATTGCCGAACAGTACCTGGAGCGCGCATACGACGTCCTGCTGGGCGGAGGGGCGCGCCACTTTGATGCTGACCGGCGGGACGACGGCATCGACCTCTTTGGTGGATTTCGGGAGCAAGGATACACTGTGGCGCGCACGAAAGCCGACCTTATGAACTGGAATGCCCAGGGCCGCATCCTGGGCACGTTCTTCGACAGCCACGTGCCCTACACGCTGGATCACATCAACACGCCGGAATTTGCCCGCGACATCCCTACGCTGGCAGAGATGACGGACCGCGCGCTGGAGCGGCTCTCGGAAAACGACAATGGCTTCATTCTGCAGGTGGAGGGCGGTCGGGTAGACCACGCTGCGCACAGCAACGACTCGGCGGGTCTCGTCTACGACCAGATCGCGTTTGACGATGCCATCGGCCGGGCGCTGGCCTTTGCGGAGGGGCGCGATGATACGCTCATCATCATCGCCTCTGACCACGGCAACGCCAACCCGGGTGTCAACGGCATCGGCGACGGCTATTCCGATTCTAATGCCATGTTCGACACGTTACAGGACATGAAGTACACCAACAACTGGATTCTCGCCCAGCTGGATGAGCAGAGCACGTACCGCGAGATTCAGGAGACGGTGGAGGAAGCCTGGCAATTCCCCATCACCCGCCGGCAGGCGCACATCCTCCAAGAAGCGCTGCGGGGGACGTTTCAGGCCGTCTACGAACCCCGCAGCCGGCCCTCCGCTGTGCTGTCGGCCATTCAAGCCAATTATACCGCTGTTAACTGGATCGGCAGCATGCATACCACCGACTACGTGGAGCTCACCGCGCTGGGCCCTGGCAGCGAAGCCATCGGCCAGTTTACGCGCAACACGCAGCTGTTCGATGTGATGGTGGAGGCCGCTGGTGTACGGGAGTATGCGCGTGGATAATCGGGCCGCAGCTTATGCAACCCGCGCCTGACGAATACTCAGCCACGTCATGAAGGCTGTCCAGCAAGCAAGGGCGAGGGTCGGTGTGCCAAAAGTCAGATAGGTGGGTAGGTCAGCGGTCGTAATCCCAAGGTATGCCGCCCGTATGGTCGTCCACAAAAGATAGGCGGTGAGTATTCCATTATACACCACGGATTCCCACCAGAGGGGCGGGCGCATGCGCGACTTGAGGAGTCTCATGCGAGCCAACCAGTAACCGCGCAAGAGCAGAAAGCCTACACCGATGATCGTGGTTAAGAGAGCAGTTCCCGTAAGGGCCTCGAAATAGTACCCGGGAGACCGAAGGGCTCGTTGCCAGAGGCTGTTTATGTGCCCATACGCCATATAGGTACCAAACAACCCGGGCAGCGCCAGTACGGAGTTGCCGATGGCTGCGATAAGCAAAAGGCGGTCCTCGGAGGCAGTGGCTTTGTCTGACACAGTGCCGTTCGCCATGGCGTAGTCGCGTGCGCAGAACGGAGACTTTACGCTACAGAAAGAAAGTGGAAGGCTCCGCACCTATCGGTAGGCGATCAGTCGTGGCGAGGTGCGTCGTAGGTGCCGATGAGGTGCAGGCCGCCCTGGGCGCGCTTGCGGCACCAGATGACGTAGTGATACCAGGCGACCGTACAACCGAAAAATGCGAAGAACAGGCTTGCATAGAAGCGGTCGGGATGCAGCAGGGCATCGCCGATAAAGAAAAGGGCCCCCAGCAGGCAGAATACCCACGGAAATAACCGGCCGGTCTGCAGTTGCCGCGTTATCGCATGGAAGAGGTGACGCATGACAATGGCCGTAGGTGATGTGGCAGGACCGGCTACCAGCGGCGGTGCGGACGCACGGGGCGCGATCAACACACAGGATGGCCCGTGCGTCGAAACGCTGCTTGAGGATGTAACATACGATCACAAAGGGT
>CAYFRR010000002.1:0-36750 GCA_964345505.1 uncultured Rhodothermales bacterium
GTCGGGGGTTCGAATCCCTCCAGGCCTACCCCCGGAAACCCCGTCTAATCGCCCGCTCTGGGCTGATTGGGCGGGGTTTTGTTGGTTGTGGGGGGTGCGTAGCCAGATCCTTATGTGCCGCACCTCTTTATCTCCATGGTTAAACGTCGCGCCGGGACGTTTCAGCATGAACCCCCACTCGTCGAGTCGGCCGGCGCCGGGGCGTGGTCATGCCCTATGCATCGTGTCGCGGGCTTGTATTCTGTATGCCGACGGCCAGGGCTCCAGGGGATTAAACGCAGACGGTATCCCTCCTCCCGCCGCGCGCTCCCTTCGCAATCCCTTGGCGCCCCACAATAGCTACGCGGGGGACGCATGAGGAGCCCGCCGCTGGTACAGGGGGCTTGCGCCAAAAGCGCCGTTATGGACTGCTTGCGCTGTCGAGATTGGGTCCTGTCAGACGCGCACAGCACCGCGCTCAGACGTTTGCAGACGGCGGCGCTACGATTTCATCCTAACGACCTTGACTTATGTATCAACTAACCACCGAAGCCGAACATCAGATCGTCACGTCTGGGGCGGCCAAAATAGGCGAAATGCGTGAGGTATGCCGCTCCTACGGGCGCAATCACGGCTTAACGGAAGAAGCGGCTGTAGCACATGGCATGGCGGAGCTCTTCGGGACGCCAGAGCAGTTCCGCCTTACCATTGTCTCTGAAGTTGCTCGGGACCTGGACCTCGGGGAGGCCGCAATTCTCTACACGCTGACGGATCATCACTTGCTGTAAGGGTGAGCTGGGCTTCGTTGGCCGTCAACTACGACGTTGGGGAGAAGAACTGACGGGCAGGGAACGCCCGATCTCGCCCGGTGCCAACGCGTAAGGCGGTAGCGCGTATGGTGGATGTACTGTCCTCTCACCGCCTGTAGCCGCCCATGCCCAACCGCCTCGCAAACGCCCAGAGCCCGTACCTGCTGCAGCACAAAGACAACCCGGTCGACTGGCACGAGTGGGGACCGGAGGCCTTCGAGAAAGCCGCGGCGGAGGACAAGCCCGTCTTCCTCTCGATTGGCTACTCGACGTGCCACTGGTGCCACGTGATGGCGCATGAGTCGTTTGAGGACGCGGAGGTAGCCCGCCTCATGAACGATGCGTTCGTGAGCATCAAGGTCGACCGCGAGGAGCGGCCCGACATCGACCAGATCTATATGACGGTCTGCCAGATGATGACTGGACAGGGCGGCTGGCCGTTAACCGTGCTCCTGACGCCTCAGAAAGAGCCGTTCTTTGCGGCCACGTATCTTCCGAAAGAAAGCCGGCAAGGCCGCATTGGCATGCTGGACCTGGCCCCTCGTGTGGCCAGCGCGTGGGAAGAGGAGCGGGATAAGGTCACGCAGACGGCAGCTACCCTTACGCAACGGCTACAGCAGGCTGATGGCCACACGCCCGCGGGCAACGAACCCACGGTAGACGATATTGAGGCGGCGGCAGCGCAACTCGGCCAGGCCTACGATGCCACGCACGGGGGCTTTGGCGGGGCGCCCAAATTTCCTTCGCCGCATCATCTGAACCTCCTGCTCCGGTATGCCCACCGGACGGGTGATGAGGAAGCGGTCGCCCAGGTCACGCATACGCTACGCGCCATGCGGCAAGGTGGGGTGTTCGATCAGGTGGGATACGGATTTCACCGCTACAGTACCGATGTGGAGTGGAAGCTGCCCCACTTCGAGAAGATGCTCTACGATCAGGCCACGCTGCTGCTGGCGCTGACGGAAGCGTACCAAGTGACGGGCGAAGGCTGGATGGCGCGGACGATCGACGAGGTGATAACGTATCTGACCCGTGATATGCGGGCCCCGGAAGGCGCGTTCTACTCCGCCGAGAACGCAGACAGCGAAGGGCGGGAGGGGGCGTTTTACGTCTGGACAGCCGACCAGCTGCGTACCCTTCTGGCTGAGGAGGCGGTGCCGTTTGTGTTCGACCTGTTCAACATCACCGAAGAGGGCAACTTTCTGGAGGAAGCCACGCGGCAGCGAACCGGGGAGAACGTACTGCATCAGACGGAGTCGCTGGCGGCGGTCGCTGAGCGGCACGACCTATCAGTGGATGCTGCCGAGGCGCTCTGGGAAGAGACCCGGGCGACGCTGCTGGCCGCGCGCAGGGAGCGGGAGCGCCCCAGCCTCGACGACAAGATCCTGACCGACTGGAACGGCCTGCTCATGGCCGCCCTTGCGCAGGCCGGGGCGGCGCTCGACGAGCCGCGGTATGTGACGCTTGCGGAGGACGCCGCGCGCTTCATCCGCGAAACCCTCACCACCGATGACGGCCGCCTGCTGCATCGCTACCGGGCCGGCGAGGCGGGCATCCCGGGACAGCTCGATGACTATGCCTTCTACATCTTCGGCCTGCTGCACCTGTACGAAGCTACCTTCAATCCGTCCTATCTGGCGGAGGCGCAGACGCTCGTCGATGTTGTGGAGGCCCACTTCGACTCGGACGCGGGCGGGTATTACCTCAATGCCGATGATGCAGAGGAGCTCATCACCCGTCCGAAGGAGGCCTACGACGGTGCCATCCCAAGCGGCAATTCGGTGATGCTGCGCAACCTGGTGCACCTGGCGCGGCTCACGGGTGAGATGGACCTGGAGACGGCAGCCAGGCGTATCGGGCGGTTCTTCGCCGACCATATCGAAAAGCAACCCACCGGATTCACGGCGATGCTCTGTGGCGTGGATCTCCTCGCGGGCCCTACCACGGAGGTGGTGCTCGTGGGCGAACCGGAGGCCGCCGACCTGCAGGCGCTGGTGCGGCCGCTGCGCACGACGTTCACCCCACGCACCGTGGTGCTGAACGCGCCTCCTACCGGTGCGATGGACGCGCTTGCGCCGTTTACTGCCGCCCACACCCAAACCGACGGCCAGGCCACCGCCTACGTCTGCCAGAACTTTTCCTGCGAGCAGCCCACGACGGACCGGGATACCATGATGGCTCAGGTGACCGGGTAAAGCCCATGTGTGAGAAGCTCCCTTGAGCCCGTTATTGCACTGTGCGCCTGTCCTGTCCTAAACGCCATGATCAGCTGCGGCAGCTGGAGGCGCTCGGAATGTGAGCATTCTCAGGAGCTGCGACGGTTGCGACTGCACGATACAACATATTTCTCTGGCAGGTTGGCGTTAAGGTCCGCCCGAAACCATCCGATACGGCTGGCGTTCGGGCGGGCTTCTTTTTTTATTTCCCCAAGCAGCACGCCCCTCAGACGCCACGCCTTCCCCTGCCTGCCATGGACCCGCTGGCCTTCATTCTCTCCTTGCTTGTCCTGATCAATCCGTTCGCCCTCTTCGTCTACCTCAATCCCGTAATTGACGGAGTCGGCATCCGGCAATTCTTGCGACACGTGTTCATGCGCGCCACGTTGATCTCATTTGGGATCCTCGCGGTGTTTGTGCTTACGGGCACCTCGGTATTTGATCAGTTGCTGGGCATCCGGTTTGACGCGTTTCGTATCTTCGGTGGCGTGGTGATCTTCAGTATCGCGCTGGTCTTCATTGTACAGGGAAAGCAGTCGCTCATTGCCTTACGAGATGATCTGGATGCGCTCGCCTCCGAAATCGCGTTGCCGTACATGGTGGGGGCGGCAACCATCTCCATCAGCATCCTCGCGGGCAATGACCTGGATCCGCTCGTCGGGCTGGGATCGCTGGCAGGGGCGCTGATAATCAACTATGCCTCCATCGCCGCGCTCATCGCCATCAAGTACAAGCTGCTGCGCAATGGCTGGCGCATCGCCTTTGACAAGTTCATGGGGATTCTCCTGCGCATCAACGGCTTCTTTATTGGTGCCATTGGAATTGATCTTGTAGTGACAGGGGTCCTGGCGATTTACAACGGTTCGCTTGGATAATCGGCCCCTGCGGCCATACAGAAACGCCCCGCCCGGCATAGAGCCGAGCAGGGCGGATAATGAGAGAGAGGGATGAGCCTCCTGGTCTGCGCTGCAGACGCTAAATGTTCATCGGCTCGCCGATGGCTGCGCGCGCGGCTTCCATCACCGTCTCCGACATGGTGGGGTGCGGATGTACCGACTCGATGATCTCGTGGTGCGTCGTCTCCAGCGTGCGAGCGGTGACGGCTTCGGCAATCAGCTCGGTAACGCCATGGCCAATCATGTGGCACCCGAGCCACTCGCCGTACTTTTCGTCGAAGATGACCTTCACAAAGCCATCCGTGTGGCCAGCGGCGGTCGCCTTCCCATTGGCGGTGAAGGGGAATTTGCCCACATGAATGTCGTAGCCGGCTTCCTTGGCTTGCTCCTCCGTGTAACCGACGGAGGCAATCTGGGGCTGGCAGTAGGTGCATCCCGGGATGTTCTTATGATCCATGGGGCGTACGTCGTGCCCGGCAATCTTCTCTACACAGAGCACGCCTTCGTGGCTGGCCTTGTGGGCGAGCCAGGGACCGCCGGCGACGTCGCCGATGGCGTACACGTTGTCGACGTTCGTGCGGCCGAAGCCATCAATGACGATCGAGCCGCGCTCTGTTTCGATGCCCAGCTCCTCCACACCGATGTCTTCGATGTTGCCCACTACGCCAACGGCGGAGAGGATCTGGTCGCAGGCGACTTCCTCGGTGCCGTTTTTCGTCTTGATCTGCACTACCAGCTCACCGTCGCGCTCCTCGTAGCCCTGCGTCTCGGCGCTGGTCATGAGGGTCACGCCCATCTTCTTGTACGCCCGGGCGAGCTCGCGTGAGATGTCTTTGTCTTCCACCGGCACGAGGCGGTCCTGCAGTTCCACGATGGTCACCTCGGTGCCCATGTTGTGGTAGAAGTAGGCGAACTCGACGCCAATGGCGCCGGCACCGACAATCACCAGGCGGTCGGGCTGCTCGGTCTGCAACATGGCCTGCCAGTAGTCGATCACGTGCTCATTGTCGACGGGCAGCGGCGGAATCTCCCGAGCGCGGGCGCCCGTAGCTATCATGATGTGCTCAGCCTGCACGGTGCGCTCTTCGCCGATGGTCTCACCATCCATGTTTTCCGACGGCGTGACCTCAATCGTGCCATCGCCCACCAGACGGCCGTAGCCGTAGATGACGTCGATGTCGTTTTTGTTCATGAGGTAGTTCACGCCCTTGTTCATCTTGTTGGCCGCCCCGCGGCTGCGCTCAATGACAGCGGGGAAGTCGGGCGTGACGTTGCCGTCCAGCTTCAGGCCGTAATCCGATAGATGTTGAGCTTCGTGCATCATCTCGGCGCTGCTCAACAGGGCCTTCGTGGGGATGCAGCCGATATTGAGGCAGACGCCACCAAGTTTGTTCTTTTCGATGACGGCTGTCTTCATGCCGAGCTGCGATGAGCGGATAGCAGCCTCGTAGCCGCCGGGGCCGCTTCCGAGGATAACCAAATCGTATGTGCCGTTTGTGGCCATAACCTGTAGTCGAAAGATGGAAATTGGTGCAGTAGAAGGTACGGCGCAGGAGCAGGGTGGTCCACCACGGTGCCGTAAACTTATGTGAAATAGATCGCAGCGGCGCTACACCCTTCCGGTAAGGGTTCGATCCAGATCAGCGCGGCCCGAGCCAGCTCGCAGGGTTGACTTCCTCTCCGCCGTCGAAGATAGCAAAAAAGACGCTGGCGCCCCGAGGTTCGGCGTCCGTGCCGGCCCGGCCAATGACCTGCCCCGCGTCGATCCGGTCACCGGGGCCTACGTAGAGCAGGGAGAAGTTGCTGTAGAGCGTCTGAAACTGGCCGTGGCTGACCACCACGAAGCGGCCGAAGTTGGGAATGATGTCGACGGTTTCAACCTGGCCGTCAAATACGGCGCGAACCTCTTCCTGCTCGCGCGTCGCGATGAGGATGCCCGGGTTCGGCGTGCGCGTGCCGTGCACGGGGTTTACAACCTCACCAAAGGACTCGGTAACGACGCCGGGGGAGGGCCAGGGCAGCTGTCCCCGGTTTTCGAGGAAAGAGCCGGAAAGCGCCTCAAACTCGGCTGCCGAGCGGGCACTGGCGGCGGCGCGCTCCCGCCCCCGCTCGGCCCCTGCCTCCGCGATGCGGCGCAGCTCCTGGACGAGCGCCTGCTCGCGCGAGCGGTCCGCATCCAGCTGTTCTTCGATGTCCTCTTGCTCATTGCGCAGGGTAGCCACGATGCTGCGCCGTTCCTCTTCCAGTCGCGATAGGTTGCGGCGCTCGCGCTCCGCTTCAGCCAGCAGTTCCTGCGTCCGCTCCCGGGCGGCCTGCAACTCCGCGCGTTGCTCCCGAAGCTCAGCCGTAGCGGCTTCCACGTTGGCCAGTTTCTCGCGCCGCTGCTGCGTAAACCGGGTCAGGTACTGAATCCGAATCAGCATCTGGTTGATGGATTCTGCCGAGAGGATGAGGGCCAGGTCATGGAGCCGGCCGTACTTGTAGGCATGCGTAGCGCGGTCCTGGTATTGCTGCTGTACGGTCTGCACCTCTTCCTCCAGCCCACGCATGGAGGCCTGCATTTGTGCGCTCTCCTGCGTGAGCTGATCCATCCGGCGCTGGAAGTTGCTGATGAGCTCCGTCCGGACGGCAATCTCCCGCTCTACCTCTTGGAGCGACTGCTCAGAGGCTTCAGCGCGCTCCCGCACTTCGGACATGCGCTCTTCGTACGCCTCAATCTGCTCGCGCAGCTCTTGGAGGCGTTGTTCGGTGACCTCGCGGTCCTGGCCCTGCAGTGCAGCGGGCGCCAAGAGAAGGAAGGCGAGGCTAAGGGCGAAAAAGCGTTGCATGAGAGCGGTCGGGTAGGCGCGCAGAGGATCTGGGGCGTGCGGTGAGGGCTACTCCGTAGAGGGGACAAGCGTGTTCGGGCTGGCCCTGCCGATAGGCACACGCCGCACATCATCTCGGACGTTGAGGGCGAAGGAGAGGTCCGTGCGATTTAACGTGAGATCGCGGACGGTAAGGGTAGCAGAGGCGTTGTCCTGCGGCCGTCTAAACACGACGCGGCGGGGGATGACGATGCCATCGACGCGATCAAAGTCACTGAAGGTGCGATCTTCGATGAGGGCACCCTCGCCATCGCGCATTTCGTAGCGCACCACGCGCCAGAGCGTCGGGTCAATGAAATACCGCGCGCGGCCATCCGGTGCCGTGAGGCGATACAGATCGCCACTCGTGGTGCGTTCCCAGGCGACGTCCGGGTCCGGCTGCAGCATGCCCAGCAAGTTGGGCAACACGGCAGCCGAATCAACGGGCAAGGGAAGCACCCGCTCGGCGTCGGACACGGAGCCGAGGGTCAGGCTGCGTTCGATGCGGTTGTAAAGGTAGAAGCTGTCGGGCGTCACGAGCAAGCGCGCGGCTTCGATGCCAAAGCCCGGACTGATCGTCATATAAAGGGAGTCTGCGCGCCGGTAGCGCAGTTCCGCGCTAAAGGACCCGCTCTGTTCGGGGGAGCGCACCGTCATGCCCGAGCGCAACTGGAGCGTGGCGAGCGAATCGCTGGGGGCCGGCAGCAAGCGCTGAATCGCTTCTACCGAGTGATTGGGAAACGCCGAGGGCACCGCTGTCCGAATGTCGGTAGCGGGCTGCGAACTACCGCAGCCGGCGAGCACCAAGGCAAGGCCGGCCGTGAGCAGAAGTAGCAGAGGGGCAGAGACAGCGTATCGCGTCATGCGTGACAGCCAGAATAGCGGGGAAGGAAGCGCAGGTGATAGGGGAGCAGGGCAAGAGTCGATCCAAACTTTTAACGGGCATCATGGGCCGATTCCGTTTTCGGATGCGACGCAGCGCACCCTACTCAGAAGAGCGCAGGCGCTCTCGGGCGCTCCCGCGATCGGGGTCGCGCTCCAGCGCTTTCTGCCATTGCGTGCGGGCTTGGTCGGGCAGGTTCAGGGCCTGCAGCACATCGCCCAGATGCTCGTATACTGCAGCGCTGGCCTCCCCGGTCTCCACAGCGCGCTCCATCCAGGTACGCGCATCGTAGAGGTTGCCGAGTTTGTAGTGCACCCAGCCCAGGGTGTCGAGGAAGGACGCCTGGCGCGGCGCAAGTTCGACCGCTTGCTGCGCCATCGCCAGGGCTTCCTCCAACTGCGTCTCGCGCTCGGCCAAGCTGTAGGCGTAATTGTTCAGGGCCGTGGCATTGGACGGATCGGCATCGACGGCCTCCCGATAGGCCGCCTCGGCAGCAGCGGTATCGTCTTGCTGGGCATGTACACCGCCCACGGTGGCGAGCAGCGCAGAGCGTTCAGCAGCGTCGAGGGCACCGGTGCGCTCCCCACGGTCGAGGGCCTCGGTTAGTCGGTTCAGGGCTGGGCCGGGCTGACCGGCCTGCAGGTGACTGTAGCCCGCCAACCGAAGCAGGATGAAGGCCCCAGGAAACAGCACCAGCCCCTCCTCAGCGGTAGCCGCTGCGTCGTCCGGCGCGCCGGCTTCGAGGTGCGCCAGCGCGGCCTGAAACCACACCTCCACCTCCCGCGGGTTTTCCTCGAGGGCCCGGGCGAGCAGGTCCGCCGCCTCGGTGTATGCGCCGCGCTCAAACCGGAGTTGCCCCTGCATGACCAAGGCGCGGTAATGATCAGGCTCTCGGGTCAAAATGGTGGCGAGCAGCGCCTCAATCGTGTCCGTTTCCTCGGCACGCTGCCCACTGGAGAGCAGCGTCGCTGCCCGGTTGGCCAGTGTCTCAACCGAGGCGTTCTCGGGGATGTCGTGCAGGGCCGCCAGCACGGCCTCGCTTCGCTCCAGGTCACCCTCCGCAGCGTAGAGGTCGCTCAAGGTAAGCACCACGTCAGCATCCGATGGGTTGAGGGCGCGAACCTCTTCAAGCAGCTCAATGGCTTCTTGTGTTTGCCCTTCCTCGAGCCTGTACTCAGCCAGCAGGCGCCGCGGCTCGGGGTCCTCGGGTTTGAGCCGCGTCAGCGTCTCCAGTCGTTCCATAAGCAGACGCCGCTGCCCCAGCTCTTGGTGGAGTTGAACCATCTGGTACAGCACGCCTGCCTGAGGTCCCTGGGCCGCATTGAGTCTGTCGTAGGCTTCGAGGGCTTCATGGTAACCGCCCAGCGCTGTGTGTAGCGCGGCTACGTCTCGCAAGGCGGCTGTATCATTGGGCGTCCGGACCAGCAACCGCTCGTAGGCGGCCAGTGCTTGCTGCGGCTGTCGCTGCTGGCGGTATAGTGCCGCTACCTGCCGGTGGTACGCGGGGTTTGAAGGGGTGGTGTCGCGCGCCTGGAGCGCGTAAAACTGTGCTGTTTCAACATCCTCCAGTGCCGCGTGTGCCTCGGCCAACGCAGACAAGATAGCCGCCTGCTCGGGTGCGAGCTTGAGGGCCTCAGCAAACGATGTGACCGCCGCCTCGGGCTCGTCGATCTGCAGCTTCGTCAAGCCCCGAATGAACAGCTGTTGTGCGCGAGCTTCCACACGGGCGTCGTTGGCCTCTTGCGCCGTAGCAGGCACCGCCGATGCGACCGTGCTCACCACGATCCCCACGAGGCACAGACGAGCGAGAAGGGACCCTACATGTGGACGCCAGCGGCACATCGTAACAGAACAACTCGTCGGATAGATATTGATGCTATACGAACCATCGCTTGGATAGGCAGGTTTCGGAGGCGCAAAGGGTTGCGCTGGTGCAGCATCTCCCTGGTTGCATGCCATACGGCCCAAACCCTATATTACGCCCTCCATTGCCTTGCAAACGACCGACCGCCTGTCCCATGGGGATGCCGTACATCATCGACCGGATTGAGGACGACACGTGGGTAGTGTTGGAAGATGCGGAGGGCACGCTGGTGGAGCTGCCGGCGGGCTGGCTGCCCACCAATGCCCAAGAAGGAGACCGGTTGATGGTGGCGGTGGATTCCGATGCTGACACGGCCACCCTTACGGTTCAGCGGGACGAGGAAGCAACGGAACAGCGGCGGAACGACTTGCAGCGCCGCCGAAACCGTTTCCGGGGAGATCCTGGGGGCGACATCACGCTGTAGGCACCCGCAGCCGGCCGGACGCGCGACTGGCACTTCATGTATCGCTCGAATAAATACCTCAACGATTTGATGAACCTTCGCTACCTATGCTGCGCTGCTACGGTGCTGCTTCTGCTGACGCTCGCGGCATGCCAACCGGCTCCCGACTCACCAGAAGCGCCCGAGGAGCCGCTGGAAGACACGACGGCTGTCGCACTTACCATCCACATGCTGGATGTGGGGCAGGGCCAGGCCGTTCTGTTTGAGGCGGCCACCGGTGAGACCGCGCTCTACGATGGCGGCCCGCGGTCCGGGCGGCTCGCGGAGCAGCTGCAGCAGATGGGCGTCGAGCAGCTTGATTTGGTGGTGGCCAGTCATCCCCACGAAGACCATATCGGCGGGCTGCCAGACGTTATCACGCACTACGCGCCCCGCTTTTTGATCGACAATACCCGCGCCCATCCAACCCAAACCTACGAGCGCTATCTGGATGCGATTGAGGTGGCGGGCACCCAGTTGCTGGACCCGACAGCGCGCACCATCGACCTGGGCACCACGGCGTTCCGTGTAGTCCCCCCGCCGTTGGACGGGGATTTTGGAACCAACGACACCAGTGTGGGCCTGCTGGTTCAGCGCGACGGGTTTCGCATGAGCTTGTTCGGCGATGCAGAGCGTCATCAGTGGGACTGGCTGCTGGAGCATCATTCGGAGGCCCTGGGGCCGGTCCACGTGCATGTGGCCAGCCACCACGGCAGCCGCAACGGCGACACTCCAGAGGGCATGGCCCGGTTGCAGCCAGAAACGATCCTTGTTGGCGTAGGGCGCGACAACCGCTTCGGGCACCCCCATCCAGAGGCTCTGGCGTTATACCAACAGACAGCCAGCGCCGTGTACCGGACAGATGTGCACGGCAGCATCCGCATCGCGGTAGGCAACGATGGCCGGTACACCGTTCACCCGGCGCAGGCGGGGGACGCGACAGCTGGTGGCTTCTCGTGTGTCGATCTGAACGAGGCCGTGCCGTCCGAGCTGGAGGCATTGCATGGCATTGGGCCAGCGCTCGCCGCGGCCATCGTGGCCGCTCGGCCCTTTGACACCATTGCCGCTCTCGAACAGGTGTCAGGCATCGGTAGCGTTACTGTAGAGGACATCCAAGCGCAAGGCATTACGTGCGGGTTGTGAACGTCAGGGCAGCGGCACCCTTGCCTGCCTGTCGCGTTGAGGCGATGTCTTTTATCCGTCTAACCTGCTCTTCTTCCTATGTCCGATCGCTTTACCATCGCCGCTTTTGCCGGCAGCCTGCGCACCCGCTCCTACAACAAAGCGCTCTTGCGGGCGGCGGTGGCGCATGCTCCATCTTCGCTCGACATCCAGCCCTTCGACCTTGCCGAAGTGCCGCTCTACAACGGGGACGTCGAAGCCGAGGGCGATCCGGCGCCCGTGCAGGCGCTGAAAGAGGCGCTCCATGCAGCCGATGGCCTGCTCATTGTTTCGCCCGAGTACAATGCCAGCATGACAGCAGTTACCAAAAACGCAATCGACTGGGCCTCGCGCCCACCGAAGCCCACCGCGCTGGGCGGTCTGCCGGTGGCAGTTACCGGCACGACGCCAGGACGGCTGGGAACGGCGCGGATGCAGGGGCACCTGCGCGTTAGTCTGGCCAACACCAACGCCCGGGTAATGGCCCAACCGCAGCTCTACGTAGGGAACGCGGGCGATGTGTTCGACGATGACCTCAAGCTGCAGGACGATGCCACGCAGCAATTCCTGACGCGCTTCCTCGAGAGCTTCGCCGCGTGGGTCGCGGCTCCTCAGGAGTCGTGAGGGCTTACGGCTGGACCGGCGCTGATGCAGCCTCCTGTTCGGCCTTCCGCTGCGTATAGACATCCCGCACGTTCTCAAACTTCCAGCGGCGGATCTGCACGTGTTGCCGGATTAGGTCGACAGATTCGCCGAGCATCTCTCGCACGGCCGTGTGCAGCGCCTCGTTGTTGAGCTGCAGGACGGCGGCTGTGGTGGTAGACGTGGCGGTGGCGATCACCTTATTGGTCTCGGCCGAGGTCAGGTCGTCGATGGTGCGCGTCATCACGCGGTACACGATGTCGCTGATCGCACGCTCCAGCGTGGCGCTCACCTGCCGTCCAAGCACAGGAATCTGCTCCAGCCCCCGGATCTCCTGGTTGTTGTGGACGGCCTCCTCAATGACGTCTTCCACGTAGTGCTGCACGTCCTCCTCGTAGTGATGGTAGGTCTGCGCCAGCACCATGTGCACGCGTTGGGAGAGCCACTGGGCAAGCACATCGCGCCGGGGGGCAATCGCCTCATCTACAATGCGTTCGGCCACAGGTCCACCGCGGTGCACCTCTCGTTCCACATTGTCTAAAATCTTGAGGGTGACCTGATCGGTCAGCTCTTCCACCAGTACGCTGAGGTAGTAACTCACGAATTGATAGGGGCCGGTCTGCGTGACATCGATCAGCCCCAGCTTCTGCAGGCGGTACACCATGGCCACAGCCCGCAGGATGCGGAGAGAGCGAAATGACGCCACCGGAATGCAGCCCAACACATCGTACCAGTGAACGAACGGATAATAAAACCACCGGCGGTAGCGGCGGTTGACGACGGCTCGCGCCCACTGAAAGAGCAACTCCATCACAAAGATCGCCACAAACACGAGGTCGATCAGGAAGAAGTTGGCATGGATGGTGTCGGTGTAGAAGGTATAGAACGCAGGGGTGAGCACCGCCAGTTGCTCCTGCACCATCGGCAGGCGATACAAGCCATCGAATGCCAGAAAGCCCAGGTTCAGGAGGATGAGCACCACCATGAAAATGTCCAGCAGAACGAGGAAGGTATCCTCGCGGCGCTCAGGTGATTGGTCCGCAGACATCGGGAGATGAGGCTGGTGATGTGAACAACGAAGCCCACCCGGTGCTACGGACCGGGGTGGCAGACCGGCTTCCTGCAACGTAAAACGATTCTATGGCCTCCCGGTGTAGGGAGGTGCGACCCTTGGTTAATCGTGCGTTGACAGCTGCCGGTCGGAGGGGCAGGCAATCCTTTTGGCTGCTCTACTGCGTGCGGACGTTCACTGCTTCGAGAGCCTCTGCTTGGTGGGCGTCCACAAGGTCGAACAGATCCTCAGGTGACTTTTTGCGCAAGTGGGCCAATGCCTCCAGCGCATCGGAGAAGGCCGTTGGCGCATCGGCCAGGGCGAGCGGTTCGTCTGGGGAGGATTCGTCTGGGGAGGATTCGTCAAGCAGTGTGTGGTACGCCCACAGATTGGCCACCCGCGTCACATGCACGATGGGGCGATAGGGGACGTGGACGACCTCATCCGGTGTGAATTGGTAGCGAATGCATGCCTGCACAACCTTCGGCAAGTGCCAGTGTGCGGCCACCTTCCGGCCTACGGCTACGTAGTCTACGCCGATGGCCTGCTGCTCATCCGCTCGGGATGGGCACACCAGTTCATGCGCGTCCCCGGCCTGCGCATCGTCGGGTAGCGCATACCAGACCGCGGCATAGGCTTGCTGCTTTTGTTGCAGCAACACGAGGCGCCCGACCTGCTGCAGGAGGCCGGCCAGGTAGGCCTGCTGGTGGTGAGGCACACGCAGGGCATCAGCCATCTTCTGCGCAAGGTACGCCGTCATGATGCTTCCCTGCATGATTGTGGTATACACGTTCTGAGCGGCTGCGGTCTCCATGTAAGGAAACACCTGCCGGAGCCCGGCTTCCAGCGCGATCTCGCATACCGTTTTGCCCCCCAGCAACCGTACGGCCTTATCCACAGACTCTACGTGCCGGCTGACCCCGTAGTACGGCGAATTTACGCGCCGGAGCACGTAAGCCGACAGGGCGGGATCGGAGGCTACGGCCTCGGTGAGGGGGCGTGTGGCCTGGTCCTGGGCGTTGTTTGAGACAATTGAGAGGACCTGCGCGAGCGAACTTGGCAGCGGAGGGATAAGGTAGTCATCCAGGGAAGAAGACACGTGCGGCTGTGGTTGGGTAGGGTGGACGTGTGGTGACGAGGAAGTGAGGCACAACAGGCAGCGAAGGCTCGTGATACTGACCGCCCCGGTGGCATCCAGAAACCTGAAGGCATCCAGAAAAAAGCCCCACACAGACACGCTGCATGGGGTGGAAGGGCAGGTGGATACGCTGCCGGCACGTAGGCATCGGCAGCGCTTACGACGCAGAATTGACGACCGTTACCTCCTGTGGCTCCGGCGGTGCATAGATGGTGCCCTTGGAGTTGCCCACGAGAGCATTCTGCCGAACGGGCGACCAGGACTCCCGGATCGCGTCGGCATCTCCGTAAAACGGGGCACTTCCCATGCCATAGCGTCCGTAATCCCAGACAAATAGATTCATAGGGCTACCAATCAAAACGGTGATCTTCATGTCGTGTTGGGCGCTTGTGGGAAAAGAGACAACGGCTGTATTTGTAGCCCCCAACTTTGTTGCATTTCGGCGTAGAATAGCGTCAAGGATAGCGAGGGAGGCTTGCCCCCGCCGACACCAGGATGAACCGTTTGCCTGCATGATTCGTGCTATCGCCTGCAACAGTGCACGCGGCATTACCTGCGGCAGTGCATGCGCACCCTCATCCCCCGTGAGACCGGGGCTTTCGATGATCTATCTTTCCTGACCTATGCCAACGGACCGAAGCACGCAACTACAGGCCCTCACCGACGTGGACTTGTGGGACGTCGTGGTAATCGGAGGAGGTGCCACCGGTTTGGGCGTTGCGATCGATGCGGCCTCGCGCGGCTACCAGACGCTGTTGCTGGAGCAGGCCGACCTGGCGCAGGCCACCTCCAGCCGCAGTACGAAGCTTGTGCATGGGGGCGTACGCTACCTCAAGCAGGGGAATATCTCGCTGGTACTTGAGGCGCTGAAAGAGCGTGGCTTGCTGCTCCAAAATGCACCCCATCTGGTCCATAACCGCGCCTTTGTGGTCCCCAATTATGACTGGTGGGAGGGCCCGTTTTATGGTGTCGGGCTGAAGCTCTACGATATGCTGGCAGGCAAGCAGGGATTTGGGCGCTCAAAGCTTCTCTCGCGGAAAAAGACAAGGGAGATGTTGCCCACGCTGGAAGCGGAGGGACTGGTCGGCGGCGTAATCTACTACGATGGTCAGTTTGATGATAGCCGCATGGCGGTCAACATGGCGCAGACGGCTATTGAGCGTGGCGCTACCGTTCTGAACTACTGCCGCGTAGAGGGGCTGCTGAAAACAAATGATGTCGTGAGCGGCGTCCTGGCTCGCGATGCAGAAACGAATCAGGAATATAGCATTCGCGCGCGCACGGTCATCAATGCTACCGGGGTTTTTACCGATTCTGTCCGAAGAATGGATGACCCCGAAGCTCGCGCGATGATCACGGCAAGCCAGGGCGTGCATATCGTGCTGGACCGGTCCTTTCTCCCCGGCGATACGGCGATCATGGTGCCAAAGACGGACGATGGCCGCGTGCTGTTCGCCATCCCCTGGCGGGACCGCCTGATTGTGGGCACGACAGACACTCCGGTAGATGAGGTGACGCTGGAGCCCGTCCCGATGGACGAGGAGATTGACTTTCTGCTCACCCATGCCGGGCGCTATCTCGTGAGCGACCCCACGCCTGCCGACGTCAAGAGCGTGTTCGCCGGGTTGCGCCCGCTCGTGGGCTCGGGGGAGGAAGATGACACCGCTGCCGTTTCGCGGGATCATACGCTCCACATTTCCTCAGCCGGCCTCGTGACCATCACCGGGGGCAAGTGGACGACCTACCGCAAGATGGCTGAAGAGACGGTGGATCAGGCCGCCACGTTAGCGGAGTTAGAAGAACAGCCGTCCGTCACCAAGCAGCTCCCGCTGCACGGATACCATCAGCAAGCGGACACCTTTGGGCCGCTGGCGCCCTATGGCTCGGATGCGCCGCGCATACAGGCGCTCATGAAGGAGCGACCGGCGTTGGCCGAGCCGCTACACCCGGAGCGGAGTGTGACGGGCGCGCAGGTCGTCTGGGCTGCACGTCATGAGATGGCGCGGACCGTCGAGGACGTGCTCTCCCGTCGCACGCGGACGCTGCTGTTGGATGCGGCGGCCAGCGTGGCGATGGCGCCGCGCGTAGCGGCGCTGCTGGCTGACGAACTGGGGCACAGCGCAGACTGGGAGGAGGAGCAGGTAGCGGCCTACACGGCACTGGCACAGCAGTACCAACTGACGGCCTGAACGGGCATCTGGCCGGCAGGCACGCGAGCGGCTGGCACATAGGGGCGCATCAGCAAGGCTTCAGCCCGATGACAAGCAGATCGAGTCGGGCACCTTACGCCGGCTGACGCTCGCGCTCGGCGATGCCTGTAGAAACTGCGGGCTGCGCCTCCTTAGAGATCTCATCAAGCGTCAGGGGCGGCGTGAAGCGACGCAGGCGCAAGGCGTTGCCCAGCACGAAGATGCTGGAGAGGGCCATCGCCGCAGCGGCCAGCATGGGGCTCAGCAGCACCCCGGCGACCGGATACAGCGCGCCAGCCGCCACCGGGATCAGGAGGGTGTTGTAGATGAAGGCCCAGAACAGATTCTGCTTGATGTTGCGGATGGTGGCCGCCGAAAGCCCGCGGGCGTTCACCAGCGCGCGGAGGTCGCCCGACATGAGCACCACATCGGCCGATTCCATCGCTACGTCCGTGCCCGTCCCGATTGCTACGCCGACGTCAGCCTGCGCAAGCGCGGGGGCATCGTTGATGCCATCGCCCACGAAGGCCACCGCCCCGCGGTCCTGCAGGCGTTTCACGGCGTCTACCTTCTGGTCGGGGAGGACCTCCGCCTCTACGTCGTCGATGCCCAGCTGCCGGGCAATAGCTTCTGCCGTTTGCTGGTTGTCGCCCGTGACCATCGCGACGCGCAGCCCACGGTCGTGCAAAGCCTGTAAGGCCGCGTGCGCGGACGGCTTGATGGGGTCGGCCACAGCCAGCACGGCTACCAGTGTCTGGTCAAAGGCTGCATAGAGCGGCGTCTTGCCCGCTTCCGCCAGTTCCCGCGCCAGGGCCCCGACGGCGCTCAGGTCAATGCCCTGCTCCTCCATCAGCCGATCGGAGCCAACGTGCACGGCCTGGCCCTCCACGGTCGCCGTAACGCCTCGGCCGGGGGCGGCCTCAAAGCCCGAGACCTCCGGGAGCGACAGCCCGCGCTCCTGCGCCGCTTCCACCACAGCCTCACCGATGGGGTGCTCGGAGGCTTGCTCCACCGCGGCAATACGAGCCAAGGTGCGGTCCTCAGGCGCCGCATGCCGCGCGTGAAAGTCGGTCAGCGTGGGGCGACCCGCGGTAAGGGTGCCCGTCTTGTCGAAGGCCACCTGCTGTACCTCCTGCAGGCGTTGCAAGGCTTCGCCGCTCCGAAACAGCACGCCCATCTCCGCCCCCTTGCCGGTGCCCACCATAATGGAGGTCGGCGTGGCCAGGCCCATGGCGCAGGGACAGGCAATGATCAGCACGGACACCGCGGCCACAAGGGCGAACGTAAGCGCGGGAGCCGGGCCAAACAGCATCCAGCCTACAAAGGTCAGGGTGGCCGCTGTCATCACCGTAGGCACAAAGTAGTGCACCACGCGATCGGCCATGCCCTGGATGGGCACCTTGGAGGCCTGCGCGTCTTCCACCATACGGATGATCTGTGCCAGCACCGTATCGGCCCCTACCCGGGTGGCCTCGTAGTGGAAGCTCCCGGTCTTGTTGATGGTGCCGCCAACCACCTCGTCGCCTTCCGATTTCTCCGCGGGCACCGGTTCGCCTGTCACCATCGACTCGTCCACGTAGGAGGTTCCGCGCGTGACCTTGCCATCGACCGGGATTTTCTCACCCGGGCGGACCAAGACTTCGTCGCCAGACTGCACCGCATCTACGGGCACCTCTTCGGTCGTGTCGCCGCGGACCACGCGCGCGGTGCGGGCCTGGAGCTGCAGCAACTGCTTCATCGCCTCGCTGGTGCGCCCCTTAGCGAGGGCTTCCAAGTACTTCCCGACGAGGATAAGCGTGATGATGACGGCCGACGCCTCAAAGTACACGTGCGCGGTGCCTTCCGGAAGAATACCTGGGAGGAAGGTAGCGACGACCGAGTAGCCATACGCCGCGGTGGTGCCCAGCATCACGAGCGTGTTCATGTCCGGCATGCCGGCACGGAGGGCAGGCCAGCCCTTACGATAAAAGCGGAGCCCGGGCCCAAACTGCACGATGGACGCCAGCCCGAAGAACAGAACGCGCAGCCCCTGCTCCGACACGACCTGCTGCACCAAGGCGTCAAAGGCTGGCACCAGCATTGTACCCATGTCCAGCACAAAGAGGGGGATGGTGGCCAGGGCCGCGATGAGCAGGCTGTGGCGCAACCTCGTACGCTCTCGCCGGCGGGCGTTCGCTTGCGCCTCCTGCGGGTCCTCCGTATCGGAGGAGGGGCGCACGACCTCATAGCCCGCGTCTTCGATAGCCTGCTGAAGCGCCTGCCGGGGGGTGACGCGTGGCACGACCTGAGCGGTAGCGCGGTTCGTGGCCAGGTTGACGCTGGCGTCGATCACGCCGTCCTCCGCCAGCAAGGCATGCTCCACCCGCTGTACGCAGGCCGCACACGTCATCCCCTCAATGTCAAACGTGTGGGTGGTAAGCGGCACATCGTAGCCGGCGCCTTCTACGGCGTCCCGAAGCGTAGCCGGGGAGACGTCTGCCGCAGCTTGTACCCGGGCCTGACCGGTAGCCAGGTTCACGTTGGCTTCGTCCACACCGTCCACATCGTGCAGCGCTGATCCGACGCGCTCCACGCACATGGCGCAGGTCATCCCCTCCACCGGGAGGTCGATAGCTTTCTTTTTGTCAGCGTGCGAAGCCATAAAGAGACGATGTTCGGAGAAGAGAAGCGTGCAAAAGGACGGGGGATGCGGCTGCTTAGCCAGCCGTCGCGGCTACGCGCTGCCGTATCTGCTGCGGCAGAGGCGCAAGGGCGACAAGCCCGAGCAGCACGAGTGCGCTCCATTCCACCCAGGCGGGCAGCAGCTCGTGGACCTCACCCATCTGTACGAGCACATTGATGTTGCCGGCGCCTATCAGCAGGTCGAGCAGTAGACCGAGCCCAACGGTGGTGCCAAGAATACCAATGAAGTACCAGGTGACGGCGGCCGTGCCCATTTCACGCTGAAGCACCCCCAGCGTAGCCATACTCGTAATGGGCCCAGCCAGTAGAAAGACAAGGGTGGTGCCGGGCGATACGCCAGCCAGCAACATGGCGGCAGCCACAGGGGTCGCGGCCGTAGCGCAGATATACAGCGGCACGCCGATGATGGACATGAGCAGCATAGCCCCAATGCCAGATCCGTAGGCCGCAACGGTTTCGGGAGGCACGTACGCCAGCAAAGCCCCAGCGGCCAGCAGACCCGCTACGATCCAGGGCCCAATGTCGCGCAAAAGATCGCCGAAGGCATAGCGCATACCCTCAGCCAGCCGGGCGGTGGGGGGGTGGGCTGTATCTGCTGTTGCTGCCAGCCCTTCCGTAGCGGCGGCTCCAGAACCACAGCCATCCGCACTTTCGCAGCCACATGCTCCGTCCGGCGTCTCCGCCTGCGGCACCACAGCCCGCTGCCCGGTCGTCGCCACGAGAAGGCCGGTGCTGATGGCTGTCACTACAGCGCCCAGTGCGCGGGCTACCATCATGAAGGGTCCCAGCAGGGCGTACGTCACCGCCACTGAGTCAACGCCAATCCCTGGCGTCCCAACGAGAAAAGCAGTGGACGGCCCCTTGCCGGCGCCTCCACGGTAAAACGCAACTGCCGTCGGGATGGCCCCACACGAGCAGAGGGGTAAGGGTGCTCCCATCACTGCAGCCCGGGTGATGGCTCCGATGCCCCGGCCGCCCATGTAACGCTGCACCAGATGCACGGGGACAAACGCCCGGATCAGCCCCGCGACGAACAGGCCCAGCACAAACCAGGGCGCGGCGGCGCGTGCAATGTGAAGCGTTTCGTAGAGGAAAGCCATAGCAGCAATAAATCCGGCATGCGTTTAGAAGGCGATGCGGGTTGTCCGCTATGCCCGGGTAGACGATGGGACGGAGTACCCAGCCGATTCAATCGCATCGATCAGGGTGGCACGCGATACCGCGTCGGGATCGTATGTTACCGAGGCCGAGCCGATATCCACGCTATCGACCGTGACGCCATCAACATCCGCCAGTGCCGAGCGCACAGCAGCTACGCAGTGGTCACAGCCCATCCCGTCAATGGTAAATGAAGTGCGTTGGGTATCCATAGAACTCACTGAATTTGCTTGTACAACAGGTCCATGATTTCCTTGTACGTCCGCTCGGCAGCCGCGTGATCACCCGAACGGAGCGCATCCGTTACGCAGGTCTCGAGGTGGTTTCGGGTGATGATCTTACCCGTTGACCGAAGGGCTTTCTGCACGCTGCTGATTTGCGTCAGCACGTCGCCGCAGTAGCGGTCTTCCTCTACCATGCGCTGCAGTCCACGTACCTGACCCTCAATCCGGCGGAGCCGCTTGCGCACGGCCTCCTTCTGCTCGTCGGTCATGTTCATGGGGATAAGGCAGCCAATAAATAAGGACGGTAAATACGGTACCCCACCACCCTATGTTTCTGCGATTGCTGGCCAGCAGAGGGGAGGATGAGGGGACGGGAGCCCAGTCAAATCAGCACGAAGGCCGTCAGGGAGGCCAGGCTGAAAAGAATCAACAGGACCGAGAAACAGCCCTTCTTCGTCGCTTTCCCTTTGGTTGAGGGCGCGGTCGTCCGTCGTTCCGTACGCTCGCGCTTGGGGGCTGCCCTACGGCGCGTGGGTGCCTCCGCCGCCGCTTTGCGCAGGTTCTTGACGCTTTGCTGCAGCCGTACCACCTTCGCACTCGGCCCGCGCTCTTTCTCGATAGCCAATGCGTTCTCAATGGCCGTTACGGCGTCGGGTAACCGATCCTCTGCCCGATAGATGGCAGCCATGCGCTCATACGTAAAACTTAGGTCGCAGCCCTCGCGCGCATTTTCCTCGTACAGCTGCAGCGCTTCGTGCCGCTCCCCTTCGGCCTCAAGTGCTTCTGCTTGCTCATTCCGGGCGAACCACTGGCTGCGCTGCGACGGCATAAACACGGCGGGGGCGGGTTGAGGTATGCGGTGGCCTCAGTATACTACCCAGCGTTGCTGCGTGCAAGACGGGGGGCGACGCCGAGCGGTTTATGGCGTGACGGTCGCAAACACATAGTCTCCTTCAGCGCCGCCGAACGCGATCACATCGTAGGCCTCATGGTCTTCCGGGTTGGAGCTTTCCATCCCAGGGGAGCCGATCGGCATGCCAGGCACGGCCAGACCGCGGATGTCGGGACGTTCTTCAAGGAGACGCTTCACCTGCGCGGCGGGTACATGGCCTTCCACGCGGTAGCCCTCAATCACGGCCGTATGGCATGAGCCGAGGTTGTAAGGAATCCCCTCCTGCCGTTTGACCTGTGCCATGTTAGAGGTGTGTGTGGTTTCAACCGTGAAGCCCTCCGCCTCGAGATGATCGGCCCACTTGCCACAGCAGTTACACGTGGGGCTACTGTACAGGGTGACGGATGCACTGGCCCCGCTGCTGGAGTATACCATAAACCCTGCAATGGCAAGGAATACAACCGATAGCCCTAAGATAACACGTTGCATAGCACAGCAAAGAATAATGAAAGAGTAGGCCATGCTATGCAGGGTGGAGGCATAAGATTCCGCGAATGCAGGGATGCCTGCACGGCTCGATTAGCGGCTTCATCGATTTATGGAATCATATCCTGAACCTGGACTCGGTCGAGCAATGTATAGGTTGTCGATTCGCACTCCCACCTTACCGCCTGCCCATGGCCACTACACGCCAACAACGCACCGCCGATCCCTCCTACAATGTGTTTCACGGCACGCGTCAGCCGCTTGATTTTATCTTTAAACCCAATCACGTCGCGGTCATTGGGGCGACCGATCGGGAAGGCAGTGTGGGCCGGACGCTCATGCGTAACCTGCTGACCACGCCGTTTGGCGGGACGGTCTATCCCGTTAACCCGAAGCGAAGCAGCGTCCTCGGCGTGCGGGCCTACCCGTCCATCGCCGATGTCCCCGACACGGTAGACCTGGCGATCATCGTAACGCCGGCCCCGACGGTGCCGTCCCTTATCCAGGAGTGCGGGGAAGCTGGAGTTCGCGGAGCGGTCATCATCTCGGCTGGGTTTAAGGAGATTGGGGAGGAGGGACGCGCGCTGGAGCGTGAAATTGAGGAGGCACTCCACACCTACGACATGCGGGTCATCGGGCCGAATTGTCTGGGGGTCATGCGGCCGGGCGCAGGGTTAAATGCGACCTTTGCCGGTTCGATGGCGCAGCCCGGCAGTGTGGCGCTGCTGAGCCAGAGTGGCGCCATGCTCACGGCCATCCTGGATTGGAGCCGGGAGGAAAATGTGGGGTTCAGTACGTTTGCGTCGGTGGGCTCCATGCTGGACGTCGGCTGGGGTGACCTCATTGGGTATCTGGGCGATGACCCCCGCACGAAAAGTATCCTTGTCTACATGGAGTCGATCGGCGATGCCCGCTCGTTCGTCAGTGCGGCGCGTGAGGTGGCGTTGCAAAAGCCGATCATCGTGATTAAGGCCGGTCGCACGGCTGAGGCGGCGGAGGCTGCTACCTCGCACACGGGCGCGCTGGCCGGTAGCGATGAGGTGCTCAGCGCGGCCTTCCGCCGCACTGGGGTGCTGCGCGTTGACACCATCGCCGACCTGTTTCACGTCGCTGAAGTCCTGGCCAAGCAGCCGCGCCCGAGTGGGCCCAACCTGACGATCCTGACCAACGCCGGCGGCCCCGGCGTGCTGGCCACTGACGCGCTCATCCAGGGAGGCGGGAAGCTCACCGTGCTATCGGAGGAAACACTGCGTGCGTTCGATGAGGTGCTGCCGCCCACGTGGAGCAAGGCCAATCCGGTAGACCTCATCGGTGACGCTACAGCCCAACGTTATGCAGACGCCCTGCGGGTGGCCGGTGACGATGAAGAAAGCGACGGCATGCTTGTGGTGCTTTCGCCTCAAGACATGACGGACGCCACGCGCACGGCCGAGGAACTGCGGCCTTATGCCGACCTGCACGACAAGCCGGTGCTGGCCAGTTGGATGGGTGGGGCTGAGGTCGCAGCAGGTACGCGCATCCTGAATGATGCGGGCATTTCGACGTTTGAATACCCGGATAAGGCTGCCAAGATCTTCAACTACATGTGGCGCTACAACTACAACCTCCAGGCTCTTTACGAGACTCCTCGTGACGCCGGCAATGGACAGCAGCGCCGCGATGATGTCAACGTGCTGCTGGATAAGGCGCGGAGCGAAGGCCGCACCCTGCTTACCGAAGCAGAATCGAAGGATGTGTTGGCACTGCACGGAATCCCGACGGTGACCACCACCGTGGCTACGACGCCGGAGGCTGCGGTCGAGGCTGCGGATGATATCGGCTATCCCGTGGTAGTGAAGCTGCACTCCCGCACGGTGACGCACAAGACCGACGTGGGAGGCGTCAAGCTCAACCTGCAATCAGCCGAGGCAGTGCAGGCAGCCTTTGAGGACATTGCCACCCGCATGGATGAGGCAGGAAAGAGCGACGGCTTCGACGGGGTTACCGTGCAGCCGATGATCTCGCTCGATGGGTACGAACTGATTGTGGGCAGTAGCCTGGACGAACAGTTCGGGCCGGTGCTCTTGTTTGGCTCCGGTGGTAGTCTGGTGGAGGTCTACCGCGATCGGGCCTTGGGACTGCCGCCCCTCAACACGACCCTGGCGCGCCGCATGATAGAACAGACCCGCATCCACCACGCCCTCAAGGGTGTGCGCGGACGGGCACCGGTCGACATGGATGCGCTCACGCAGGTGATGGTGCGATTTAGCCAGTTGGTCGTGGCGCATCCCATGATCAAAGAGATGGACATCAACCCGCTGGTGGCAAGCGGGGACGAAATCATCGCACTGGATGCCCGGGTGGTGCTGCACGACCCGGACGTAGACGATTTTCCGCGCCCAGCCATACGGCCATACCCGCAAAAGTATGTGGGCACATGGGAGCTGGCCGACGGTCGTTTAGTGCGCATTCGCCCCATCCGGCCGGAGGATGAGCCCAAGCTGGTAGAGTTCCACGAGCACCTGTCCGAGCGGAGCGTCTACCTGCGCTATGCCAGTCTCATGAAATACAGTCAACGGGTGGCCCACGAGCGGCTCTCGCGGCTGTGCTTCATTGACTACGATCGGGAGATGGCGCTGGTGGCGGTCGCGTTCGATCCGGAGACGGACGAGGAAGGGCCGCTCTTGGGGGCCGGCCGCATCACGAAGCTCCGGGGGACCGACGACGGCGAGTTTGCCATGCTGGTTCGCGACGATCATCAGGGGCAAGGGTTGGGGACAGAGCTCTTGCGTCGCCTCATCTACATCGGACGCGAAGAAGGCCTGGAGCGCATCGTGGCTGACATCTTGAAAGAGAACCGGCCCATGCAAGGGGTGTGCAAGTCGCTTGGGTTCGAGATCGTGTACAGCGACGACCTGGCCGATCAGATGGTGAAAGCTGTAAAAGAGCTTTGACGGCGCCTCGCACCCACCGCGTGAGAGATTCCAAGACCGTAACTGAGGGTAGCTTGTGTTCGGCGATCACGCTGTTGTACTGTGTGTTCATGTGATCATAATATTCGTCCTACACGCCCGCACGCTCAATGTAGCACGGGAGTCTCGTCTTTCCGATTAGTGCCTGCCCCATGGAACGCCCGCCGAAGGATGTCGCTGCGCTTCGCGCTGAAGTCGTGCGGCTCCGCGACGAGCTACAGGGGGCTGAGGCCCGGCTCCGGGCAGCAACGGCAAGGCACAAGGGCTGGCAGCGCGTGCTCCAGGGGCCGCAATACCACACCTTCTGCCTCGAACCCAGTGATGATGCGTGGCGGCTATTAGGCGTAGCCCCGTCTAACCCTCTGCCATCGTTCCTGCAGACGCACCAGGCCGCCAGTGCGATGCAACAGGCTGCGCAGTCCCGGCACGTGGTGACGTTTACGTCCACGGCAGGCTCCGATAGCCCGCAGGACTACCCGCTGGTGGCCAATGGCGATACGACGCTGCGCGTGCGTTTGGAGCCGGTGGTGCAATCCGGGGAGGTCCGATGGCTGGTGGGGGCAGCCCATCCAGCGCTCCCGCCCGGGGGCGATGGGCACTCCCCGGCCGTGCCTTCTGGACCAGCAGCGGAATCGACGGAGGTGATGGACCTGCTGCCGGACGCTGTCACAATCGTCACGGCGAATCATGAGATCGCGTATGTCAACGCCGCGTGCACCCGTCTCCTTGGCGCCGATAGGCCCGCGACTGTCATTGGGCAGTCCGTGTGGGAGTTCATTCACCCGGACGACCTCCCGACCGTGCTGGCTCACCTCAATGCGGACGACCGGCGCCGATCGACTCAGTACCGCATTCAGCGGCTGGACGGCGAAGAAAGGATGGTGGAAACGGTGATGGTGCCCATCCTGCACGATGGCCAGCCGGCTATGCTAAGCACGGCGCGCGACATGTCCCACCAGCATCATATGCGCCGGGCCCTGACGAACACGCAGGACCTCTTCCACCACATCTTTGAGGCTGTGCCGGCGGCCCTGGTGTTGGTTCGTACCGACGACGGGATTTGCGTGGATGCCAACGCCGCCTTTGCCAAGCTTACGGGTCGCCCCAGCGCTCAGGTCATTGGCACCCGGCTGGAACGCTGCGACTTTTGGAGCGACCCCGACGCCGTCCGGGGCCTTCTGCACCAAACGGCTAACGACGGGCCAATGGCGCCCACGTATTTTCATATGCACCGTCCTGATGGTGACCCGCGGGTGGCGATTGGCACGTTCGAGGAGATAGAGCTGCGTGGAAAACCGCATGCGCTCGGCGTTTTGCTCGATATCACGGACGATGAACGCACGCGGCGCCAGCTCTTGCAGATAAGCAAGGCCGTGGAAAGCACAAGCGATGCTGTAGCGTTGCTCAACCCTGCGGGGCGCGTCACGTATCAGAATGCTGCGTTCTCAGACCTGGTCGGCTTCGACGCTGCTACGCTTAATGAAACGCTTGGAGGCCCCGCGGCGCTCATTGGGGAGGAGGAAGCCGAAGCTGACGTGCGCGCCGCGATGAACGATGGCCACTCGTGGCGAGGCGACCTTGAACTGGACGGGGCGGGCGACGCCCCTGTGCCCGTAGCCCTACGCGTAGACAGCGTGCGGGACACCAACGGCCTCATCGTTGGCACCGTGTGGATTCTGTCCGACGTCTCTGAGCGTCGCGCCGTGGAGCAACAGCTCATAACGGCCAAGGAGCAAGCGGAAGAGGCTTCTCGCATTAAGTCTGCGATTCTGACCAACATTACGCACGAGGTTCGAACCCCCCTAACCGTAATCCTCGGCTTCACCTCGATGATGCGCAAAGGCATCGGCGCGAAGTATGAGCGCTTCGTGGATCTCATCGAACGGAGCGGCCAGCGCCTGCTGCTTACGCTCGACTCCATGCTCGACCTTGCGCAACTGGAGGCCGGGACGCTGGCGCTTTCCCCCGAGCCTGTGAACTTGGTAGAGGTAGCCCACAGCGTCATCGACACCCTCCAGCCGCTGGCAGAGCAGAAAGGCATCGACCTCCGGCTGCGCACTACGCAAGAGGTCATGCCCGCTCACCAAGACCACCGCCTGCTGGTGCGCGTAGTCCACAACCTGCTCGACAATGCGCTCAAGTTCACCTCCGATGGACACGTGGAGGTCGCGCTCCGCCGCTCAGACGATGGCTCCGCCATACACCTGACCGTTGAAGACACGGGGGTGGGAATCGATGCGTCTTTCGTCAACCATATCTTTGACGAGTTCTCGCAAGAGAGCAGTGGCCTGGAGCGTTCGTATCAGGGCAGCGGCCTCGGCCTCACCGTGTCGCGCCGGCTAATTGAACGCGTGGGCGGTCGCATTCAAGTAGACAGCACCAAAGGGGAAGGGACCACCTTTCACGTCACGCTTCCCGTGGATATCCGACCGCAGGATTGAGGCGGCGACTGAAGGCGCGCATCGCTCACCGCGCAGGCCGCTGCTGCATGATGGGCAGGACCAGCTCCTATGGAGGCTATCGCCGTCACGGGTAGGAGGGTAGCTCGTAGTCTGTACGGCTCAGCTATGGCCCCTAAGACTTCAGCCTTGACGATCTCGACACCGCAGAGCGGACGCGGAAGTGAAAGGGCCGCGTAAAAGAAGAGTCCCGCACCGAGTAACATCACAAAAAGCATCATAAAAAAAGCGGGACCACCCGAAAGGTAGTCCCGCTGTTACTGTGCATGTCGGCACGTGGGCCGAGCGCACAGGATGCGCTACATAGGCTGGTTTAGAAGCCCATGCCGCCTCCCATGCCGCCCATGCCACCGCCCATGCCACCCATGCCGCCGCCCATACCGCCGGCGGGCATGCCGTCGCCATCGTCGTCATCTTCCGACTGACGATCGGCGATCACGGATTCCGTGGTCAGGAGCAGCGCCGCAACCGACACGGCGTTCTCAAGCGCGGTGCGTGCAACCTTGGTCGGGTCAATGACCCCGGCCTCAAACAGGTCAGCATACTCTTCCGTTTGTACGTTGAAGCCGAAGTTGCCTTCGCCTTCCCGCACCCGCTGTACAATGATGGAGCCTTCGAGACCCGCGTTCTGTGCCAGTTGGCGAAGCGGTTCTTCGAGGGCCCGGCGCACGATACTTACACCGATACGCTGGTCTTCGTTGATGGTCTCTACATCCTCAATCGCTGAGAGCGCACGGATGTACGCTACGCCACCGCCGACGAGGATGCCTTCCTCTGCGGCTGCGCGGGTAGCTTGCAGGGCGTCTTCCACGCGAGCCTTCTTCTCCTTCATCTCCGGCTCCGTGGCAGCACCAATCTTCAGCACCGCAACACCACCGGCCAGCTTCGCAAGCCGCTCTTGCAGCTTCTCGCGGTCGTAGTCGCTGGTGGAAGATTCCGTCTGCTGACGAATCTGCTGGGCGCGCGCCTTGATCTGCTCGTTGTCGCCAGCGCCATCTACCACCGTTGTGTCATCCTTGTTGATGACCACGCGTGCGGCGCGACCGAGCTGGTCAAGCGTAGCGTTTTCGAGGCGGTAGCCCTTCTCTTCGCTGATGACCGTGCCGCCCGTCAGGACTGCAATGTCTTCCAGCATGGCCTTGCGGCGATCGCCAAAGCCTGGCGCCTTCACAGCCGCCACCTTGAGCGTGCCCCGCAGCTTGTTTACCACAATCGTGGCAAGAGCTTCGCCTTCCACGTCCTCACCGATGACCAGCAGCGGGTTCCCCGTCTGGGCAACCTTCTCCAATACCGGCAGGAGATCCTTCATCGTGGAGATCTTCTTGTCGTGAATGAGGATGTACGGATCCTCAAGCACGGCCTCCATATTGTCAGCATCCGTCACAAAGTACGGGGAGAGGTAGCCGCGGTCGAACTGCATACCTTCAACCACTTCGAGGAACGTCTCCGTACCCTTCGCTTCTTCCACCGTGATGACGCCGTCCTTGCCGACGCGCTCAAACGCATCCGCAATCAATTCGCCAATGGCGTGGTCGTTGTTGGCAGAAATGGAAGCGACCTGCGTGATGCGGTCCTTATCTTCCGTATCTACGCTAAGGCCCCGCAGGTGCGCAATGACCTTCTGCACCGCGATGTCAGCGCCACGCTTCAGATCCATCGGGTTGGCACCGGCCGTTACGCTTTTCAAGCCTGCGTTCAGGATGGACTGAGCAAGCACCGTTGCCGTCGTGGTGCCGTCACCGGCCACGTCGCTGGTCTTGGAGGCAACCTCCTTAACCATCTGAGCGCCTACGTTCTCCAGTTTGTTTTCAAGGTCCACCTCGCGGGCCACGGTCACACCATCTTTCGTAACCGTCGGTGCGCCGAAGGATTTCTCGAGCACCACGTTGCGACCTTTCGGCCCCATGGTGACCTTGACGGCGTTTGCGAGCTTGTCGACGCCCCGCTTGAGGGCGTTGCGCGCTTCCGTGTCAAAGACAATTTGTTTAGCCATAATATTTAGAGTTGCTGCTTATTCAAGAGTATAGGGTTTACAGTCGGGTGCTACGATAATGGGCAGCACCCACGCATGATGCTACTCCACGATGCCGAGAATGTCGGACTCGCGCATGATGAGCACATCGTCGCCGTCGAGGGTGACCTCAGTGCCGGCATACTTGCCGTACAGTACGTTGTCGCCTTCGCCGACGCTCATATCTATCTTGCTGCCATTTTCTACGCGGCCCGGTCCAACAGCCACGATGGTGCCACGCTGCGGCTTCTCTTGCGCAGAGTCGGGAATGATGAGCCCGCCGCTTGTTTTTTCTTCAGCTTCAGCGGGCCTGACCACGACGCGGTCAGCGAGGGGTTTGAGGTGTGCCATGGGCGTCCTCCGTCTTGTTGTTGTGATTGAAATCGTGTGGGATCAAACGTTGTGCAACGCATACGCTGTTAGCGCTCTTCCGTGATGAGTGCTAACGACTCAGCATGAACTCGGAAGGAATAATGCGAGGGGCTGCAGAACGCTTTTGCTTCATAGAATCAGTTACACTTCTTGACAAAAAGCGTGCCTATGGATTTCCGAGCGCATGAAGGATTGCTCAATCGACGTATAAGCCTCCAGAACGGTGATAGAAACCTTGTATCTAAAGAAGTCTTAACACCAACGCCACCACATGACGGCCCCCCGGTACATCAACGCATGACACAGCGGCAGCCTGTCAGGCACAGGGGGCGCAGTTGGACAACGTGACAGTGCACACCTGACAAACACCTGACGATCAACGTATGCACACTGCACCATGGAGTAAAACAGGCTGGAGCATCGCGCTGGTGCTCGTGTGGGGATGGCTGCTATTGGTCGTTTCGCCACCGTTTCTGGGGGATGTGGGGGCGTGGCTGGTCACGCGCGCGCTTTCGCTGTTCTGCCACCAGCTTCCGGATCGCACCCTGGTCATTGATGGGACGCACGTGGCCGTGTGCCACCGATGCCTGGGTATCTACGCTGCACTGGCTGTTGCCACCTTCGGATATGTGGTGCTACGGCGTTACGACGGATTCCTCGGACCGCACGCAGGCTGGGTGTTGTCGGCCTCCGTCGTCCCGCCCGGGGTAGACTGGCTGGGCGGGGTGATGGATCTGTGGGTCAACACGCCGGCCAGTCGCATCGCAACGGGCGCAGTCTTTGGCGTGGCCGCCGGCTACTATCTGGCCCGAGCGTTTGCTGACGCCCTCTCACGCTCGCCAGAGCCGGGTACGAAGCGCAATGCAGCGCGCGTTGCAGGTCAAGACGGAAACACGTAGCATGCCCCTCCGGGGGCTTTGCTTTTTCCGAGCCACTGGCTATTTTCGGCTGGTTGCTTTCTCGATGAATTGCTCGATGGGGAGGTGGCCGTGTGTTCTTCACCCACTAATGCTTCGGCCCCATGTCTACCAAACTGCAATCCAGCCTCCTGGGCGGTGTCGTAATGGGGGTAGCGATCCCCCTCGTAAGCATCGTGCCCGTGCTGGGGGTTTGCCTGTGTTGCCTTGCGTTTATTGGGGCTGGTGTGCTCACCACCTATCACTACACGGACACCAATAGCCTCACCATTACGGGTGGCGAAGGGGCAGGGATGGGCGCGGGGGCAGGCGCCATCGCTGGGCTGATCGCCACGTTCGTCACGCTACTGCTCATGGGGTTCGGCATCGTTCCGGATGCCAGCGAAGTGGTGCGTGAGATGGAGCGCGGTGGGGTGTTCGATCAGATGGATCCTGACATGGAGGATCAGGTGACGTCGATAGTGGAGGGCTTCTTCGTGCCGGTGCAAGCCACCGTCAACGTGATTGGAGGAGCGCTCCTCAGCCTTATCGGGGGCGTCATTGGGGCTTCGTTGTTCAAGAAGGGCAACGGGAGCGGACCGGAATCTCCTGACTATGAGGTGCTCAATTAGGCTCTGTCTGAAAACTCTCCGCGGGCTACGCGCGGTCGGATGATCTCCGCAGCAGCGTTGTTCTGCATCGCCGTAGCTCCCGCTACGTCTGCTTCAAACGCCTTGCTGCGAAGCTCCCCGCCTCACGCTCACCTGACTCGCTGACTCTTCAGACAGAGCGTAGGCGCTGCTTGAGCGCCCTGATTAGGTCCCGAGACGCGCCCTGCGCTTCTCTCGCAAAGAAGCACGCCCCGCTTGATAAGAGCGCGCCAACAGGGCCTGGCGTGGTGGTCCTTCTCATGGTCCAGATGGCACGCCTTGCCTCGTGCGGAGCAGGGCCTCATCTGCCCCAAGGACGAGCGTCGCCACCACAGCGAACACAAGGAGCGCAAACACGGGCTGCCAGATCACGAGCCCGCCGAGGCAGCCCAACACGCTCCCCAAATATTTGATGTAATTCAGTTGCTCATTGGTGGTGCGCCAGAGCAGGTCTTCCAGTTCGCGCTCGTCGTAGCCCCGCAGCTTGTCCGACACCATACTGTAGACGTCCAGCTGCTCCACGAATGCGAGTACCGCCTGCGTGGCGATCTCCTCGATCTGCTCCGATCGCTCATCCAGCGCCTCCGGCAAGCGGTCCAGAATGTTGTCGAGCCCATCGAGTGCTGAATCCAGCGTACGCGGGAGCTCCTGCACGGCCTGTTCGATGCGGCGGCGGAAGTCGTTCTCGTTCAGAAAGCGATACGTACGCAGCGCCAACCCGCCGAGGCCGTCGCCCGCGTATTCGTGCATCTGCTCGATGGTGAACTGCGTGATGCGCTCCTGCACATCCTCGCGACGCAGCAGGTCTTCGGCGTAGTTGGACGTGAGGCGTTTGACGTCGCGGCGGAAGTCAGGGTCGGCAGCGACGTCCCGCACAATGCTGAAGGCCAACGCTCGGTACCGGGGGATCATGCCGCTGGCGCGGATTTTCTCTTTGATGACGTCCTCGCTCAGCAGATCCGTGGCGACGGCTTGGGCGAGCCGGTAGGCGATGCGATCGCGCTGGGCGGGCACGAGCCCCTGACCCAGCAGCGGCCGGCGCTGGCGCGGCCGGAACAGCATGGTGATGGCCAACCAGTTCGTGAAGAACCCGATCAAGCCGCTGACCGCCACGATCCGGAGCAGGCCTTCGAGCGGGAACGTCCATCCGGCGACAGGGAGGATGCGTCCATCAAAATCCCACCAGAAAGAAAATAAAAAGGCAGCGGCCAACACCAGCGGGATGGCCCGCAAGAGTGGGAGCACCCAGGCGTAGTTTCCGTCCCGACGAGGCGGTGGCGGTGGGGCGGGCGGTGGCGCCTCGGGCTGCGGCCGGTGGCGCTTCAGGTAGCGGAGCAGCACCCGCTTCATCATTCCTGCCCGCTCCCGGTCGATCAGTGGAGGCGAGGGACGCTGTGCAGGTCCCGACGCCTGTGCAGCAGCGCCCGGACCCGCCCCATCACCAGGCGATATTGGTGCGGGACCAGAGGCCGCGAAGGGGCGGGAGCGTGGTGGTGTAGCGGGCATGGCGGTACGACAGTGCAAACGAAAGGGGCACCGACTGGGCGTCTGACGCGACGGCACGCGCCGGTAGCGGGCAGGCCCCGCGAGGTGGAAGGCCGCTTCTAAAAGATCTCAATGAGCTTCAGCTCTTGCAGGTAGCGCCGTGGGTTCTCTTGAAAGTCTTCCATGAGGGTGTTGACCTGCGTCAGGGTGGAATCCATTCGGTGGTACAGGGCCGGATCGTTGACGAGTAGCCCCAGGGTGCCCTCGCCGTTCTCCACCTTGGTGAGTATGGCGTCGAGCCGGTCGGTGGAGGACTCCACGGAGTCCAGGTTGCGGTCCAAGCGTTGAATCAGTTGTCGTGTATCCTGGAGTGTGAGGTCCAGGCTTTCCTCGCCCGTATCCACGAGGCGGTTCAGCGATCCCGTCAACACGGCGACGCTATCCAAAGTAGCGGCCAGGCGTTGCTGTTCGGCTTCCAGCAAGCGGTTGACTGTAGTAGAGGTCTCCTCCAGCGACTGCAGGGTGCGACGCAGGTCGCTATCGGACTGATCCAGTTGACGAGAGACGCCACTCAGTACGCGATCGAGTCCTACAAGCACGGTGTCGGCCCGGTTGAAAAGCGTCGGGGCCCGCTCGGCCAGGTCACCAAACAGATCTTCCTCCTGGCTTGGCACCTGCTCGCCCTGGGCAATCAGGTCACCATCAGGTGGCCCCAGCGTCAGGTCCATTTTCACGTCGCCCAGTTGGCTCAGCCCGGTGATAGCGATGTGCGACCCCTCGGGGACGTCGACGGACTTCTCGATGTAAAAGTCGATGCGTACCTGCCGTTCGTCAGGGGCATATTGGATGCGTCGCACGGCGCCTACAGGCACACCGCTTACGCGAACCGCGCTCCCAGCGCTTAGGCCAGCGGCGTTCTCCACGAGGGTGTAGTAACCGTCAGTCGTGTCAAACAGGGGCAAGTCTTGGAAGTAGCGAAGGCCCAGCACAAACATCAGGGCAGCTACAACCAGGGCAATGCCTACTTTTAACTCATCGGAGTATTTCACAGGCAAACAAAATCAATTGGCGTCTTCGGGGGAGGCGGTGCGGTCGGGCGCGCCGACCTGATACTCGCTTGCTCGCACAAACGCATTCAGCGTAGGATCGTCGGCCACGTGCATTGCTTCAATCGTCCCCACCCAGTGAATGGCACAGTCGTGAATAAAGGCGGCGCGATCGGCGATGGTCAAAACGGAGTGCATGTCGTGCGTTACCACGATGCTCGTCACGTTCGATCGGCTACTCAGCGAGCGGATGAGATCATTGATGGTGTTGGAGGTCTCGGGGTCCAGCCCGCTGGTGGGCTCGTCGTAGATGATGTACTGCGGCGTGAGGGCAATGGCGCGGGCAAGGGCCACGCGCTTCTTCATGCCGCCGGAAAGCTCCGCCGGATTTTTGTCTTCGACGCCCTCGAGCTGTACCTCCTTCAGGTTCTCTTCCACCTTGGCCCTGATCTTCTCTTCTGAAAGATCGCTGAAGGTGCGGAGCGGGAAGGCCAGGTTGTCAAACACGCTCATCGAGTCGAAGAGGGCCCCGCCCTGAAACAGCATGCCGAATTTGCGCCGCAGCTGGCGCAGTTCGCCATAAGAGACGGCGTTAATGTCTACCCCGTCCACGATCACCTCGCCACGGTCTGGCGTGATCAGCCCCATGAGGTGTTTCATCAGCACGCTCTTGCCCGAGCCGGATCGGCCAATGATGGCCAGTGTCTCCTCATCCTGAATGGTGAGGGAGACCTGCTTCAGGACCTCCAGTGATCCGAAGCTTTTATCAATGTTGCGGACCTCAATCATACAACCTCAGAGAATGAGTACAGCCAGTGCCAGGTTAGCAAAGAGGATGTAGACGCAGCTCAGCACGGCGGCTTCCGTCGTGCTGCGGCCCACCCCTTCCGCGCCGCCTCCGGTGTAGTATCCCTTGTAGCAGGCGACGGAGGTGATGATGAACCCGAAGATGAAGGCTTTCAACAGCCCAAACATGGGATCGAAGGGATTGAAGAACTGCCGCGCGCCAGCCACAAACTCGCCCGCCGACAAGAAGTCGCCATAGTGGGCCACCCCTACACCGCCCGCGATGCCCACCCCCGTGGCTGTGATGTAGAGCACAGGAAACATGAGCACGCCGGCCAGTACTCGGGGGACGATGAGGTAGCCGATCGAGTTCAAGCCCATGGCTTCGAGGGCGTCGATCTGCTCCGTCACCCGCATCGTGCCCAGTTCCGCTGCGATCCGAGCCCCCACGCGCCCGGCAAGGATAAAGCCCGTCACCACAGCGCCCAGCTCCAGGACCATGGAGGGGACCACGATCGAGCCGATGATGGATTGTGGAATGAAGGGGGATTCCAACTGGTAGGCGGTCTGTACGGTCAGGACCGCGCCCGAGAATAGGCCCGCCAACGCTACAATAGGGACCGACTCGATCCCAATGGCCACCATCTGCTTAAACAGGTTTTTCCGGTAGATGCTCACTTCATTGAGCGACTGGAAGGCCTTCGTTAGCAGCAGCACGTACTGACCAAGTGCCTCGATGGGAGCTAAAAAGCGGCGTTCCAACATGAAGGCCAAGGGCGAAAGCCCTGTGAGAGGAGTGACGACGTGCGTGGCGCTACGGACCGGCGTGGGGTGTCGATTCACAGGCTTGCCGGAATGACCACGGGGGAGAAGGGTTCCTGTGGACGGCGTCGTCCTGAATCCCACCGGGGCCGTGCCGGTTCGTTGCGGTACCGTTCTATGTTATCAAACATGTACTTCATGGCCAAAACCAAAACACGCTACGTTTGTCAGGAATGTGGGCAAAGCGCCCCCCGATGGTCCGGACAGTGTCCCGGCTGCGGCGAGTGGAATACAATGGTCGAAGAAGCCCAAAAGTCAAAGGTAAAGGCGCGGGTCGCGCGGCGCCCGCCCCGTCGGGATGGAAAGACCAACCGCCCGGTGCGCCTGCAGGACGTCGCCATGGAAGGCGAGACCAGACTGCAGACGAGCGTCCGGGAGTTCGACCGGGTGATGGGCGGGGGCATCATGCAGGGCTCGCTAAGTCTGCTGGCCGGCGACCCGGGCATCGGAAAGAGTACCCTCATGACGGAACTGGGCAAGCATCTTCCACACTGCCGGGTGCTGTACGTGACGGGAGAGGAATCCATCAAGCAGGTAAAGCACCGCGCGCAGCGGCTCGGGGTAGACAGCGACGACTTCCTTGTATTTGCTGAGACGAATGTAGAAGAAATCGTAGCCGCCGCGCAGCAGGTGCGGCCGGAGGTCATGGTGGTCGACTCCATTCAGACCATCTACCGGCCCGACATTGAGAGCGCTCCAGGGTCGGTTACCCAGGTGCGTGAGAGCGCAGCGTCGCTCCTCACGATGACGAAGGACCTCGACTTTCCGACATTTCTGGTGGGGCACGTCACCAAGAAGGGCACGATCGCCGGGCCGCGGGTATTGGAGCACATGGTAGATACCGTCCTGTATTTTGAAGGCGATCAGCACCATGCCTATCGCATCCTGCGAGCCGTCAAAAACCGGTTTGGCGCCGCCAATGAGATCGGGGTGTTTCAGATGTTGGAGACGGGACTCCAGGAAGTCACCAATCCCAGTGAAATCTTCCTTTCCGAACGAAGCTACGGGGCCAGCGGCTCTACGGTGGTTTGCTCGTTGGAGGGCTCGCGCCCGGTGCTGGTGGAAGTACAGGCGCTCGTTACCCCCACCTCGTACGGCACGCCGCAGCGCACGGCGACGGGCTTCGACTACCAGCGGCTCCAGATGCTGCTGGCCGTGCTGGAGAAACGGGAGGGGCTGGCGCTCTCATCGCACGACGTGTTCGTTAACGTTGCAGGCGGGATGAAGCTGGAAGAGCCGGCCGTAGACCTCGGCGTGATTGTAGCGGCGGCCTCATCGTTTCAAGACATCCCAGCCGACACCAGTACGGTGCTCATCGGCGAGGTGGGGCTAAACGGAGAAGTGCGGACCATCGGCCAGCTGGCGCCGCGGCTCCGGGAGGCGGCCAAGCTCGGGTTTGAACGTGCCATCGTCCCGAAGAAGAGCCTGGAACAGGCCCCGGAGGTGGAGGGGCTGGCCATCACGGGGATCCGCCGCCTTCGCGAGGTGCTGGACCTGACGCTCTGAGCGGCAGCGGCTGGTTCCGCCGCAACCTGGACCAGGACGTGGGCGCGAGAAATGAAACCCGCAGGCGCTACCAGTCATCGAATGGCACAGTTTTTCACCCGTCTCCGACTGTGCCTTGAAGACGGTCGAGCCACAGGTGGGCGCAACAATCGGGGGACCGCACAATATCACTCGGTCCTTCCACGTTATCCCCCTGAGTAGAGCCAAC
>CAYFRR010000002.1:36850-57413 GCA_964345505.1 uncultured Rhodothermales bacterium
GGGACCGCACAATATCACTCGGTCCTTCCACGTTATCCCCCTGAGTAGAGCCAACATAGTGCTAAGCACCTGCTGGCTCACCGTGCCGAAACCCACCACCTCATGCCCCGGACCGACGAGGAGCTTGTACAAGCCTACCTGGATCGTCACGACCAGGCGGCCTTCCGTACCCTTGTGGAGCGCCACAAGGATCGGATCTATGGCTACTTGCTTGGGATGGTGCACCGGCGCGATCTGGCAGACGATCTGTTTCAGGAAACGTTTTACCGCGTCATCTCCGCTTTGCAGAAGCAGCGCGGCTCGTATGAGCAGCAGGGGCGCTGGCTGGCGTGGGTCATGCGCATTGCCCGCAACGCCACGCTCGATCATCTGCGCAAGCGAAAAAAATGGCAGGACATGGGAGATCATAATGCAGACTACGACACCACATACTGGGAACGGCTTCCGGGAGATGAACCAGCGGCCGATCACCTCTTGGAACGTGCGGAAACGCGTGACATGCTGGAGGGCTTTATCGGCGAGTTACCCCCTGAGCAACGCGAAGTGCTCCTGCTCCGGCAGGAAACGGATCTCACCTTTCGGGAGATCGGCGAGCTTACCGACGTCTCCATAAATACGGCCCTGGGCCGCATGCGCTACGCCCTGGCGAATCTCCGAAAGATGATCCGACAATCCAGGCGCAAAACCCCGACAAATGTTAACTGATGCACCCGGCGATGGACGACAGGTTACGATTACTGCAACACCTCTACGGCGACATAGAGGACCCGGACGAGCGGGCCCAGCTGTTGTCTGACCCCGCGCTGGAGGCGGAGTGGCATGCGTTACGGGCGACAAAACAACGCCTCGACGAACGCCCGACGGCCTCACCGCCCGCGGCGGTTTGTGTAGACATATGTGCACGTGCCGAAGCTGCGTCGCGGGAGCAAAGTACGGCTGGTGCGCCAGACCGCCAGCCCGCTCCGCGAGCGGCAGCCGAGGCCGCGCGTGAACCTTCGCGACAGGCGATGGCGTGGACTGCAGGGCTTGCCCTCGCGCTTGGGCTTCTGGTGGGCACGCTCGTCTTGACAGATCCAGGAGCGGACGCGGTTCGCGTGCCCGAAGTGGCCGACCAGCGAGAGTCTTCCGTGGGGACCTACTGGGGCGACGATCACGCCTCGGACCTGGCGCTCACCAATGAGGTCCCGGATGACCTCCCGGCCTGGGACGACAGGCCCGAGTTCCAAGATCTGCGCTACAATATGCGCGTCCTGAATTCCCGCAGCCCCGAACAGCGGTGGTACAGCGCCCCTGCCCTTGGACGGGCTGGAGGAAGTGGGCTTCAGACAACGTCTAATGATCGCCCATGAGGAGGCTCTGCATGTATTTCCGCGCGTATTGTCGTTTGTTAGCACTGAGTTGCCTTGCACTACTCCTGTTGGCGTTGTGCACGCTACCATCGCAGCCTGTGCTGGCGCAGAGCCCGCAAACGCTCGTGATTGAGAACGAGGTGGTCTACATCAACGGGCGCGCCGTACCAGAGGCCGACCTTCCATCATCGCTCGACCTCTCCGGCGTGGATGCACGGTTTAGCTTCACGGGGAGCATGGAGTCCGTCGTCGAGATTAACGGGCGCGTCTACCGGGTGCAGGATCATACGCTTTCCGACATGCGTGCCCCGCAGGACCGGCAGGGGCGGGTGGCTGTCTATTTTCGCGAGCAACCGGAGCAAAGCGATCTCCGTGAGGTCCGCCTTCAAGTAGGGCAGGCAGCGCGAGAGGGGCCGATCGCTACACCGGCTTTTGCCGCCATGCGGCACCATACCGAAGCGGTGCAGACCTACACGCGCACCCTGCTTCAACAGGTAGGCCAGCGGGAAACAGGGGACCTTGAGGCTACGCTGGAACAGCTACAGCGCCACGCCAGCCGGCTGGCTCGTTTTTCGGAGGACCTTCCGCGGTTCGAGATGCAGTCATACCTCGAAGCCGTCCAGCAGTCTGACCAAGAGTTGCACAGCCGTCTCATCCGCGAGCAAGAGCTGGAGGCGCAAACCGAGGCACTGGCCCGGGAAGTAGCCACTGCAGAAGGCGGGGAACAGGAGGTGCTCAGGCGCGCGCTGCGGGCGCAGTTGGAGGAAATTTTTGAGATGAAGCAGGAAAACCGTGCGCGTGAGATCCAGCAGCTGCAAGAGGAAATGGAGCGCCTACGTCAGCGCCTCGAAAAACGGGAGCGGTACCGCGAACACATGATCGAACGGCGCCTGCGATACCTGCTGCGGAAACAGGGGGACGACGGCCCCTAACGCCAGCAGGCCGCCCCTCTCGCTAAATGTTCTCCGGGAAGGGAACGTCCAGACGTCGCTACGCACTTGCAGCCGACGCCGCTAAGCCGTTACTTAGGGACGCGTCGGATCAAGACTGCAAGCAAGCGCTCGCCTTGGTGTGTATAACATGGCGCAGTCATTGCTATCATGTAAGGTGATCGGTTGCTCGGTAGGCCAGACGCTGCCGGCTGTGCGCTCCTCTCACGTGTTTACCCCCGCTTTCCTATGCGCCGCTTTCCTCTCACCATGCCAGCTGTCCAGCGTTGGGTTGCTGCGTGGGTGGTTGCCATCTTATGCTTTGGAGGAATGGGGTCTGTGGTGACGGCGCAGCCTGCCACCGTCGAACGCATTTCATTCGCTGAAGCCAGCGATCAAGCGTTGGTCATGCGGGTCCACCTGAATGAGCCCTTGATGGCGTACCAGGCCCCGGAGCGCACAGACGAGGGCGCATTGCGCTGGACCCTCTTCAACGCTGCGTTGAGCGCCTCCTTTGACCAGGGTGCGGCTGTGGGTCCGGTCTCCTGGTACCAGATCGAACAAGCCAATGGGCACCTTCACGTGGACCTTCATCTGGACGATCCGGACGCTTACACGGTGGTTGCCTATCGGGACCGTGGCACGCCGCATGTGCTGATGCGCGTGGCTCGCACCGACGCCGTCCCTGCCGCATCGCCCGCAGGAAGGGATGTCGTGATTACGGATCGCTCGGATGATGCTGACGCCGTGCCGCAGGTGCCTACCGTGCCTGTAGCCGCTGAGACCCGGCCCACATCGGCGGAAGCCTCCGACCGCTGGCGGCTGGATACCGTGGTTATCGATGCCGGACATGGGGGGCGGGACCCCGGGGCCATCGGGTACAACGGCATTCGTGAGAAAGACGTTGTGCTCGCGACAGCTCAGCAGGTGGGACAGTATATTGAAGAGCGACTGGAGGGCGTAAGTGTCGTGTACACGCGCTCCGATGACACCTTCATCGAACTGGCCGACCGAGGAAAGATTGCGAACCGGGCCGGGGGCAAGCTATTTATCTCTATTCATGCCAACAGCGCGCGTGCCGGATCCGCACGCGGTGCTGAAACCTTCATCCTCGGTACCCACCGCAGCGAGCAGGCGCGGCGGGTGATGGAGCTCGAGAACAGCGTGATCCGGTTTGAACAGGATACCGAGCGGTACGAAGCGTTCGACCAGTCGGACCTTATCATGCAGACCCTGACGCACAGCGCCTACCTCCGCAACAGCGAGCAGCTGGCCAGCCTGATCCAAGACCAGTTCTCGGAGCGCGTCCACCGCCGTAGCCGAGGGGTCAAGCAGGCGGGGTTCTACGTGCTCTGGGGCGCGTCCATGCCTGCCGTACTGGTGGAGTTAGGGTTTATCTCCAATCCGGACGAAGCCCGCTTCCTGGCGTCGGAACGCGGGCAGACGTACATGGCAAGTGCCATCTTCCGCGCGGTCCGCGATTATAAAGAGCAGTACGAGAAAGGCCTTTTCGTTCAAAACTGATCCTCTTACTTTTGCATGTCCACCGCTGCTGCTGTAGCCCGTGCCATCCGTACGATTCCGGACTTTCCCAAACCTGGCATCCAATTCAAGGACATCACGCCGGTCCTTGCAGACGCAGCGTTAACAGCTGAGACCATCGCCGCACTGGCAGCACCCTTTACCGAGGCCAGCGTCACGAAAGTGCTGGGCATTGAAGCGCGCGGATTTATCTTAGGGCCGTTGCTGGCGCAAGCCCTCGGCGCTGGCTTCGTGCCGGTGCGAAAAGAGGACAAGCTCCCGCACACCACGGTGCAGGCCTCTTATGCGCTGGAGTATGGAACCGATGTCATCGAAATGCACGCCGATGCCGTCTCAAAAGAGGATAGGGTATTGATCCATGATGATGTCATCGCCACGGGAGGAACCGCGGCCGCGGCCGTTGAACTCGTCCGGTCCGCCGGAGGCACCGTAGTGGGCTACTCGTTTCTGCTCGAACTGGGCTTCCTAAACGGCCGGGCTAAGCTGGATGACTCGGTAGCCTACCACAGTCTCGTCTGCGTGGACGCGTGATGTGGCGTGGCTGCGAGGGTGCGTGGCTGATCGTCTGGCAGTCCTTTCCCTAAGTGCGCCACCTCAGGCCGGGTTATCTTACAGCGATGCAGGAAATCTCCACGCGGGCTTGCCGGGGCAGCGCAGCCACCTCGATGGCCTCACGGGCCGGGGGCTGTTCATTGAAGTACCGCCCGTACACATCGTTGACCGTCGCGTAGTTGTTGATGTCCGACAAGAACACGGTGCATTGAACGACGTGCTCGTACCCCATGCCCATATACCGGAGTACGGCGCCGATATTTTCCAAGACCTGAATGGCTTCGGCCTCCACGCTCTCGGCTACCATGCTTCCGGTTTCGGGGTCGAGGGGAATCTGCCCCGAGCAGTAGAGGGTGTCCTTTACCATCACGGCCTGACTATACGGGCCGATGGCATCGGGGGCCTGCGGTGAATCCGCGACTTCACGAGGAGAGGGCGGGGATGGGGTGCGCTGCGACATAACGAAACGACGGGTCGGGTTAAAGAGATACCGTAACATTGGGCTGCATGCGCCGCAAACACAAGCGAAAATTGATCTAATACAGGCGACTACTATGGACCTCCACTTGACCGACCGGACGGCGTTTGTTGCCGGCGCCAGTAAGGGCCTGGGGTATGCCACGGCATGCGCCCTAACTGCTGAGGGGTGCCGCGTGGCCGTATGCTCACGCGATGAAACCCGGATCACAGAGGCGGCAGCCGCTATCGCCAACGAAACGGACCAGCCTGCTGAGGCGGTCTTGCCTGTCGTGTGCGACGTTACGGACGAAACCGCTGTTGCGCGTGCGATTGAGACCACCGTAGAGCAGTTCGGCGCGCTGCATATCCTGGTGACCAACGCCGGCGGCCCACCGGCCGGCACGGCTACTTCCTTCGGGCCCGAGGACTGGCAGGCGGCCCTGGAGCTCAACCTGCTCAGCACGATTGCGCTCTGTCGCCATGCGACCCCTCACCTGCAAGCTGCGGCAGCGGAGGACGACGGCCTTGGCCGGATCCTCATGATTGCCTCTGCGGCTGCCAAAGAGCCGATTCCGCGATTGGCCTTATCAAATACCGCACGGGCCGGTGTGCTGGGGTACATGAAAAGCCTGGCCGATGATCTTGGCCCCGATGGCATCACGGTAAATGCTGTGCTACCCGGCTACACGCGCACCGAGCGGCTGAACGATCTGGCTGACAGCACCCGGGCCGATACAGGGCAGACCCGCGAGGAGGTCTTCGCCGGGTGGGCGGAGAACAATGCCCTCAAGCGCATTGGTGCTCCCGAAGAGTTTGCCGCTACCGTAGCCTTTCTGGCCGGTAAGCCAGCGGGCTACATCACAGGCACTGCCGTGCCCATCGACGGGGGGCGGACCAAGCACTTGCTCTGAGCAGGCCAGCGTTAGCTGTCGGCTTCATAGGTGCGGTAGGAGCGCTCCAGAAGCTGGCCCCACAGACGGTCGTATGGATGGACCTCGTCGACGACCTTGCCATCGCGTACTACCGGATACCCTTTGTTGGCCCATTTGAAGATCGAGCCGTGTAGGTTATAGACATTGGTATACCCTGCCTCCTGGAGCCGTTCGGCGATCGCGGCTGAGCGATAGCCCACAGAGCAGTAGGCTACGATGGGCGTTTCCCGTGTGCGGTCGGCCAGAAACGTGAAGTCAGTGGTGTTGGGATCAATGCGCGTGGCGCCCTCCAGATGACTCACGGCGTACTCCTCCGCCTTCCGAACGTCCAGCAGCACAGGCGGTGAGACGGTCTCGTCCTCCAGCCAAGCATGCAACGAATCGGCAGAGAGGGGTTGCGCCGCGGGATAATCCCGCTCAATCATGCGCTCTACCGCGTCCCAGGCAATGCCGTCTCTACAGCCGAACAGGGTGAACACGGAAAAGAAAACGAGGGTGAGTATAAGCAGGCGCATAAGAGACACAGTGAACAAAGATACGCTCGGAAAACGGAAGCGGTACAGATTGATGCTACACAGCTACGCAATAAGTATCCTGGAACGCCGGTACACGACTATCGTTCGTTTGGGCTGCTGATCAAAATATCTATTTGGTAACGTGATGCGTTATGGGAAGTAAAGGGCGGGTGTTGGTTGCGATGAGTGGTGGGGTCGATTCCTCCGTGACAGCTGTGCTCCTGAAGGAGCAAGGCTACGACGTGGTGGGCCTTACGATGAAAACGTGGGACTACGCCACGAGCGCGCCATCGTCGAGCGGCAAAGAAGTGGGATGCTGCACGCTGGAGTCCATGAACGATGCCCGCTCAGTAGCCATGGCCTACGACTTCCCGCATTTTATTGTAGATATACGGGAAGAGTTTGGCGACTGGGTCGTGGAGCGCTTCACCAGCGAGTATCTCGCCGGCCGCACGCCAAATCCGTGTGTATTGTGCAATACCCACATCAAGTGGGATGCCCTGCTGCGCCGCGCGAATGATCTGGACTGCGACTACATCGCCACCGGCCATTACGCCCAGGTCCGTCACGATGAGGACCTGGACCGGTACGTGCTCTCGCGTGGTATCGACCGCAACAAGGACCAGAGTTATGCCCTCTGGGGGCTGCCACAAGAGCATCTCGCCCGCTCCATCTTTCCGCTGGGGCAGTACACCAAGCCGACCATCCGCGAGATGGCGGCAGACTTTGGCTTGGACCGGGTGGCGGACAAGCCCGACTCGTATGAGATTTGCTTTATCCCAGATAATAACTACCACCGGTTCCTGAAGGAACGCGTCGACAACCTCGAAGCGGAAGTCGCTGGTGGACCCATCGTGCTGTCCGATGGCACCCAGGTCGGTACCCATAAAGGCTATCCGTTCTACACGATTGGACAGCGCCGGGGGCTGGACGTTGCCCTGGGGTATCCAGTGTACGTGACAGCTATTGACCCGGACACGAACACCCTTACCATCGGCCCCCGCGAGGAGCTGATGCAGCAGACGCTACGGGCCGGTCAAATCAACCTTGGCAAGTATGCCTCACTGGAGGAGGAGCGGCCGGTGATTGGTGCCATCCGGTACAATGATGCGGGTGCGCCTGGAATCGCCTGGCAAACGGATGCTGACACGCTCCACGTGGCCTTTGCGGAGGAGCGCCGTGCGATTACGCCGGGGCAATCAATCGTATTGTACGAGGATGATGATGTCCTCGCCGGCGGATGGATCCACGAGGTGGGCACGGCTGAAGCGCCAGTGCCTTCTGCATACGACGCGGCACCATCAGCTCAGACTACGTAGTGGGTTCGAGATCAGGGCATTGGGGCCGCTGATGACGCTCACGTGGCCTCTGTCGGAAGCCGTTCGATGGTGCACATGGCGTAGAGACGGGAAATTGTACGGTTGAACTTCTCAGCAATGCCCTGTGCCATCTTGCTGTGCTGCGCCTCTGCCGTGAACCACAGGGCCGGAGGCACCGCGGTAGTAAAGTACAGTACCGGTGCCTCATCGGCAGTATACAAGGCATCCACCACGCGCAGAAGGCGCAGGGCGGCGTCGGTAGAGGTAACCGTGATCGCATGGATAAACAGGGCATCCAATGCCAGTAGGCTATCCATCAGGTGGGAATGTGGGGTCGTCTCCGTCGCGGCGAGTAAGGCCTCGGCCTCGAACCACTGCTTTGGGCCCATCACTGCGTCATACGTAGCCTGCATCGCAGCCCGGCTTTCAGTGGCAGCGCCGACCCAGGCATGCCCTGGTTTTTCCAGTTGGCGGCGATAGTCGTCCCCATCCACGACGATGACCTCATACGTTTGCCGAAACTGCTCCTGCAGAAAATGCTGAAACCGGTCCGTGCCGACCATGGACGAGAGGAAGTGCTCGGGTTCCACGTTGCTGGTGGCCATGAGAATGCCGCCTGCTTCCGATAGGGCTTGCAGAAAGCGCACCAGGCGAACCTCATTGGCAGGGTCGTCCAGCTCTACCTCGTCGAGGCAACACACCGGGTACTGAGCCGCGATCTGACGGGCGAGTACGGTGGGAGGGCGTGGATCGCGAAAGAGCTGACTGCTGTGTAGAAAAGCAGCCGATAGGCCCTGGCGCGATAGTTCATGATAGAGGGCGGCAAGCAGATGCGTTTTGCCGACGCCTACGGGCCCAACCACGTACAGGCCTTGTGATGCATGCGCGGTGGGCCGTAAGGCATCGCTCAGCCGTTGCCACCAGGAGCGACGGGCATGGGCGGCCACCCGATGGGCATACGCTTGGGCTCGCCGAATAGCTTTTACCTGGGTGGGATGCTGCGGCTCGTAGGACGCAAAGGTTGCCCTGGCGAACCGCTCAGGGACGTTGTACGTACCGCCGCTTGGCATTGAGTCCTGGATAGATTTAGTAAAGCAAAGTGTTGCGAAATGTGTTGTGACCACATGGGTTCCGATGTAAACGGTTACGCAAGGAACACCTGTGCTGTCGACAAAATAGGATTAACTGTGTGAATGCCCGAATTTCCAGGCAAATAGCTGGTAGCCGGGCGCTTCACGACCTCCTCATCCTTACGGAGTACAACACATGTCTCAACGTGATCTAAAGCAGGTGGGCCGGTACCAATGGGAAGTCCCCACCTCTGCCCGTGAGGGTATGCAGGTACCGGTGCGCATTCTGGCCACTGAGGACCTGGCGCATAACCTCGTAGGCACGGAGGCCTTGGAGCAAGCCCTGACCTCGGCCTCGCTGCCCGGGGCGCTGGGCCACGTCGTCATGATGCCGAACGCCCATGCCAGCAGTGGATCACCTATGGGCAGTGTTGTGGCTACCGCCTATCCCGGCGGCGTGGTGGCCCCATCGGCCATTGGCGACGACATCAACTGTGGGGTGCGCCTCCTGGCCACCGCCACGCCGGCCGATACGGTAACCGATCTGGAAGGCCTCGTGGAAGCGCTGTTCGACCATATTCCCTCGGGCGAAGCGGCTGAGCCTCCCATCAGCGTGTCCCGCTCGGACTCGGACCTTATCGCGCAGTCGGGTGCGCAGTGGGCCTACCGCCGTGGCTTTGCAGAGCAAGACGACCTGGTCCGTATTGAAGAGGGAGGGCGGTTGTCGGAAGCTACGCTTGAAGGGCTGCCGAAGGAGCTCAAGCGGAAAGTCCCGGAGAAGCTGGGGACGCTGGAGTCAGGCGGTCACTTTGTGGAAGTGTCCGTAGTGGACGAAATCTATGAACCGGCGTCAGCACAGGTCATGCGGCTGACCGAGGGGGGGCTGGTCATCCAGATCCACGCGGGCTCTGCCAACTTCGGTCGGGCCGTGAGCGCGCACTTCACCGATGTCTTCAAGGAGGCCCGTGGTGGCGCCTCGGATGCATCGGAGGCCGCCCACTGCGCCCATGAGGATGCGCATGCAACGTCTTATCAGGACGCCCTACAGGCCGCAGCCAACGTGGGGTATGCGAACCGGCAGCTAATTGCGCATCAGGTACGGGAAGCCTTCACCGCTGCACTCGGCGAGGAAGGGCCCACCCTGCATACGGTTTACGACATGGCACACAACATGGGCCGTCTGGAGATGCACCAGGTCAATGGCCGGCACCTGCGCTGCTATGTGCATCGCAAGGGAGCCGTGCGCGCCTTCGGGCCCGGCACACCGGGCATTGCGTCGCCGTATCGTGCGTTGGGTAACCCGGTGCTGATGCCAGGGCAACCAGGGCGGTCGTCCTGGGTGCTGGTCGGCACCCACCGGGGCATGAGCACCAGCTTTGGCTCATCCACACACAGCGGGGCGCGACAGCTACGCGAAGGACACCAGAACGGCACCCTCGGTGAACTGCTGGAACGCAACGGTGTGGCGTTTCGGTCGCACCGCACGGATCAACTCTCTACCCCCGTGGCAGCCTCGGACGATCCGCTGGACGAGGTGGCGCGCAGCGTGCGCGGCTCGGGCATCGCCCGGCTCGTAGCGCGCCTGCGGCCGCTGGCCATCGTGCATGCCTAACCCTGCCGTGGTGGCGTAAGCATGAGTACACAACATCTTTTCATTCCCTTGTGTCTGTGCGCCCTATACTCACGGACGAATAAGGCAGCTTTCTTACATCATACCACACGCCCTCATGAGTGACCAGGAAACGAAGCGCCTTCTCGTTGTAGAGGACGACCCGCAGATGAGCACCGGCCTGGTGCTGTTTTTGGAGTCCGAGGGCTTTGAAGTCACGCTGGCGGCCGATGGCGATAAGGGGTTGGAGGCCGCGGTCACGCTTCCGGAGCCCGACCTGATCGTGCTCGACGCCAAGCTTCCCGAACGCAGTGGCTTTGAGATCCTACGCGAAATCCGCAACAAGGGCGTCGGCACTCCCGTGCTGATGCTGACGGGGCTGGGTGGTCATGATGACAAGATGCGGGGTTTTGAACTGGGGGCCGACGACTACCTCACCAAGCCCTTCTCCACCGAGGAGCTGCTGGCTCGGATTCAGGCGATCCTACGGCGCACCGATGCGGCCGAGCTGGAGAGTGGTATTTTTGAAGTCGGTGGGCTTACCATCGACATCGACGAAACGTCCGTGACGCGGGAGGGAGAGCCGGTAAACCTCACCGACCTGGAGTTTCGCCTGCTGCGCTATCTGATCCGTCATCATGGGCGCACGGCGACGCGCGAGCAGATCTTGCGTGATGTTTGGAAGTTGCCGAGTGAGATTGAAACCCGGACGATCGACCGCCACGTGAATGCGCTGCGCAAGGTGATGGACGGCACTGATGAAGAGACGTGGCCCATCAAAAGCGTGTACGGGATCGGATACAAGCTGGAAGGTGTGCACGAAGTTGATAACGCTTCCTGACGTGCAGCAAGGTTGGCACGTCGACCCTTAATGCGTCACGGAGCCTGTGAATCCACTGGGGCTTGCCCTACGCGACGCCCTTTCCAGGAGACCCGTCGAAGCCAGTGGCTGACGGCGGAATCCAACTGCAGCACCCAGCCCAACGTGTAGGAGATAGGGGTTAGTACCGAAAGCGTCCACGAGAAGCCGCTTATGCGGTCTGTGGCAAACTTAAAAGCGTAGAGGGAAAGCAAGAGCCACCAGCCAAAGAGCGGCGTAAAGACGAACGTCAGCCCGAAAATGGCGAACATCACGGCGAAGGACACCGGGGTGCCACCCAAAATGAGGTAAGCGTTTTTTCGAAAGCCGCGCCAGGCGTCCCCGAACGAGCGGTACATGTACACCGCCAGATCTGATTGCACGTCTCGCAGGTACGGCACCACCCCGTTGCGCTTGAGGTACCGGCCAATCATCACATCTTCCAGGATTTCCCCCTTCGCCTCCCGATGCGGCTCCAGCCGGTGATAGGGTTCCGCCTTCAGCATCCAGCACTGTCCGTTTACGGCGCCGAGCGCAGGCAGCGGGATGTACCGCACGAGCGGCCAGGGGAGGCCGACCAGGATCGCGTTTGGCACAAGGCTGACCAGGAGTTTTCCTGAGCCCCGAAGCCGGGGAAGCCCGGTCATCACGCCGGGCTGCGGCATGCCTTCGTGCAGTGCCACGAGACGCCGTAGCGCGTCGGTCTGCAATAGCTCAGCATCCGCATCCAGAAACAGGTAGCGATCCCCCGTCGCCTGCCGCGTCGCCTGGTAGAGCGCATGGGGCTTTCCCATCCACCCCTGCGGCGGGCCGTTCCCGCGCACGCCACGCACACGCCCGTCTCCATACCGCCGAATGACGTCCCACGTCCGATCTTCAGAAGCATCGTCGTACACGATCACCTCCAGGTCCGGGTAGTCTTGCGCAGCCAGGGAGGAGAGTAAGCGCTTCAGGTTTTCCTCCTCGTTCCGCGCGGGAATGAGTACCGATAGCCGCGGTACCCGGGTATTGGCAAGCGAGGCGCGTTTGGCGAGGCGGAGGTACCACCAGTTGGCTCCGATGAGTGCGAGCAGCCCGGCGTGGAGCAGGGTGAGAAAAAGCGTCATAGAGACAGCGCGTCCGACGCAACAGAGTATCGGTTAGGATCGGGGCTCTTCAATGTCAGGCGGATCCTCCAGAAAGTCGCGATGGAGTGGGGGAGGATTAGCTGCAATGAGCTCCTTGTGCACCCGGTTGGCGTCGTCTTTCTCAAGCAGGCGCAGTGCATACCAGTGCCAGACCTGCGCCTCCATGTCGGTGATGCCCGCCTCCGGGTTGTTGGGTGCGACGCGGCACAGCAGCTCAAACTGCTCGCGGGCTTTCTCTTTGTCTCCGCCAATCACGCGTGGGCGATATAGCAAGGACTGCCCGTTGATAAGCAAGACGTACGGCTCCAAGGGATTCTTTTCGCGCGCCTCTCGCATGAGGCGGTTGGACCGTGTGCCGTAGCGCGGGGCCTGAAAGAAGGACCCCTCGGCTACACGATAGCCCCACAGCCCGGAAAGCAAGGCCAGCTCGCGCGCACTGGCATCATCCAGCGACGTTGGGATATCTGCGATGTAGTCCGCATCTTCGGTTAAGGGGTAGAGCCGGTAGCGACACATCAGATCCTCCGTGCGATTCTCCGTGCGGTCGCACAGGGTCTTCAAGCCCTCAATGTCCTTGTTTTCGTACAGCACATGAATAGAATCGGGCACGGGCGTGAAGGCAAGGGTGAAGGCAAGCGCAATACTGAGCATGGAGCACGGGAGCCGTGAGAAGTGCGGGTGGTGACATGTGGTGCAGGCATCATGCCACACGCGCATGAGCGTGCGATGGGGTACGCTATAAATACCGGGCGAACACGGAACGAAGTGCGGCGAAGTTCCAGCGTTCGTTGGCTCCCGTAGCCCCATCAATAAGCCGCGTGGGCGACACGGGGTCGGCGGAGCGCACGTTCATCCATACCTGGCGCAGGCGCTCCACCTCCGTGCCGTCGGCCGCGGCGTGCAGCGGGCCTCCGCCTACCCGGGCCACCGGGTGCGCCTCGGCGCGCCACGTCAGGTGAATCCCGATGGGCCACCATAGCTTCTCGGGAAAGAGACGATCTAAGGTCTGCATAAAGGCCGGATTGAACGCGTCGATACCCTCCTCCGGCGGGTGCAGCCGTCCTTCCGGGAAGTAGCCAAGGGCCGCCTGTGGGTCGTCGCGAAACGTGCGAATGGTGCGGCGGAGGGTAGCCGCTCTGCGCTGCGCATCATCTAACGGAAACGGCTGCGCCCCGACCATCGTGAAGATGGGCATCCGGTCCCATTCAGCCATCCAGATGAGCGGCGTCCGCTGCTGCCAGTGGGCGGCGATGAGCCACAGCAGGTAGCCGTCGTAAAACGTATGATGATTGGCGTAGAGGATGACCGGGCGGTCGCTCGGGAGCTCCGGCGGCGGTGTAACCCACTCCACCCGAGTAAACGTGCGCCGCAGCGCAAAGAGCATGAGCTGCTCAACCAACAACTGCAGGACACGCCTCATACCAGCCTCGCGGGCTCTGTCTGTTGCAGGCGCGACTTTCGGTGGGTGTACCCATCGCGCACTACGAGCGCAGCCTTCCGCCAGAAGGGGACGTAGGCCCGCTGGGTCAGGTTATCGTAGTTGCGAGCCCGTACCTCGTTCATGATCTCTCGGTACATCCGCCCCGCAGCGCGGATGCCCACCCGTACCTGAAACGGCAGCGCATCGATGTCATCCATGCAGGAGGCGTACCGCTCCTCAGCTTCCTCCATCACGGCCTCCAGGAGCGACGGGTAACCGGCAGGCACCTGACCTTCTCGTAGCGTCTGCAGCGGTAACTCCTGTGCCTCAATCCATGTTAGAGGAAGGTACACACGCTCCAGCGTTTTCATATCTTCGCCTACGTCGCGCAGGATGTTGGTGAGCTGCATCGCAATCCCCATGCGCCGGGCCGATGCTTCCAGTCGGTCCACGTCGGCACGCTCCCGTACGAGGAAGGGAAGCATCATCACCCCGACGCTGCCGCCGACAAGGTTCGAGTAGCGAATGAGATCGTCTTTTGTGCTGACGGTGCGGCCAAGGAGGTCCCACTCGGCGCCATCCAGCAACTCAAATAGCGCTTCCGGCACCAGTGCGAACTCCTCATGCACACGGGCCAGTTGTTGCCATAAAAAAGCCCCGGGGGGATAGCCGGTCAGGGTGCGGTCGAGTTTGTGGCGCAGGAGTTCGGCCTCCTCAAGTGCAGCATCAGGGCCGATGGTCAACACTTCCTGGTCGGCCAGCGTGTCCACGCGTCGACAGAAAAGGTAAAGCGTAGCAATGGGCATTTGGACCCGTCGGGGCAACAGGCGCGCGGCCATCGAGAACGTGCGCGAGTGGTACCGAAACGCCTCCCAGACGTGGGTGTCGGTTTGGATGCGAGGCGGGAGCGTAGGCGGCATAGTTAGCCCAGAGGGTCGGCAGAAAGAGGAGGGCGGCGAAGCGCCGGTGTGGAAGGCCACAAGGGCAATGTGCTATAGCGGACAAGCGCCGCAAACGGAACGAGGGTAGCGACAATCCCGATGATCAGCGGGATGTAGAGCCCTTGGACCAGCAAGATCAGGAGTGGGAAAAGGCAATTTAGAGCGTAGACCGTGGGCGCATAGGTGTGCACTGTATCCAGCCCACCGGCCAGCAGTTCATAGCCCCATATGATGATGTAGGTTACAAGGAACCACCCAAACCAGTTCGACAGGGGCATGCCGTAATAGAAACCATCTACGGCATAGCGCCAGAACGGCACGGTACCAGCGGCCGAGCCGGCGCCGTTCATGGCGGGGTCCAGTGAAACGTCCCACAGCACCATAAACACGGTAGCGATGAGCACGCGGGCGCCTCGGCCCGTGGGGATACGCCGCGCCAGATCCAGCGAGATCAGCGCCATGGCAAACCACGAGGCTGGGATAAAGTAGGGGACATGCCCGGCAAACTCTGGCCCCAGCCACCCCGTGTAGGTATAATCGCCGAACGGGAAGGACCACGACAGGCCCAGGAGCCCGCTCAGCCACCCCGTGGTGCCGATGAGTTCACTGCCTCCACCAATAATGCAGCCCCAGGCGACAATAATGGTCATCCGCCGTGCGCCCAGTACGGGCCCGTACATCAACAGCGGTATGAGCCCCAGCAAGCTCATGTAGGTCCACGTCGGCGCCTGAATCAGTGAGCTCATGTACGGCGCGAATAGCTCCATGCTGGACGGGATAAACGTCAGCAGTAGGATACCGAGGAAACTAAACGCGATAGCACCAGCGAAAAGCCCGAGGGCGATCTGGAATAAGCGGTGCGTGGCAGTAGACACCGGTGTATCAATGACAGAGGAACGCATGAAAAGACCCGAGAGCTTCGACCGTAAGAAGGATGCGACGTCAGGTAGGTGGAACCCCTGACATGTGGTAATATAAACTTCCGCACGAGAAACAGAAACCGGGATTTCATTCCCAACATCATTCTCACAGCATTCCGTGCATACCGCCGATGATTGCCGTCCGCCCGCCAGAGTACTGGCCTTCTCCGTTGTTTGCCGCGCTGATGATTGCCGCCGATCGGCTGTACGTGGGAGACACGTTCCGCTACAGCCGGCAATCGCTACAGAACCGGGCGCGGCTGCGCAACCCGAACGGCTGGCAGTGGATCACCATCCCGCTTCAGAGCGGACAGCAGGGCCGGGCGATTGCACAGACGGCCATTAATACCAACGAGCCGTGGATAGGCCGCCACTGGCGAGCGCTCATGTTTAACTACCGCTCAGCACCGTATTTTGAATATTATGAGCCGCGTCTCCGTCCTATCTTTGAGCAGGAGTGGGCGTCGGTAGGGCCACTGGCGCTGGCGACTATATCCTTCGTCATCGACGCCCTTGATCTCTCGGTAGATCTGGTACCCACGTCAACCTTGTCTACGGCTCCTACCTCGCTGCAAGCAGTGCTGGCACACGACACGGCTGCGCCGTTGCTGCTTGCAGAGGATGTGGTTTCCCATGACGCCTCCACAGCCACCGCTGCTGGTCGGTCGTGTAAGGTACTGCAACTCGACCTGCCCGCCTATGACCAGAATTTTGAAGGCTTTGAGCCGAACATGTCGGTGGTAGATCTCCTTTTCAACTATGGCCCCTCCACGCGCCTGATGCTGCGCAACGCCTGGTCGGTCACAACGCTGTCATCATCCAGCGCCACTGAGGCGAAAAGCTGAGGCTTGGGGTAGCTTTTGCCGCTATCAGGTAGGCGACAATTGCGCTGTGTGCTGTCGATATTCGGCGCCTACCGCACAGGGTGTTTCCTGACGAATAAACGAATGCGTATGTATGTACTTTCGTAACTCACAGGCGAGGGATCGGGCGATAACTCAATGACGGGGAAGAGCGATGCAAGCGCTGGTACTGGCAGGAGGTGGAGCGAAGGGGGCCTTTCAGGCGCGGGTAGAAGAACTGTTGTATCAGCGGGGCTATCGGTGGAGCGTCATCGCGGGGGTTTCGGTGGGGGCGCTGAACGCCGCGATGCTGGCCACGCAGCAACGGGAGCGCCTGAAAGAGATCTGGCGCACTGCTCGTAACCGCGACATCTACCGGGGCGGTCTTTCCCTGTGGCGGGCCTTTCAACTCTGGCGCGGAGCCAAGCGGTCGATTTATGACAACGACCCGCTTATGGAAAAAATCGCCACGGCGTATGACCCCAATGACACGCAGATTCATACTATCTTTGGTGTGGTATCGCTGGGGAGTGGGGCCTACGTGCAGCATCACATCGCGCCGGGTACGTCATACAACGCGGAGGCGTCGCGGGAGTGGCTGCTGGCATCAACGGCTATTCCCATCACCTTTCCGCCCAACCGCATCGGTACCGATCAGTTTGTAGATGGTGGAGTGCGCAACATTACGCCCTTGGCCGACGTGATCCCGTTTGAGCCCGAAGAGATTGTCGTGATCACCACAGAGCCGGTGCCCCTACCGTTGCAAGCCAATGCCCCGACTGCCGTGCTGGACGACGGCGCGATCGTGCTTCAGTCGTTGCTGGCAGAGATTATTTGGAACGATATCAAGTGGCTCCGCAAGATCAACAGTTTTGTGGAGCAAGCGGAGGCGGCGGGTGTAACGCTCCGGCATCCAAGTGATGACCGCCCATTGAAGTCCTTCCGGCTGACGCTCATTATGCCTGACGAGGACCTTGGCTCAGCCCTCGATTTTTCCTTTGCGGCTTATGAGCGACGGGTAGCAGCAGCCGAACGAGTGCTGGAGCGGCCCCTTGTGTAGCCACTTGGTGCATGGGGTAGCCTACAGGTCCTCCATAAAAAAGCCCCACCCTCAGAAAGAGAGCAGGGCGTTGGCGGTCCGGACGGGACTCGAACCCGCGACCTCCTGCGTGACAGGCAGGCGTTCTAACCAAACTGAACTACCGGACCGTGCTGAGTACTTTGTGCTGAATACTATGCACTGTCGAGCGCACTGCTAAGTGTACGTCGGCTCGATGTTCCTGCGCAAGCGCTGGCGTGTCAAGGTTCGGTGGATAACCACCGAGTGGCCGGGGACGGATTCGAACCGCCGACACACGGATTTTCAGTCCGTTGCTCTACCGACTGAGCTACCCGGCCAAGAACGTTCAATATAGCGCGCTGCTGTTGGAAGAGTCAATGCACGACGGAGCCCACACCTCGGTTTCATTTCAAGTTTAAAATTGAAGCGAAGGGTCTGCCGTATGCGGGGCTTCAAGAACGGGCGTTACGGTCTGCACCCCACATCAGTTTGCTCCGTAGCGTGTCGAAATAGTGCTGATCGCTGAGGCGAACAAGGCGCACCCGGTGTCTACCTCGTTCCACGCGGATCCGTGCTTCCTCGGCCGCAACAGAAGCACTGGCGCCATCGCCTGCCAGGATGTAGCCCTGACGGCCCGGCGTCTCCACGGTGATGTCGATTGTGGCAGTGTCCGGAAGCACGATGGGGCGCACGGTGAGGGCATGGGCCGCCAACGGGCTGAGCGTGATGACGCCGGAGCCCGGAACGACGATGGGGCCCCCCGCAGCCAGCGAGTAGGCCGTGGACCCAGTAGGCGTGGCAATGATAAGGCCGTCGGCCCAGTAATCATTCAGCGGCAGACCGTCCACCTGTACATCTACCGAGATAAGCCCAGCCGGGCCGTCGCGCTCCACCACCCATTCATTCAAGGCCCACGACCACGGCAGCCCCGCTGGTTGTCCTTCCATGGTGGCCTTGAGTGTCGTGCGCGGGTCGATCAGGTAAGCCCCGGCCTCAATCTGTTCGATTGCTGTGAGCATTCCCCGCACTTCAATAGCCGCCAGAAATCCCAGCCGCCCGATGTTGATGCCCAGAATGGGCGTTTCTGCTTGGTCTACTTCGTGCGCACAGCGGAGCAGAGTACCGTCGCCGCCAAACGAGATGATGATGTCGGCCACGTCGGTAAGGGTGTCCACACAGTCAACTCCTGACGCCTGTGGCAGGTCGGGATGATGCGTGGCCAGGCCATCGCGCAGCTCGGGGTGTACGCAGTACGCGAGCCCCTGCCGCTCCATCCAGTGTAGCAGCCGCCCCGCAGGCTCCCACAGCGAGGCTTTTCGCACGTTACCAGTGATGCCGTAAATCATACAGAGAAACCAGGGAGCCTATCAGCAGGAGGTACGGGATGCGCCATCCGAAAGAACCGTACCATGGATGGGTCGACAGCATAGAAAATGATCGGCACAATAGGTAGTCTTCAGCGACGCACAGCCCTTTTCGGATGCAACATCCTTGCTACCGAAGCAGCGCATCATTTGCGGAGCGGAAGGGTCACAGACCTGCGGCCGCTTTCTGAACGCTGGCTTGGGTTCGCGCGCGGCGGCGGCGCTTCTGAGGGCACTGTAACGCGCATAAAGGGTATGGTACGTACAGTCGCGGGTATGTTGGCTCTACGAACGCTACATCGGCCGCTGCCCCGCTTATCCTTGCCCCGCCTATCCCTGCCCGAGAGCGCCTCATCCTGCATGTCTACACACATTGCTATCGTTGGAAACGGAGTTGCCGGCATCACCGCTGCTCGATTCCTCCGGAAGGCGTCCTCCGACGTCCGCCTGACGGTCATCTCAGCGGAGACCGAGCACTTCTACAGCCGTACGGCGCTCATGTACATCTACATGGGGCACATGACGTACGATGACACCAAGCCCTACGAAGACTGGTTCTGGGAAAAGAACCGCATCGCGCTGGTGCACGACTACGTTGAGACCGTTGACGTCGAGGAAAAGACGCTCCAGCTCCGCGCGGGGGCGCCCATCGCATACGATATCCTAATCCTGGCGACAGGCTCGCAACCACGGGCGATCGGGATTGATGGGGAGGAGCTTGAGGGTGTGCAGGGCCTCTATGGCGTCCCCGACCTGGAGACCATGGAGGCGTCGACCGATGGCATCGCCCGTGCCGTGGTTGCCGGCGGGGGACTGATCGGGGTGGAGATGGCCGAAATGCTGCACACCCGCCACCTCCCGGTGACGTTTCTGGTGCGGGAATCCAACTACTACCGCAACGTGCTTCCGCCTGAAGAAGCCACGCTCGTCACGGAGGCCATCCGAGGGCATGGCATTGACTTGCGGCTCTCCACAGAGCTCGACGCTATCCATAGCAACGGTGAGGGACGGGTAGCGGGCATCACGACGAAAGCGGGGGAGCGGATCGATTGCCAGTTTCTCGGTATCACCATTGGGGTTACACCCAACCTTGCCGTCACCGAACACACGCCCATCGAAACGAACCGGGGCATCCTGGTGGATGAGCAGTTTCGGACCAACGTGCCCAACATCTACGCGGTGGGCGACTGCACGGAGTTCGTGCGGGAGGGGATCGGGTACCGTACCATCGACCAGCTCTGGTACACGGGGCGAAAGGAAGGGCAAGCCGTGGCTCGCATCATCGCAGGCGACACGCGCGGCTATGCGCCGGGGCCGTTCTTTAACTCCGCGAAATTTTTCAATGTGGAGTATCAGACGTACGGTACCATCGCGCCCGACCTCCCTGAGGATCAGGAGACCCTCTGCTGGCAACATCCGACCAAACCGAAGCTCATCCGCATCAATTACGAGCGTGAGAGCGAGCGGGTGGTAGGCTTTAACCTGATGGGCATTCGCTACCGGCAAGACGTTTGCCATCGCTGGCTTACAGAGGAGCGCACCATTCGCGAGATCCTCCCGAAGCTGGAGGAGGCCAACTTCGACCGCGAGTTCGACGAGCGCTATGAGCCCGCGCTGCGGGCGCAGTATCGTGAGCGTTTCCCCGATGTTGTGCTTCAGGCCTAACGATGGGCCAGGTACCACTGCAGCACCCGTTTTTCTTCCACACATGCCTTTTCTACCGTGGCTACTGCCGACACCAGTTTTCAGTTGAC
>CAYFRR010000003.1:0-16288 GCA_964345505.1 uncultured Rhodothermales bacterium
CAGCGTCGATACATGCTGTACGTACGCCCCCTCAGAGGAAGAGAGGCCAGAGGTCTGCGAGAGGAAGCGCCGGGTGTCACGCAAGGCTTGCTTGGCGGCAAAGAGTCGCTGCTCCAGTTTTGCGCTCTGGACCGAGTGGTCGATGATGGCGCCCGCATCCTTAAACATAACCGTAGCAATGGCCTTGACGGTGCGACGCGCAGCCTCTGCGGCGATCGATGGCGTTTCTGTCACACTGTCATCCAGGTATCGGGTCAGTTGCGGACCCCGCTCAGGAATAAGGCCCTCGATTGCATGAGCAAACGGATGCAGAAAAGGCAAGAAAAGCACAATACCGAGCAGATTAAATACCGTATGGAAAAGCGCGATCACCAGTGCAGCATCCCCCGGAGCAAGGCCCGGTGCAGCATCCACCAGATACGCAAACAGCGGTAAGAGGGCGAACGCGATCAGTGCAGTAAGGGCATTGAAAAGGATGTGTGCGAGGGCGGTCCGCTTGGCAGGCACGGACGCGCCGATACTCACGATGACGGCTTTCACGGTGGTGCCGAGGTTTTGCCCGATAACGAGCGCCGCCGCCTGCTCCAACCCGATGGCCCCGCTGTAAAGTGCCGTTAGGGTGGTAGCCACAGCAGCGCTGGAGGACTGCATCAGCACGGTCATAACGGTGCCGATCCCCACCAACACCAGGCGCCCGCCCCACGTGTCCTCTGGGAAATCCTCTGGTGCGATGCGTGTGGCCAGCTCACCGGTGCCGGCTTGTAGCACGTCGATTCCTACGAAGATAAGGCCAAACCCAGCCAGTGCCAGCCCGGCGTCGGCCATGCGCCCCCGGCCCAGCAGGCGCATCAGGGCGCCGATGGCCACCATGGGCTGCGCGATCACGCCGATGGAAAGCTGCAGGCCGAGCAGCCCTACGATCCAGCCTGTGCTGGTGGAGCCCAGGTTAGCGCCAAAAATGACGCCGAGGGCCTGGGGAAAGGTCATGAGGCCCGCACTTACAAAGCCAATCGTGGTAACCGTCGTGGCACTGGACGATTGCACCAGCGCTGTGATGCCCGCCCCAGAGGCGATAGCCGTGCCGGGGGTGTGTGTGAAGCGCCGAAGCGCCCGTTCAAACGTCTGGCCCGCAGCGCTTTTGAGCCCCTCCGTCATGAGGATCATCCCCAGCAAAAAGAGCCCGATCCCTCCGGCGATAGCGGATACGGTAAAAAGCATACGGGTTGAGTGCTACCGAAGGAAGGGGATGGCGGCTGCGTCCGTGGTAAACAATGCTATAGCGAAGGGGTAGGCTTGCCACGTTATTTTTGCCTTTCGCCTGCTGTCCTTTTCATGTCTGAAAAAATCTACGAGGCGTCGTTTGCCGAGTCCGAAGATCGTCTCCAAAGCTACGCCGACTTTGTAGCGATTGTCAAACAGTTGCGCCGGGACTGCCCATGGGATCGCGAGCAGACGCATGAATCCGTCAAGCATTTGCTCATCGAGGAAGCTTACGAAGTGGTAGAGGCCATCAACGAACGCGATTGGGATGAGCTGAAAAAGGAGCTCGGCGATATTTTGCTGCACGTGGTGTTCCACAGTACCATAGCAGAGCAAGCGGGGCGGTTTACGCTGCAGGACGTCATCGAAGCGGAAACCGACAAGCTCGTGCGCCGCCATCCGCACGTCTTCGGTGACGCGGTGGCAGACGACGCCGCGACCGTGCTGCAGACGTGGGAGCAGACCAAGCAACAGGAGGATGTGGACCGACCGGCCCTGGCCGGCGTCCCGCAGCATCTGCCCGCGCTGCTCCGGGCCCAGCGCGTGCAGGAGAAGGCGGTGGGCGTGGGCTTTGACTTTATGGAGGCCGGCGATGCCTGGGCGAAGGTGGAGGAGGAGATGGCCGAGTTTCGGGCGGAGGTAGCCCGCGAGGCCCCAGGCGCCTCAGCAGAACGGGTGGAAGAAGAGTTGGGCGACGTACTCTTCGCGCTGGTCAACTACGTGCGCTTCGTGGAGGCCACCCCAGAGAACGCGCTGCAGCGTGCCACAGACAAGTTCATGCGCCGGTTTGCCTACGTGGAGGCGCAGGTGAAAGCTGAAGGTCGTACGCTGGCCGACGTCTCGCTCGATGAGATGAACACCCACTGGGCAGCTGCTAAAGCGCAGGAGACATCCATTGATGATGCCGCATAATCCACGGGTTGCCCTCGACACGCGGAGGAGCCGGTGTACCTCCTCTCGATTGCGCGGGAAGGGGCGAATCAAGAGGCTGAGGTGGCCGCCGTCGAGAAGCTGCTGCGTCGTGCCGTGCTGCACGCGTGAAAAGATAGAAACGCTCCGTGCGACAGACGATACGGATGAGGCGCGATGGCTTCTGTTAGAACCTGTGCTGACCCCGGCAGTAGCCACGCCCTAAGTTGCCGCTGCCGTCACGCTGTGCTGCACGCAGCTGTGATGGCCGCTGGCCCCCCTCTGCGTTTCTGCTTTTCGATCTCCCTATGTTTACAGTAGTCGAGTCCATCGCCACGGGAAACCCAGGGCATGCCCGGTCGCAAACGGAGGCGGCAGCGTTCATGAAACGCATTGACTCTCTGCCCGCACCCATCCGCAATCGGATCGATCGAATCTACGAGCAGACCGCCATCGACCGGCGGTTTTCGTGCGTCGCAGACTACGGGAAGCAGGACGCCGACGCCTTTACCTTCTTTCCGCCGAACTGGGACCTGGAGCCTGCACCCTCCACCGCAGAACGCAACACGCGCTATCGGGAGGCCGTGGTACCGCTGGCTGAGCAGGTAGGGCGCGAGGCATTGGCCGACGCTGGTGCAGCCCCTGAAAGCATTACACATCTCATCACAGTGTCGTGCACGGGCTTCTTTGCTCCAGGGATTGACATCGAACTCGTAAAGCGCCTCCGCCTAAGGCCCTCCACGCAGCGCACCATGATCGGCTTCATGGGGTGTTACGCCGCGTTCAACGCCCTGCGCGTGGCGCACAGTTTCTGCCAGGCCGACCCCGAGGCCCGCGTGCTGGTGGTGTGCGCCGAGCTGTGCACGCTCCATTTTCAGGTCGATGACACGCTTGAGTCCGCCGTAGTAAACGCACTGTTTTCGGATGGGGCCGGCGCTGCGGTCCTCAGCGCTCAATCGGCCGCCGCCGCTGCGGGCCAGCTCGCGTACACCGGTAGCCACGCCGTCTTGGACGACGACTCAATGGACCACATGACGTGGGATGTGGGCAACACTGGCTTTCTGATGGGGCTCTCCTCCCGGGTGCCGCGGGTGATTGCGGACAATGTGTCGGCGCATGTCGAGGGCCTCCTCGAAACCCAGGAGCTGTCGCGCGAGGACGTTGACTTCTGGGCGATCCACCCGGGGGGACGCGCGATAGTGGAAAAGGCGCGCGACGTGTTAGGGCTCCCCGACGATGCCGTGCACGATAGCCTGGACGTGCTGCGTCAGTACGGCAACATGAGCTCGCCCACCATCCTTTTCGTGTTGCAGCGGTTTTTGGAGCGGCATCAGGCGCGCCGCGCGAACGGCGAGACGGGCATCGGGAATGGCGTGGCGCTGGCGTTTGGGCCGGGGCTGACGCTGGAAGGGGCGCTGTTTCAAGAAGTCCCGGCCACCGGATAGCCGCGGCACCGCAAGGAAACGCCCCCGGCATCAGGTACAGTGCGCACCCGACATGCCGCGCACCTCGCGCCACACACCTCGCGCCACACACCGATCGCTGCAAACCGCCGTTCCATATGCTTGTCGCTTTTCAGGGGGAGACGGGGGCGTTTAGTGAACAAGCCGTCGAAGGCCTCTTCCCCGACGCCACGCCCGTGCCGCAGCCCTCGTTCGATGATGTCTTCGAAGCCCTCCAAGAGGGGCGGGTGGCACGAGCCGTCATCCCGATCGAAAACTCCCTCTTCGGTAGCGTACACATCAACTACGACCTCCTCCAGGCCCACGCCGTCCACATTGTGGGCGAGGGGATGCTCCGGATTCGGCATCACCTGATGGCTCTGGCAGGGGCGACACTGGAGGGGCTGGAGCGCGTCTACTCACATCCGCAGGCGCTGGGGCAGTGCCGCACGTTCTTGCGCGAGGACGTGCCGCAGGCCGAAGCCACCTCCACCTACGACACCGCAGGGGCAGCCAAGATGGTCGCTGCCGAGGGCAACCCGCGCCTGGGGGCCATCGCCTCGGCCCGGGCCGCGACTACGTACGGGCTGACGGTGCTGGCCGCCTCCATCGAGAGCAATCCCCGCAACGAGACGCGCTTCCTGGTGCTCGCCCCCGGGCGGTACGCGGCGGTAGCGCCATCGCCGGTGACGGAAGCGCGCGCCAAGACATCGCTCGTTTACGCCCTCCGAGGCAATGTGCCCGGGGCGCTCTTCAAAACGCTCGCGGTGTTTGCGCTGCGGGAGATCGACCTGCTCAAGGTGGAAAGTCGGCCGCTTGTGGGGCATCCCGGCCGGTACCTGTTCTATCTGGACGTGGTTGGCGGAGCAACCGAAGAGCCGGTGGCGCGCGCCCTGGGCCATCTGCACGAGTTAACGTCCAGCCTGCGGGTGTTGGGATCGTATCCGGAGGGCGCGCGGTTGGATGCTCCTGCGACGGACGCGTAACGGAGGCCCCTACGGCATCAGGCCTCCACACGCGCCCGGAAATAGTCCCCTTCAACGATCTGCCGAGGTTGTACGCGTGGCTTGGTCTTACAGTGTGAAAGAAGGCATCGCTAATCTAAACCGCTCAAAGTTTGCTACCCTGGCCTCGACCAGCGCGGCTACCGTGGCGCTTATCCTGGTAGGTCTGCTTGGGCTCATCGGTTACGAGGCGCAGCAGGTATCAAGCTGGCTGCTCCAGCGTGTGGGCGAAGTGGAAATCTTTCTGGAAGAGGACATCGGTGCGGACAGCGCTGAAGCGCTGCACCGCCGTGCCGGATTAACGCCGGGTGTGGACGACGCGGAGTACGTTTCCCAGGAAGAAGCGCAGGCCATCTTTCTTGAAGAGTTCGGCGAGGGCGGCGAAGCGTTTCTGGACGATCCGTTTCTGCCTGCGTCTATTCGTGTGCGGGTAGACTCGGATTATGCCACGGCCGATAGCCTGAACGCACTCGTCCAGACCTTTAGCGGATGGAATCGGGTGGATGATGTGGTCTTCAATCAACCGTTATTGGTGCAGGTACAGCAGAACGTGCAGACGTTCACCGTCGTGGGAGCCATGCTTGGCGGGCTGGTGCTGCTGGCGGCTGTTTTTCTTGTGGCCAACACCATCCGGCTTACCATCTACTCCCGACGCCTCCTCATTCGCACCATGAAGCTGGTCGGGGCGACGGACGGTTTCATTCGAAGGCCCTTTCTGATTGAAGGTATCCTGCAGGGGGCTACCGCTGGCGCTGTGGCAGGGGGGCTCCTCTTCCTCCTGCACGGGGCCCTGAGTAGGTACCTCCCGCAGCTTGGTACGCTCACGCTTGAGGCTTCAGCGCTCCTGCTGGGTGGGCTCATCGTGTTCGGGCTGCTCCTCGGTTGGATCGGCTCGTACGTAGCCGTTCGACGCTTCATCCGTAAGGTGGCACTGCATTAAGCAGCGCACGCGCCCCCATGCACTGGATCACCGGTTTACACTTGCCGTTTTATCACCTCCCCCTCATTAACAGGTATTCCCATGCGTCTCGCGCTTATTGCTTCCGTACTATTTTGCAGCCTTTTTCTCATGGCCTGCGACGACTCCTCCGATGATCGTGGAATGGAGGAGACTGACTCTGGGCGTCTTCTGTTGGGGAGTGCAGAGGATCGGGCCACCCTGGAGCGGGGGGTCGAACTGCGCGGGCGCACGCTCGTGTTTGATGGTCAGCAGGGCAGTATAGAACTGCGGGGCACCGAGGCTGAGGCAGCGAACCTCGCGTTCACCAAAATCGGGCGCGGGCGTAACCCTGCGGACGCGGAGCAGGTCCTTAGTCGCATTGCAGTGGAAGAAGCAGGCGACGACAACGTGTATCAGTACATGATGCGTGCGGATGAACCGGAACTAAGCCGGGTGGAGGTGGACGGCACGGTGCCCCAGAGCAGCACGCTGAATATTACGCTGGAAGCGGGGCAGGTGGTGGTTGATAGCGTGCGCGGCCCCGTGACCGTTCAGTCCACGAACGGGTCCGTGACGGTGACGCAGGCCGGGGCCGGCATGGACGTGTCCACCCGCAACGGCTCCATCACCGTGAGTCTGCTGTCGATTGCACAAGAGGAAGAGGTGCAACTCGAAACCCGAAACGGTGACATCACACTGCGGCTCGGGCCGGATATTGCAGCGGATATCGACGCAATGACGGAGTCGGGGGAGATTGCGACCCGGGGGTTGCCGTTTGAAGAACGCGCGCTGGCCCGCGATGGCGCTGGCTTTCGGTTCGAAGGGCGTGTGGGCAATGGCGGCGCCACGATACAGCTGCGCACGGAGAATGGCACGATTACGCTGGCGGGTTTGGGAGAGGCACCGGCAGAGGATGGACCGCGTCCCGCCGAACAGCAGCCGTTCCCCGAAGATCTGTATCCCACCGATCCTGCCCCGCCACCAGCGGAGGATACGGTGCGCACCGTTCCGCCGGACACGACAGACACGACTCAGAGCAATCCCGACACGACAGGCACAGCGCCCGAAGGGCAGTAATCGTGGCGCACCGGTAACAAACCTCTGCCGATAGCCTACCGTAGGGAGAGCCCTGTACACATGGCACTCATACGGTGTGGTCGATGGCGTATTTTCGGCAAGCAACACGCGGGCTGTGGCTCTTGATTGTAGGAGGTCTGCTGTTGCTCCTGGGAGCTTCGCAGCCCGCGCTGGCACAAGAACGCGCTGAACTGCGGGGTACCATCTCTGATGCGGAGACAGGCGAGGCGATACCCGGCGCAAGCGTCCTGCTAACTGCTACCGGTGCGGGTGTGGCGGCGGATGCCGACGGGCGCTATGTGTTGCGTACAGCGCCGGGTACGAAGAAAATCAGATTCAGCGCGGTCGGCTATGAGCCCGCCATGCGTGAGGTGACGCTGACGGCAGAGGAGCCGCAGACGCTGGATGTCGCGCTTGCTCCAGATGTTGTAGCGCTGGAACAGGTGCAGGTAACCGCTGGGCGCCGGCAGCCGCTGCGCGATACGCGCCCGTCCATCACGGCCGTATCCCCGGAGCAGGTGCAGGCGCTACCCGGAGCCGCAGAGGACGTGCTGCGCTCGCTCCAAACAACGCCCGGCGTACTGGCGGCGAGCGACTTCTCGTCTCAACTCATCGTGCGCGGAGGCGGCCCTGATCAAAACCTGATCATCCTGGACGATGTCGAGGTCTTCAACCCGTATCGTCTGTATGGCGTGGTGTCCATGTTTAACCCGGCGACGGTCTCCAACCTGACGCTATACACGGGAGGCTTCCCGGCTCGCTATGGCGACCGGCTTTCGGCCGCCCTGGACGTGCAAAGCCGGGACGGGGACCGCGAGTCGCCCTTGGGCGGGTCCTTTAACGCATCGCTGGCTAACGCCAACCTCGTGATGGAGGGGAAGACCGGCGTGTGGGATGGCTCGTGGCTGGTGACGGGGCGGCGGACCTACTACGATCTGGTCATTGGCCTCCTGGCCCGTGAGCTGGAGGCGGTGGGAGAAAACACACGCTTTCCCAATTTTGCTGACCTGCAGGGCCGCCTCACGCTGCGCCCGGCCAAGGGGCACCGGATCCGGATCGGCGGCATCACCAGCCGCGATGCGCTGGACATCGCCGTAGAGGGGGCGCTGGACGATCGCGGCTCTGAGGCCGACCGCGTGGCAGCGGAGGATCTCACCCGAAATGATGTAGCATACGCGACGTACGACTGGACGCCTACCCCGGCGCTTAACCTGCAACTCACGGCCAGCACCTATCGCAACGCGGGAGATTTGGCCAGCGCCGGAAATATCGTTCCGCGCGATGCCTTCGACGGCAGCGAGATTGTAGCGGCCAACGACACCGTAAACGCGGCCTCGTTCGCCTACAACCAGAGCTTTCTCTTTCAAAAGCACAGCCTGCTCCAGCGCACTACGCTTGAGGTGCCTCGCCAACTCATCGAAGTGGGGGGTGGCGTGGATTGGCTTGAAACGACGCTGCAATTCGATCTTAACCTTAACGACGTAGGCCGTGCCCTCTTTGAGTCGTTCCAGCAAGATAGCCCGTTTGGCGTGGGCGCTTTTCCCGAACAGTTTGACCAGGGCGAGCGCTATTATCGCTACCACGCTTACGCGCAAACTCGGGTGGAGCTTCTCCCGGATCGCCTCTTCGTGCAGCCAGGGCTGCGGCTCGACTACTATCGCCTCATCGACCGTTCGTACCTGTCGCCACGGCTGAGCGCCTCTCTCCGGCTTACGGATGCGACTACACTACGCGGAGCGTGGGGACGCTATGTGCAGTCGCCAGGTTTTGAAAAGCTGCTGGATGACCCGCAGGCCTTCGATCTCTCCGAGGATGTCGGGCTGCAGAGCCTGCAGGCCGAGGTGTCATATCACTATGTGCTCGGCCTCACGCACTGGCTGGACGACCGGTACCAGGCACGAGTGGAAGGGTACGTGAAAACGTTCGACGACCTCATCGTGCAGGACAGGGGCCGCGTGACCCGGGCCGTAGCGCGCTTTGACGATACGCGGGGCTTGCCCCGCACCAACCCAGATGCCTACGATGTACGTATAGAAGACGCGGTAGGGCTCACCACGCGCCCGGTGAACGATGCAGAGGGCGGTGCCTATGGCCTGGAGGTGTCGTTGGAGAAGCAGCGTTCTGCTGCGGGCGACCGGTTCACGGGGTGGATCTCGTACGCCTACGCACAGGCGGCCCGATCCCGCACGCGGCAGGAAGCGCCCGGAAGCCGGATCACGTTTCCCTTCGATTACGACCGGCGGCATACCCTCAACGTGGTCGTGAACACGCGTCTGGGCCAAGGGTGGGCGCTTGGCACCACGTTCCGGATGGGCACTGGCTTTCCGTACACGCCAGCTGTCGATGCTGCACCTGTCGTCGTGCGCCCGTTGGACGTGGATGATCCAGAGGCGGAGACAGAGCCCACGGTGCTTACCAACAGCGAAACAGGCCTCGTGCGCTTTGAGCCCGGGTACGGCGATGCCGAAAATCTCAACAGCGCCCGCCTCCCGCTGTACCACCGCCTCGACGTGCGCCTGAGCCGAGACGTGAATGTCTTTGGGATGCCGGGTGAGGCCTATCTTGACGTGATCAACGTCTACAATCGAGGCAACGTGTTGGCCTACCAGTATGCCGCGGTCACCGACCCCGATGCGCCCGAGGCCGACCCGCGGCTGGAGCGCCAGTCTGCGACGATGCTGCCGATCCTGCCCACGCTGGGCTTTAACTTCCGCTTCTGACTCCTCTGCCAGTCGTCCGCTGGCCTCTGATCACATGACTCTTTGGCTCCACTCCCGCGAGCAACACCCTTAGGCCGCTTTCACAGAGGCCTTGTGGGCTTCCCAGGGCCGTGGCAGGGTCTCGGCATGGGCCTCGTAGTACGGCTTCAACATCGCGTACGTGTGCAACCCAAACCGCTCGCCATCGCGCAGCAAAAAGTCAGCCTGCACACTCTCGTGCGTGAAGCCCATGCCCTCCAGCAGCTTACGCCAGGCGGTGTTAAAGGGAAAGGACTGTGCGGCCACCCGGTGTAGCTGCAGGTCGTTGAAGAGATAGTCCAGCAATGCATGGAGTGCCCCGGCCCCGTAACCCTTACCCCAGCATGAGCGGTCGCAGATCGTCACCCCAATCCGACAGCGCTGCGACGCTGTGCTCAGGTGATCGGCAAAGGCCAGCCCAATGAGCTCTCCATCCGTCGTGTGAATCTCCCAGTCCAACACCCCCGGCGGGGGCGACACAATCATCTGCTCCAGTCGCCTCTTGAAGGACGAAAGGGTCTCTCTTTCGGTCACTGGCTCCATGCTGTCGTAGCGATTGAGCTCGGGATCGTTGTTCCAGCGGTGATGTGTGTACAGGTTGCTCATTTGCAGCGGACCTAACGAGACGTTGGCCCCAGTGAGCTGTGGGGGGGCGTGCAGTTCCATGACATCGAGCGGTTATGAGCGAAGAGAAAAACGCAGCCTGAGCGGCTTGTCACTGAGATTTGCCTCTGCGGACGTGCTACAGCATAACCCGCTGTTGAGGTAGTACACAACGTATACGGCAAAGGCGCTATGCGCTTTTGGTGCGTTCGGTAGCGCTTCCATGCATATATTTGTGGTTTTGGTAGCGCTTCCGGTACGCCATGCACATCATACTGCGTAAGATTGCGAGGTGTTCGGCCATCCGATGGGTAACCTATGCCGCTTTTGCAGCCATGGGACGGGACAGCGGCGGCTGCCGGTGGCGCTGGCGTGAAAGGGTGAAGGGGGTGGGGGAGGCACCGGGAGCCGATACCGTGAAGCCCGCTTGCCGCAGTAGCCGAAGCCAGGCGCGCTGAAAGGGATGGGCAGTGGCTCGGACACGTTCGAATGGACGGTCCGCGAAGCAAACCTCAAGCAACACCTGCAACGCGGCCTTTCCTAAGCCTTGTCCACGGTGGGTGGTGTCGCAAATGGTGAGTCCAACCCGAGGAGCCGCTGGATTGGCCTGCCAGTCGATAAAGGCCACGCCAATGAGCGCGCCCGTCGCGGTGTGGATCTCCAGGTCGAGCGCTTCTCGATCCGGGCGCATCATTGCTTCAAAGCGCCGCTTGAAGGCATAGACCGGCTCACGGGGAAAGGTTGTCGCTACTTCCTCTTGTTGTAAGGTGGAGTCGTTAGACCACTGGTAGTGCTGATAAAAATTAGTCCAGTCAAGGGTAGTCAGGAGAACCCGAGAATCGCGGGCGACAACGTCCATGGGGCAGAGCTCAATAGTTAGCGGAGGACACTACGTACTATCGGCTTCTACGCTACAAACTTAACGCGGCAATGTCAATAGATAACCTTTGATATTATTCCTTTTAGGTAATATGACCTAATTATATTAGGTAAAATGATCCAAAAACCTACTATTCGGGTGTGAGAAGAACTGGGGGCATAGGCAAGAGGTGCCACGTGCTGTGACGCATGTGCCGTCGACGGAGGGGCGTTTGGCTCCACTGCACGCGAATGCGAGACCTGCGGTAGGTCGCGCGTGGACTCCAAATCCATATATCGCGGTTGAGCCGTTGGTTGCAGCCGGCCGGAGCTGTGAAGTGTTGTCCGCCATCTCACATACCACGGGCACGCCTGTGCCACATCCCGTTAGAGGGGCGCGATGTAGCGCACCACGGCGACATAGTGACAGATGCTCCCCGCCAGCACAAACAGGTGCCAGATGGCGTGATTATAGGGCAGGCGCTTCCAAGCAAAAAAGACGACGCCGCCGGTGTACAGCAGGCCCCCCGCTGTGAGCCAGGCCAGGCAGCCCGGGGGTACGGCTTCCAGCAACCGCTCGGCGCTAAGCACAATCAGCCATCCCATCCCGATGTAAAGAGCTACCGACAAGCGCGCGAACCGGCCGGTAAAGAACAACTTGAAGACGGCACCCACTGCGGCGATGCTCCAGATCACCACGAGCAGGGACCACCCAAAGCTGTCGCCGAAGTGAATCAGCAGAAAAGGCGTGTAGGAGCCCGCGATGAAGAAATAGATAGCGACATGGTCCAACACCCGAAAAATGCGTTTCAGGTGGGGAGCAGTGGTGCCGTGGTAGAGTGTGGACGCGGTGTACATGAGCACGAGGGTGGTCCCAAACACACCGCAGCCAATGAGGTGTAGGAGCGTGCCGTTGAGCGCCGTAATGGCCAGCAAGAGCGAGGTCCCAAGGATGCTCAGCACGAGGCCAAAGCCATGGGTAACGCTGTTTGCAGCTTCTTCCCAGGGGGCTTCTTCTGGAAGTGCGACGGGTAAAGAAGGATGCATGGGAAATGGAAAGCGACTGGGTGAAGGGTCGGCGAAATATACGCAGCAACGGCACCCTGCCAAAGCATTGCTGGTAAAGGTCCTATTGCTAATGTTGTTCGTATTTGTCTCACAACATGGAGTAGCAACGTGGCCGAACGCACGATTGGACTGGGCGCAGCGCTCATTATACTCGGCATCGGCACCTTTGGGCTGTTGGGATTCGATTTCTCAAGCTGGACGCCGCTAATTCCCGCCTTCTTCGGGCTGCCTATCTTAGCCCTTGGGATAGTGGCGCAGCAGGGCAACGGGTCGTTTCTGCTTTTAATCGGGGGCGCTATGCTGCTCGCCGTGCTGGCCTTTGCGGGTACGGTGTCGTCGCTCATCGAGGTTCCAGCGTTGCTCAGCGGTGCTCCGATAGGACGGCCCATGGCGGTGCTCGAGCAAGCCATCACGGCGTTGCTCACAGGCACGTATGTTCTGATCGCCCTGCAGGCCATTTTTGTTAACCGTGCGGAGCGCCGGTCCGTGCAGTCGTAAGCACCTCCCCGTATCGAGAGAGGGTCTCTCCGTAGAACCCAGGATGTTGTGCGCGATGCGTGTGATGAGAGGCAGCAAAGCATGTATGGCATGTGTGCCCTCTGAGACAGACGCGTTACGGGTGTAACCAGGTCTGTACATTCACAGGGGCATGTGTCGCACGTTGCGACTGCGTCATAGTGTGGAGAAACCAGGCTGCCAGCCCAGAGATTGGGCGACTATCTATTTTCTCACAAGCCACAATCTACACTATGAAGACGTTCAAGCAATCTATTGCCCTCCTGTCGGGCCTACTGCTGCTCCTGCTCCTGCCGCTCTCGGCTGACGCTCAGGATGGCGAAGCCACCATCGTAGAAATCGCGGCTGGCAACGAAAACTTCTCCACGCTCGTTACGGCTCTTGATACCGCTGGGCTGGTAGAGGCCCTAAGTGGTGAAGGTCCCTTTACCGTATTTGCGCCCACCAACGAGGCGTTTGCAGCTCTTCCTGAGGGAGAGCTTGAGGCTCTGCTGCAGCCCGAAAACAGAGAGCTGCTGACTCAAATCCTGACGTACCACGTCGTTGAAGGGAAGGCGATGGCCGCAGACGTTGTAGGCTTGGACGAAGTTACTACGCTGATGGGCTCGACGGTCTCCATTGAAGTGGACGGCGAGACGGTGCGCCTTGCGGATACAGCGCAGGTAGTCCAGACGGATATCGAGGCGTCCAATGGTGTCATCCACGTCATTGACAGCGTACTCCTCCCCCCAACGACCGAGTCGGAGGAAGGTGGTTACTAAACGTAACCTCACATAAATACGCGATGTGCAAGGCAGTATCTGTGCATCCGAAGGTCAGCCTGTTGCAGATAGGCTGACCTTTTTATCTTGGTAGAACCGTTCCACGATGACCATGTGGGGAAGGGTGAGGACGGCGATGAGGATGAAGAGCAGCGAGATCATGTGCTCCTCCAGACCGAAGGCACTATTTAGGCCATACAGCATGAGTAGGCCTACCACCGACATCAGGGTGAACGCCGCGGCTTTTCGGTAAAAACTCCAGACAGACATGGCCTCGCCCTGCCGGTTAAAGTACCGGATGAGTTCCAAGATATGCCCCAGCGAGTGCCAAAAGCCGAAATAGATGGCAAAGGCGACAAGTGGGTTGGCGGCGAGAAAGAGCCCGGTTAGCAGCGCGATGTTGAAGGTTTCGCGGCCCACAGCCGCACGCTCTACCTGATGCCGTAGCGCCAGCACGCCGGTGAGTACCGCGTGCTGCAGGATAACACCAGCAGTCCATGCGGTGGCATGCTCAGCCAGCCACGGATACGCCAGCAAATCCAGCCCTGCAATCTGAACAAAGATGGGCGAGACGACCTCCAGGTGGGCTACGATGGGCAGGCCGATGAGGAGCACACCACGCGACACGTAGAGGGCGTACCGGTCGGGTGCGGGAAGGCCGAGGTACTCAAGGTCCGATTGCCCGAAATGGTATACCGCAAACGCCAGAAATAGCAGCAGGCACGTCACAGGAAAGATCACCCACAGCGCGCCATAGATGAGCATAAGCAGCAGGTAGAACACATAGAACTTGGCTTGGTCCTTCACCGTCGCGTCAAGTCCGTACACCTCTGAGGCTACGAGATGGTCGATAGCGCCGTGCGGAATCCCGAGTAGTAGCACAGCGCCAAACAGCACAGCCAGTTCGACGAGGCCCATCTGCGCCGGATCTGTAAACAGAGAAAGGCCCGCGGCCAGCACCGTGACGCCTACCACGAAGCGGTAGACCTGCGGTGAGCGAAGCGAAAGCGTGTGATGATCGTGCATCAGGAGGAGATAGCTGGGTGAAGCAAGGTTATGAGGCGACGGCGGCGGTCGGGTCGGGCGGCGTCGCACTGTGCTCGAGCGTACCTACGGCGGGTTCTTCAGGGAATAGCACGCGGGGCATAAGCGGCAGGTTTGGCGCAATGGCCTTCAGAAAGGGACCGTACGGGAGTTGTGAAAAGATACGCATGTCCTGCCCGAGATGGGTGTCCTCCCCAATAAAGCTGAGCACGCGGTCGATGCTGTTGTGCGCAAACAGCCGCTGAAAGATAGGACGCCCCCAGCGGGGATGCTCGTGTAGAATGCGGAGCAAAAGCAAATCGTAAAAGCGGTAGCGCGGGGAAGAGATAGCCACGGGGTCAGGGTGGCCGTCAGGCAGCATCGTACGCACCAGTTGCTGCGTATGCTGATGCACCCGCTGAAACGTATAGCCTGTGGTCGGCTTGGTGATACCCCCCACAGTACCGAGGCTTGTGATGTGCTGTCCGTACCGTTGGTGCCGAGGCCGTTCCTCCATGGGAATCACCCCGTACTCGCGGCGGATGATGTCGTATGGCGCATCGGTGTGCTCCCGGATGTAGCGATGAATAGCTGCATCATAGCGGGAGTGGTCCCATGGGTCCGGTGAGAAGACGGTGTACTCAACCAGGGCACGGGTCGGGGTGAACGGGAGAATGTAATAAAACACGGTCGCCCCCTGCTGTGCGGTGTCGAAATCCATGAGCGTCACCACATCGGGGTCGAAGGTGGGCGTCGCCGTCTCTACCTCCCATCCGCCGAAGTGCTGCCGCAGGGGATAGTGCACGGGCTGCGCGTTGTCGCGCGGAGATACGAAGCAGCTTTGAAATACATGGCCAGCCGTGTAGGATTGCCCCCCGGCCTTCAACACCGCTCCGTCGGCGGTGTCGTACAGTTCATTGATTTCGGCCGTCAGTAGGGTCACATTCGGATGAGCTCGGATCCGCTCCATCACATGCTCATGGTACACCTCGCTTCGCACGCAGTGGTACACGTTCCGGTCGAGGCGCTCTTCAACCCGCTGATTTGGAAAGCCTACGGCCATCCGGTCCCAGGAATGATCCGCGATGTGCCGGAAGGGGAGGCCTTCGTTTCCCCAAAAGCACCAGGTCTTCTTCGGTTGAGCGGAGAGGTCCCGGTCCACCAGCAAGATGCGGGCATCCTGCAGCGGGCTATCCAACGCGTACCAGAGGAAGCTTAATCCGGCACAGCCGGCCCCGGCTACAATGTAGTCGAATGAGTGCTTCAAAGCTGAACTACCGGAGGATGAGTATGCAAGTGATTGTACAGTACGAAATTCTTGGGCGAGGGACGAACCCATGGAAAAGTGTTAGGAATATGTCACACTGGCCAGCGTATGGCGCATTGAAGACCAGATGTGGAAGGAGATGTGCTGAACAACGCTTGTCTGTGGCTCGTACACTATGTGTTCTATTATTGCTTAAATAACGCCAACACTGACGTGGCTACTGTACAGCAAGGAAACGCCGTAAAAGTTCATTACACCGGAAAACTCAAAGATGGAACGGTGTTCGACTCATCTCGCGAACGGGAGGAAGCCCTCGGATTTACCGTAGGCGAGGGGCAGGTCATTGAAGGCTTCGAAGAGGCTGTCGTCGGCATGGAGCCTGGAGATGAAAAGACGGCCGAAATCCCACCGGCTAAGGGGTATGGTCCGCGCCGCGAAGACCTCGTAGTGGAGGTAGAGAAGGGGCAAATCTCGGAGGACGTCGAGCCGCAGGTAGGGCAGCAGCTACAGCTGCGCCTGGAAGATGGGCGGCAAGTCCCGGTCGTAGTCACCAACGTGGAGAACGGTCAAGTCACCATTGACGCTAACCATCCGCTGGCCGGCAAGGATCTTGTATTCGAGATCGAGCTCGTCGAAGTAGACGGTGCAGAGGATGGCGGTAGTAAAATCATTACGCCATAGCATAACCGCGGTTCACCGGCAGAATTGAGCCCTGGGCGTCCATCTGACGTCCAGGGCTTTTTTATGGTATCTCCGCATGGTATCTCCACGTAGGATGACTCGTACGTCGCATTTTGCCCGGTGTGGGCCACGCCAGGGGGC
>CAYFRR010000003.1:16388-30865 GCA_964345505.1 uncultured Rhodothermales bacterium
CGTCAGGGGCTACCTGATCCGCTTCGCAATGCGCTCTGCCCGTTCTGCATCGCTCACGGGGTCTGCAGCATCCAGCGGAGGAGGCGGGGCATGGTTCAGCGGAAGGGCGGCCTTACCGTCCTGCATCGTGTCTTCGTGCAGCGCGTCCCAGGTTTGGCTGGTGACAATAGCCTCCAAGTGCTCGATCCGGCGCGTGAGGCGGGCGCGTTCCTGCGTCCACTCATCCCGCAGCGCCTCCAAGTCGTCGCCCACCGCCTCGGTAGAAGCGCCCAGCTTACGCTGCTCGCGCTTAAACTCAAGCCATTCATCAAAGGCGCCATAGCCCATTCCGGCAAAGATGAGCAGGATCCACCAGTAGTAGGTTAAAAACGTAAAGAAGGCTTCCATGGGTAAGCACGTGTCAGATACGGTAGGTAGCGGCACATGGGGGTTGCCTACGAACACCCCCTCTACAAAGGTACACATACGGGCGCTGAACGTCTACCCAGCCATTTCCAGTGCCTCCTCGAACTTCACGCTCACCAGCTTCGAAACCCCGGCCTCCTGCATCGTGATGCCGTAAAGCCGGTCCGCATGCTCCATGGTCTGCTGGTTGTGCGTCACCAGGATGAACTGGGTTTTGTCTGCGAAGCGCTCAATGAGCTGCATGAAGCGCTGCACGTTGGCATCGTCCAGCGGGGCGTCTACTTCGTCGAGAATACAGAACGGGCTGGGCTTGACGAGGTAGATGCTGAACAGCAGCGCCACGGCCGTCAGCGCCTTCTCGCCACTGGAAAGCTGCGTGAGGCTCACCGGGCGTTTGCCGCGCGGCTTGGCGCGGATGTCGATGGGCGACTCCAACGGATCGTCTGCATCTTCCAGCGCCAGGTCGGCCGAGGCGGCTGCTCCAAAGAGCTCCTGAAACAGCTCCTGAAAATGCGCGCGGATGGTTTCGAACGTTTCCATAAACCGCGCTTCGGCGGTCGTGTTGATCTCCGTGATGGTTTCGAGCAGTGTGTCCTCGGCCTGTTCGAGATCATCCTGCTGGGCCGTCAGAAAGTCCAGCCGGTCCTGCTCCTCCTCGTATTCATCCAGGGCGAGCGCGTTGATCGAGCCCATGTCTTGCAAAGACTGGCGCAGGGTGCGGACTTCGGACCGGGCCTTGTCGGCGTCGAACGCTTCGGGCAGGGGGACGGGCGCGTCAGCGAGCGAGCGGTCGTAGGTCTCGGCCACATCCGTGTTGAGGTCGTCCAGCCGCGTGTTAACCTCTGCAAGACGCACCTCGTGTTCGTTGGCGGTTTGTACGTGCGTTTCGCGCGAGGAGCGGAGCTGCCGCAACCGTTTCTCGACGTTGTTGACCTGCACCTTCTGCTCCATCAGTTCCGTACGGGCGGCAGACACGGCGTCTTCGAGGGCTCCACGCTTCTGCTGCAGGTCGTTGAGAGCCGTCTGTATGTCGCCCTTCTGTTGCTGTGTGTTCGCGATCGTTTCGGTAAGCGCCTCCAAACGTGCGGCCCGGCTGGTTTGCCGATCGGCAAGCTCAGCGGTGTGCTCGGTGGTGCGCTGGTGTTCGCTGGTGAGACGGTCGAGCGTGTTTTCGGCTCGGACAGCCTCCACGTTGGCGGCGTTGAACCCATCTCGGGCGGCGCGCTCGGCCTGATCTGCCGCGGCAAGCGCCTCAGCTGCATCCGCCCGCGCGGCCTCGGCCTCCTGCAGTGCTTCGGAGGTGGCGCGCAGCGCCTCTTGGCGTGGGGCCTTTTCTTCCTGCAGTGCGGCTAATGCTTTTTCCTGTTCCGCGCGCTGTTGCTCGCGGGCAGCCTGGGTTTGGCGGGCCTGGGTGCGCTCGTACGTCGCCTGCTCATGCGCTCGCCGCGCCTCTTGATAGGCTTTCTCCGCCGCATCGCGCGCTGCGCGGTGCTCCTGGAGGGGGATCTGCCGCAGGGCGTCTTCAGTCTCGGCCACAGCGTGCTCCGCAGCCGCGCGCTCGGCCTCGGCGTCCTCCAGCGTCGCGCGGGCTGAGGCCAGCTGGTCGCGCCGTTCGAGGCGTCGCGTGGCCACGGCTGTTTCGCCCTGGGTACCGCCGCCATGCACGAGGCCGCGACCATCGACCCACTCGCCCTCTGGGGTGATGAAACGAGCCGACGCGCCACTTGAGGCCGCAAGATCTGCTGCTTCATCCACGGACGGCGCGAGGTAGCAGCCGTGCAGCAAGACCTCAGCCAGCCGTTGATGCGGTCGGTCAGCCCCCTTGATCTGTGCCGAAAGCGGCTCCGCTTCTTCCGGAACGGCTGGAGGTGAGGGCGCCTCGGGGAGTCGTTCCTGGACGAGAAACGTGGCTCGCCCCCGGTCGGCGGATCGCAGGCGCTTCCGGGCCTCGGCCACGTGGGATGGCGCGGGCACCACAATGCACGAGGCAAAATCGCCCAGCGCGGCATCCAAGGCAGGGCGGAGAGCGGGGGGGCACGTTAGCAGATCTGCCACGGTGTGCAGCCCATCCGGCACCCAATCGTCCTGCTCAGCCAGAAACTGGACAGCATCCGAAAAGTCATCGTAAGCGTCCACCAGGCTCTCCAGCAGGGCGACTTCATGCGCAGCGGCGTCGGCCGCACGCTCGGCCGTGCGAAGGGTGCTCCGGCGCGTCTCCAGCTGTTCGGTGAGGGCTGCGTGGCGCGTTTGAGCGGTGGCAAGGGCTTCCTCGGCGTCGGCCAGGGCAGCTTCGGCTGTATCGAGGGCCTCCTTAGTTTCGGCGATGCGGGCGTCGAGCACATCGAGCGAGGCCCCGGCCGCGCCCGCCGAGGCGTTCAGGCGCTCCAGTTCCTCGGCTTGCAGGTCGATGCGGTTTTCGAGGCGATCGAGCGTGCGTTGCTGCTCGGCCTGTTTCCGTTGGAGGGTCGCTTCACGCGCCTGCTGCGCATCCCGACGCTCACGCAGCGCGGCCGCCTTCTCGGTCATCTGGTCGCGATAGGCCTCGGCCTCCCCTCGGGTCTCCTGCGCAGCCATCGTGCGTGGCTTCTGGGCGGCTATCTGCTGCTCCAGCTTGTCGCGTTCCTGCTCAAGGGTGGCCATCCGGGCTTCCGCTTCCGCCTGTGCGTCCTGCAGCCGGTCCTGCTCGGACTGCGCGTTGGCGAGGCGCTCTTCGGTAAGACGCAGGTCAGCTTCCAGCGCGCGCACCTCTTCCTTGTGTGTGGCCAGCTCCTCCTGTCGGGCCGAAACCGTTTGCTCCTGTCCCACCGCTGCGGTGCGGAGCTCCTCCAGCCGGGCTTCCTCCCGCTGCAGCCGTGCGGTGTAGGCGGATACCTCATCGCGCGTGGTTTGCAGTTGCTCGGCAAGCTGCCCCCGTTGCTGCTGCAGCCGCGTAAACTCGGCCTGTGCCAGCTGCAGCTCCAGCGTGTCGAGTTGTTCCTTGCGCTCGTTGTACGAGGCTGCTTTCTTCGCCTGCCGCTTCAGCCGCCGCACACGCTTGGCTACCTCATCGGTGAGGTCGCGTACGCGCGTCAGATCGGCCTGCGTGTTCTCCAGCTTGCGGAGCGCCTGCCGCCGCCGCTGCTTGTACTTCGTAATACCCGCCGCTTCCTCAAACAGCCGGCGCCGGTCCTCGGTGCTGCTCGACAGGATTTCGTCGATCATCTTCAACTCAATCACCGAGTAGGCATCCGCTCCCATACCTGTGTCCATGAACAACTCGGTGATGTCCTTGAGCCGGCACTGCGCATCGTTCAGCAGGTACTCCGAGTCGCCCGAGCGGTAGAGGCGGCGGCCCAGCGTCACCTCGTTGTATTCGGTGGGCAACACCCCACGGTTGTTTTCGATGGTGAGGGTAACCTCGGCCATCCCCAGTGGGCGGCGCTTCGCGGTACCGTTGAAGATCACATTCTCCATCTTCTCCGAGCGCAAGACCCGGGCACGCTGCTCGCCGATGACCCAGCGCACGGCATCTACGATGTTCGATTTGCCGCACCCGTTGGGGCCCACAATGGCGGTCAAGCCCTCATCAAACAGCAACTCCGTGGGTTCGGCGAAGCTCTTGAACCCGTGAATAGAAAGCTTGCTGAGGTACATAGCCGGAAAGGCAAAGCATTGGGAAAACAAACGGTCTTACTGCCTTCCCTCAATAAACGTGATACCGGAGGGTATTACAACGAGACGTCAGTGAAGATATGCGCCATCGGTGCTTGCAGTCCTGGGCAAGCGCGGGTACGATGGGTAGAGGATGACAGCGTCCCTGGGATGTCCGGTAGCATGGCCGGAGTGCGCACTCAGTAGCTGCAGCCGATGTTTATCATGCTCCGACTATTTCCAAGGATGTGAGAGCTCCTGGCAAGCACTGTATTGACGAAGCACATTTATCACCCAGCCCATCGATCAACATGAGTTTGGATACGCAGTGGACGTCCATCAGTGATGCCCTGGACCACGTCTGGGCGCTACCGCCTGACGAGCGTGCGGTCTATCTGGAGGCTTTGGCAGACGATAAACCTGAGATCCATCAACAAGTGGTGGCCTTGCTTGAGGCCGAGGAGGGGTCGCCTTCGTTTCTGGAGGAGGGGCTGGACGGGATGTTTGGGGATGATGCGCCGCTGCCGGCCGACGCGCCGCTGGCCGCTGGGGAAGGGCTGGGGCCGTACCGTATCATCAAGGAAGTCGGGAAGGGCGGGATGGGCCTCGTCTACCTGGCCGAGCGCAATGATGGACAGTTCGAGCAGCAGGTAGCCATCAAGGTGCTGCGCTCCGATGGCCTCACCGACGCCGGCGTGCAGCGCTTCCTGCTGGAGCGGCAGGTGCTCGCCACGCTCAGCCATCCCAGTATCGCCCGGGTGTTCGACGGCGGCGTACTTGATGATGGCCGCCCCTATCTCGTCATGGAGTACGTGGAGGGCGAGCCCATCACCGCGTACAGTGATCGGCACCGCCTGTCGGTCCGCGAACGCTTGCAGCTCTTTACCGCAGTGTGCGATGCCGTGCAGCATGCCCATCGCAACCTGGTGGTGCACCGCGACCTCAAACCGTCGAACATCCTGGTCACGGCAGAAGGGCATATCAAGCTGTTGGACTTTGGCATTGCAAAGCTGCTAACTGCGACGGAAGAGGAGGACGGGCCCAGCCTCACGCGCACCGGCGCCCACCTTATGACGCCCGAGTATGCCGCGCCGGAGCAGGTGAAAGGGCAGGGCATCACCACAGCCACGGACGTCTACGCGCTGGGGATCTTGCTCTACGAACTGCTGACGGGGTGCCGGCCCTACGATGGGCAGGAGCGGTCGCCATATGAGGTGATGCAGCTGGTCTGCGAGCGCGAGCCCACCCGGCCCAGCACGGCGATTTCGTTTGTGGTGCGGGGCGAGCGGAAAGGGGCAGACGATGCCTCAGCAGATGAACTGGCTGCTGCGCGGAGTACGCGTAGACGCTCGCTGCAGGAGAGCTTAAAGGGAGACCTGGATGCCATCATCCTGTATGCTTTGCGCAAGGAGCCGTCGCACCGGTACAGCTCAGTGCAGGCGCTGGCTGATGACGTGCGTAACCATCTGCAGGGCCATGCGGTGCATGCCCGCCGCCATTCGTTTGGATACAAAGCCAAAAAAGCAGTGCAGCGGCACAAGTGGGCCATCGCCGCTGCAGTGGTGATTACGCTGTTGCTGGTGGGCTACGCTACGACGGTGACGTACCAGGCCGCCGCCTTGGCGGAGCAGCGCGACCGAGCCACACAAGAAGCGGAACGGGCAGAGCAGGTAGCGGGCTTTTTGCAGGAGCTCTTCGTTTCTACTGATCCCTTCGGTCAGGCCAGCGCTACAGCGGGGGCCATGGACCTGACGGCGCGCGACGTGGTGGACCGCGGCGCACGCCGGCTGCAGCAGTTGGAGAACCGTCCGCTGCTGCAGGCCAACCTGCAACGCATCATTGGCACCGTCTACGTAAATCTCGGGCAGTATGCGGCGGCTGCACCCCTACTGGAGGCTGCCGAGCAGCAGTATGCCACGGTGCCGTCGGAGGCGGCGGCATCCGGCCGTATCGAAACCATGCAGATGCGCGCCAACATGTGGATCCGCGAGGGCCGCTATGCAGCGGCTGAGCAGCACCTGCGGCAGGCCATGGACCATGTGGTGGAGGCTGAGAGCCTGGACGGCGAGCAGCGAAGGGCAAAATCCTGGTCCATTCGTTCAACGCAGGGCCTGCTTCAGAGCGAGCGGGGTGCCGTCGAGGCAGCCGTAGCAACGTACCAGGCCCTACTGAACGAACCGGACATCGCGTCTTCGCCGCTATACCAGACCATCACCCACAACCTGGCGATGGCGCTGGGTACCCTTGGGCGGCACGAGGAGGCCCTCCCGCTGCACGAGGAGTCCCTCACGTACCTGCTGGAGCACCCGGATGAGCCAGAGTTGCAGACGACCATTGCCAGTGTGAAGATGGCGAAGGCCTTTACGCTGCAACGGATGGGCAAACTGGAGCGAGCCGACTCCTTACATCAGGAGGCCCTGGCCACGCGCCAGGAGATTCTGGGCGATCGGCATCCGCATGTGGCGTCGTCGCTCGTCCGCATCGGAATGATCCGTGCCGCGCAGGGACGTGGCGCGGAAGCTGAAGCGCTGGGGCGTGAGGGGTATGACATCCTGAGCGACTATCTACCGGAGGACCACTGGCAACTGCACGCTGCTCAGGGGGTGCAGGGGCTTGGGTTAATGGTCCAAGGTCAGGTTCGGGAGGGCTATCCGCTGATTCAGCAGGCCCATGCCAACTTTGAAGCGACGTTGGGCCCAGACGACTGGCGTACGCAGGAGGCCCGCCAGGCCCTGGCGCGTGCGGAGCAGGCCCTGCGCTTTATGGGTGGCTAACCCAGATCTCGACAAGATAGCCCACGGTAGCCCACGCAGTAGCCTCCACAGTAGCCTGTGAATGGCGGAGGACGTTTGGATAGTGGGGGAGCATCACCAGAGTAGCTCCCAGGCCTTTCCGGCTATGCTACGCGAGCCTGCGGAATAAAAGGAGGCAGAGGACAGTTTAGCGTCGCTGCGATGGCGCGGAGGAGTTCCCCTTCGTCGAGTGTCACCTCGTCATCAGCCAGGACCGTGTGGCTGCAGGCGTCTACAACCTGTCGCTTAACCTTTGGGGAGGCGGCGGCCAGACGATCGAGGGCGCCGTTGAGCTGTGCAAACGACTCGCGGTGCAGGGTGTCAGGCCCGCGATAATTCTCCAGTTGGTGCAGCCCAGCGCGGAGCGCCTGCTTGCGCACGCCGAGATCCTTGCCCGCTACCAGCGCGAGGGCGGAGAGGAGGACATGTACCTCGTCCTGGGCCTTTCGGATGGAGCCGGCGCCGCCGCGGGGGCGTCTGGTGGATCGGTGGCTCTCCTCCACCTGATGCAGTACCATCTTCAGCATGGCAAACTGAAAGATGGAGAGTTCATCGTCGTGAAGCATGAGGTCTTTCAGCGTATCGGCAAACTCCTGAAACTGTGCTTCGCTGAGTTGCCGCAGGGCTGGTATGAGCAGCTCGGCCAGGGGAAGACGGAGCCAACGGTCCAGCGCCAGCACCTGAGGGGTCAGCCGGTGGACCTCCTCCAATGTCGCCGGTGCTACATCATCCTGTAGCATGCGCACCTGCTTTTCCCGGTGGGCATCCTTGGGGTCCAATACCAGGCTGTAGGCCAAGGCTACCGCTCCAAGCGACTCGTGGGCTGCGCGCCGAAGCTCCGTCGGAAGGTGTGCGATGACCTGCTTCCCATACTGAAGGTGGTCGGCTGTGGCGGTACCGACCAGTCCAGTAATGGCCGCCGCCATCCCGCCACCGAGTGCATCGTCCACCCCTTCGAAGCCGGGAAGGAACGGGTCTCTTTCAGTAGAAGGAGCCTCCTCTGCTGCTTCTGCTGCTTCTGCTGTGGCCGCGCGGCGGCGAGGCTCCGGCGTGTAGTCCAAATACTCGGGACTCAAGCGCTCAATGCGCGCCTCCAGTGGAGGGTGGGTGCTCAGGCTGGCCCATGAGGTACCGAGTGCATCGCCAAAAAACATGTGGCTGGCCTCTTCTGCCCGCGGGTGCTCGATGTGCGCCGTTCCACTGCGGATCCTGGCCAGCGCGCCTGCTAACCCGTCGGGGTTGCGGGTGAACTGTGTTGCTGAGGCGTCGGCCAAAAACTCCCGCTGCCGCGAAATGGCGGCTTTGATGAGCCGGCTGCAGAGCACCCCAATGTACCCGATCACCAGCAGCGCCAACGCGACCAGCAGGATGGCGATCTGGCCCCCGCCCTTGCCGTTTTTGCTGCGACCGCGACGCGCCATCCCGCCGAAGAGGCTGGCGCGTCCCACGCCGAATAGCACGTGCTTGCCTACCATCGAGATGGCGAGCAATCCGGCGATGACCACAATGAGGCGCAGGTTCAGGCGGACGTCCTCGTTCACAATGTGGGCAAACTCATGCGCGATGACGCCCTGCATCTCGTCACGGGTGAAGGACTCCACCGCGCCCCGCGTCACACCAATCACGGCATCGTTCATGGATCGGCCAGCCGCAAACGCGTTGATGCTGGACTCCTCTATAATATAGACCGGTGGTGCCGGTATCCCTGACGCAATGGCCATCTCCTCCACGATGTTGAGCAGCCGCTGCTCGTCTAAGTCGTCGGTGGAGTGATCAATGGGATGGCCGCCCAGCGATTCTGCCACAGCACTCCCCCCTTGCCGTAGGGCCAGCCACCGGCTGCCACTGCCAAACGCGAGAATCATGCCCGTGAGGCCTACCACCCCCAACAGCAGCGTGGGCGACCAGAACCCCCCGGGCCCAGCCGGTACCCACACGCCGGTATACGACAAGATAAGCACGATAGCCACATACAGGGACACGATCGTCAGCAGTACCCCCCCAACGAAGAGCAGCACCAGATATGTGGTATTGCGACGGGCTTCGTCCTGGTACGAAAAAAAGTCCATAGGTAGGTCAAGCTACAGGCCAAGAAGCGCAGCGGGGTGAAAAGCGGCCGAGTGGCGCGTCTTAAAACGAGACGTCCGGGGCTGCTTTCTCTGCTTCATCTTCAATCTGAAAGAGCTCGGCTTCCTTGAAATTGAAGGTCCCCGCAATAAGACTGCTGGGAAAGACTTCGCGTCGCGTGTTGTAGTTCATCACAGCGTCGTTGTAGGCCTGTCGTGCGAAGGAGACCTTGTTTTCGGTAGATCGCAGTTCCTCCATCAGTTGCGCCATGTTCTGGTTGGCCTTCAAGTCGGGGTACGACTCTGAAAGTGCAAACAGACGGCCCAGCGTTGACCCGAGCTGTCCTTCAGCCTTCGCCAGTTGCTGCATTTTACCTGGCTCACCAGGATCTTGGGCAGCGCTCTTTTCGGCTTGCTGCGCCTGGTTGCGGGCCTGAACCACGGCTTCGAGGGTTTCCCGCTCGTGCTTCATGTAGCCCTTTGCGGTTTCCACGAGGTTCGGGATGAGGTCGTAGCGACGCTTCAGCTGGACGTCAATCTGGGCAAACGCGTTTTTATAGCGCTGGCGCAAGGTCACCAGCTTGTTGTATATGCTCACAACAAAGAGCACCACGATCGCGAGGAACGCGATGGCAAGAATAGCAGCAATCATAGCGTAAACGGAATGGGAAGATGAAGGCGTGGAAGACGCAGGCCACGAACGGCCAGGCATCGCTATAGGCGTAACATAGACATCACGGCGGCCAACTTCAGGCCCGCACTGTATGCGGATCATACCGGCCAGGGTTGCAGGCGGCTTCCTTTAATTGGCTGAGTAAAGCAAAAACCGCACCCGCACTCCAACCCTTCTCTCCTAATGTGACGACTATGCTACGGTAGCGCTTTCATAAGGTATTTAGCATCTTACACCTAACTTATTTACTTGAATAAGTACGCTAACTTAATTATGAAGATATCATGTTAGCGGTAATTGCACGCCGCTACTGCTCCTTCAGCTATTTTTACCCACCTGGCCGTTATCCTCATGCGCTGCCTTCTTCTCGTCCTTCTCTTCCTCGCGGTACCTGCGGTACAGATCGCGGGGGCTGCCGACGGTGCCGCGCAGGAGGCAGGAAGCGCCCAACAACTGGAAACGCTGGCCTGGACGCTCAACAATCTATGGATTATGATCGCGGGAATGCTGGTGTTTATCATGCACCTGGGATTTGCCTCGCTCGAATCTGGCCTCACGCAGTCGAAGAACACCGTCAACATTCTGTTCAAGAACTCGATGATTATCTGCATCGGGATTCTGACGTACGCGCTGTGCGGTTTCAACATTATGTACCCCGGTGACTTCAACGGCGTATTCTCGCTGGCCGCCGTATCCAGTTTCATCACCGTCAGCCCAGCTGATGCCGAAGCGTTGCTGTCGCCCGCGTACAATGCCGGCTACACGTGGTACACGGACTTCTTTTTCCAGGCGATGTTTGCGGCAACAGCCGCAACGATCGTCTCCGGCGCAGTAGCCGGTCGGATCAAGCTATCGAGCTTCCTGCTGTTTGTGGCGCTTTTCCTGACGCTCAGCTACCCTGTGACGGGAGCGTGGCACTGGGGCGGCGGTTTTCTGGCAGAGCTTGGCTTCTACGATTTTGCGGGGTCCACCATTGTGCACTCCGTAGGCGGCTGGGGAGCCCTTGTACTGGCAGCGCTGCTTGGGCCGCGGCTGGGCAAGTACGGAGCCGATGGGTCGGTACGTGGCATTCCGGGCAGCAACCTGTCGCTGGCGACGGTAGGCGTGTTTCTCCTATGGTTTGGATGGTTTGGGTTTAATGGCGGGTCGGTGCTGTCTGCAGATGCAGCGACGGTGTCGCTGGTGCTCGTAACCACGTCGATGGCCGCCGCAGCGGGCGGCCTAACCGCAGGGGTCATTTCGTGGATGCAGGATGGAAACCCAGACTTGACGATGGCCCTGAACGGTATCTTGGCTGGCCTCGTGGGTATTACCGCCGGCGCTGACCTGATGGCGATCTGGGAGGCAGTCGTCATTGGCGCTGTAGCCGGGGGTATCGTGTACGCGGCAATCATTGCTGTCGATCAGTACTTGCGAATTGACGACCCGGTTGGGGCCATCAGCGTGCACCTGGTATGCGGCATCTGGGGAACGCTCGCGGTTGGGCTGTTTGGCAGCATGGCGGGGCTGGCCCAGTTCGGGTATCAGCTCGCGGGTATCGGCGCCGTGGGGGTCTTCACCGTGGCGTTTTGCACCGTCGTCGGGTTGGTGTTGCGCTCGACGATGGGGCTCCGGGTGCCGCGGAAGGAAGAGGTGAAGGGGCTCGACCTCGGCGAGCACGCCATGCGCGCCTACCCGGACTTTGCCCTCCAAGGCAACGGGTACGCTGAAGAAGCTACCCCGGCCGGATAAAGACACGAGCCGGGCGCAGGCCTCTTTGCTATCCGTGCGCCATCCATCGTCGCCTCTGCTTACAGACCAACGGCATTATGAAATTACTCACGGCTATCATTCGCCAATCAAAACTCGCTGATGTGGCGCAAACGCTCCATGCGCGCGGTGTGGACGGCTACACGCTCACGGAGGTAAAGGGCCACGGGGAGGCCGCTGCGCCGGAAGAGGTGTACCGCGGAGCACGTGGTTCGCGTGAGCTCATCGAGCGCATCAAGCTTGAGATTGCCCTGCCCGAGGCCAGCGTCGAGTCTATTGCTGAGGCAATCCTCGAAGCGGCCCGGACCGGCGAGGTCGGCGATGGACGGCTCTTTGTGACGCCCCTCGAAGCGGCCTATCAGATTCGCACCGGGGAGGCGATGGCGCCGGCTGCTGCGTCGTCTTGAATTGATGCTCAAATGGCTGATATACACCAACGCCGCCCGGCGCGGGATGCACCGGACGGCGTAAAGGTTGTTGCGTGATATCGACGCAGGAGTTAGGCTTCCACCGGCTCCGCAGCTTCCGGGCTGATGGTTTCAAAGAGGAGCCCATCTGCGTCGGCTGCTAAATCGATGCGGATGGTTTCCCCGGGCTCAATCCAGCCCGAGAGCACCTCCTCGGCGAGCTTGTTTGTCACCTGCCGCTGCAGCACACGCTTCAGCGGGCGGGCGCCGAAGGCCGGATCGAAGCCCCGCTCCGCCAGCCAATCCTTCGCCGCGTCCGTGAGGACCAGCTCCAACTGATGGCTCTTGCGGGCCAGCCGCTGGATGCGGGTGAACTGGATGTCCACGATCTGGCGAATCTCCCGGCGGCCCAGCGGACGAAACATGACCGTCTCATCGACGCGGTTTAGGAACTCCGGCCGGAGCTTTTTCCGCAGCATCGTCTGCAGCTCATCGTTCAGCCGCTCCTGCGCGGTGGCAGACAGCGGGTCACCATCCAGCGCATCCATGTGTTGCTGGATGATGTCCGAGCCAAGATTGCTCGTCATGATGACGATGGTGTTCTTGAAATCGGCCACACGGCCCTTGTTATCCGTGAGGCGGCCATCCTCCAGCAGCTGCAGCAGGATGTTGAAGACCTCCGGGTGCGCCTTCTCGATCTCGTCCAGCAGGATCACGGAGTATGGCTTGCGGCGCACCGCCTCGGTGAGCTGGCCGCCCTCGTCGTAGCCGACATATCCGGGAGGGGCTCCCACGAGGCGGCTTACGGCATGGCGCTCCTGATATTCGCTCATGTCGATGCGGACCATGGCGTCGTCGTCGTTGAAGAGGAACTCGGCCAGCGTGCGGGCGAGCTCCGTCTTCCCCACACCGGTGGTACCGAGGAAGATGAAGGAGCCAATCGGCCGTCCTTCTTCCTGCAGCCCGGCGCGGCCCCGGCGCACGGCGTGCGACACAGCCTTGAGCGCTTCGGGCTGCCCGACCACGCGCTTGGCCAGCTCGTCTTCCATCCGGGCCAGCTTCGCGCGCTCGCTCTCCAGCATCTTCGACACCGGAATGCCCGTCCACCGCGAGACGATGTCGGCGATGTCCTCCTCGTCGACTTCCTCCTTTAGCAGGGAGCCTTGATCCTGGATCTCTCGCAGCCGCTCCTGCGCCTCGCGGGCCTGCTGCTCCAGCTCTGGGATGCGGCCATAGCGGATCTCGGCGACCTTCTCATAATTGCCCGAGCGCTCAAGGTTTTCCGCCTCTACGCGGGCCTGGTCGATGCCCTCCTTAGCCTGCTGCACGGTCTGGATCAAGTCTTTCTCTTTTTGCCAGCGGGCGCGCAGCTCGTCGCGTTCTTCTTCGAGGTTTGCGATCTGTTCATTAATCTGCTCGATCTTGGCCTCATCCTGCTCGCGCTTCATGGCCTCACGCTCGATCTCCAGCTGACGAATCTCGCGCTCCAACTGGTCGAGGTCCTCCGGCATCGAGTCGATTTCGATGCGGAGCCGTGCGGCCGACTCATCAATCAGGTCGATGGCCTTGTCGGGCAGAAAGCGGTCGGCAATGTAGCGATGGCTAAGCTCGGCCGCGGCAATGAGCGCGCTATCCTGAATGCGCACGCCATGGTGCACCTCGTAGCGCTCCTTCAAGCCGCGCAGGATGGAGATGGTGTCCTCTACCGAGGGCTCGTCTACGAGGATCATCTGGAAGCGCCGTTCCAGGGCCTTGTCTTTCTCGAAGTGCTTCCGGAACTCATCGAGCGTTGTGGCGCCGATCGCTCGGAGCTCGCCACGGGCCAGGGCTGGCTTGAGGATGTTGGCCGCATCCATGGCCCCTTCCGAAGCTCCAGCGCCGACGAGTGTGTGGATTTCGTCGATGAACAGCAGGATTTCGCCATCAGACTCGGCGACTTCTTTTACGACCGACTTGAGCCGGTCTTCAAACTCACCGCGGTACTTTGCGCCGGCAATGAGTGCGCCCATGTCAAGCGCTACAATGCGCTTCTCCTTGAGGCCCTCGGGCACATCCCCCTGCACGATGCGGATGGCGATGCCTTCGGCGATGGCGGTCTTCCCGGTGCCCGGCTCGCCGACCAGCACGGGGTTGTTCTTTGTACGGCGGGAAAGAATCTGCATGACGCGCCGGATCTCCTCATCGCGTCCAATCACTGGATCGATCTTGCCTTTGCGAGCCAGCGCGTTCAGGTTGCGCGTAAAGCGCTCCAGCGCCTGGTACCGATCCTCCGCGTGCGGGTCGTCGGCCCGCTGGCTTCCGCGCACCGTCGCCAGCGCGCTCATGATGCTATCCTTTGTCACGCCCTGCGTTTTCAACGCCTTCCCGACGGGGTCGGCAGCAGTCGCCAACCCAATAAGTAGGTGCTCGCTGGCCACGTAGTCGTCACCCATCTGTTCGGACTCGGCAAGGGCGCGGTCGAACACCTTTTTGAGTGCGTCACCAACGTACTGGTCCGACACGCTGGCCCCTGTGACGGTGGGGAGCTTGTCGAGCGTGTCTTCGATTTGTGCGCCCAAGCCTTCGAGGTTGGCTCCGACCTTCTGCAAGACGGAGACAACGATGCTGTCCGGGGCGTCCAAGTAGGCACGCAGGAGGTGCGCGGGCTCCAGGCCTTGATGGTTGTACGAGGCCGCAAGCTCAAGCGCTTGCTTGACGGCCTCCTGAGCTTTAACCGTGAATTTCTGCAAGTTCATGTGCAGCACCAAATCTATTT
>CAYFRR010000003.1:30965-52617 GCA_964345505.1 uncultured Rhodothermales bacterium
GCGCTAATATCAGGTGAAGATAACGCGGCGCGTCATAAAGCAGGGATCATTATGACGCGATGCGTTATACTACAAATTGCATTGCAAGATGGATGCACACAGACATTTTGCTGAATTGACCGACGGAGGTCAGCCATGAGTAAGAAAAAGAACGAAGCGAACGTACTTGAGACCGTACGAACCGAACTCAACGAGCAGAGCCGTAACGTGTGGCTTGCTGGACTGGGCGCGCTGGCCACCGTGGAAGAGGAGGGCAATAAGCTGTACGACTCCTTTGTGAAGCGGGGCGAATCGCTCGTCAAGCGCGGCGAGGACTTTGAAAAGCGCCGTAGCGACGAGGTGAAGCAGCTGGTTTCATCCTTCAATGAGCAGCAGGAAGCCCTCGGGAAGCAGTTTACGGACACGACCGATGAGCTGACGAAGGCTGGCACCGATGCCGAGCAAACCGTCGTGACGGCCGTTACCGATGCGCTCGAGCGCATTGGCGTGCCGACGCGCCGCCGCGTCCGCGACCTTGCCGATAAGGTGCAAGACCTGGCGCAAAAGGTGGAGCGTCTGACGCTGGCGTTGGAGCGTGGCGTTGCGCCCGCTGACACGCAGGAGACCCGTACCACCTTCATGGTTTCCCCCGATGAAGAGGGGTGGAAGGTGCAGCTCGTTGACTCGGATGCTACACCAGAGATCTTTGAAACGAAGAAGGAGGCGGTGGAGGCCGGTCGTAAGATGGCCAAGGCGCATGCGCCGAGCGAGCTCATCGTGCAAAAGAAGGATGGCACGATCCAGGAGAGCTTCTCCTACGACGCTGAAGCGTAGCATGCGGCACGTAACATGCTAACATCGCGGAGCCCATCTCGCCCTGGCGGGATGGGCTTTGTTGATTCGTCGCATCCGCCTCGGCTCGTCACGCCATCCTCACAGTGTAGTACCCAACGTCCTCCCGCAGGCAAGATACAACACACCAAATACAGACCTTTAAACGAGAGCTATTAATTATGTCTACAACAGAAAAAGTAGACGCATCCCACGCGCCCCTCGGATCACTTGGGCAGACATTCTTAGCTGGTGGAGATCAAGTCGCGCTTCGCCTATGGGAAGAAGCCCCCGGCGATGCAGAGCACAAAGAGCCGTACACGCGCCCGTATGAAACGGTCGGGTATGTGATTGAAGGCAAACTGGAGATCACGGTCGACGACGAAACCATTGTGTTGGAAAGTGGGCAGTCGTGGGTGGTGCCCGCCGAGGCGAAGCGGACGTATCGCATCCACGAGCCCCTGGTTGCGGTGGAAGCGACTTCGCCGCCCGCACGCCAAACCTGAGGCCCGGGCCCTGAGGCCCGAGACTGAGGCCTGATGACCGACTCCACCCCATCGTGCTGTTCCACACAACGAACGGATTCCCATGCCAGAAGGACGCATTCAATCATTCGATAACGACGCCGGCGAAGGAACCCTCATTGGAAACGACGCCGATTCAGCCCACGTGTTTTCCCGCGAGGTGCTCAAAGATTACAAAACAGGCGAGCTGGTGCATTCCGGGCAGCGTGTAACCTTCCGCGTGGAAGACGATACGGTGGTCAGTGTGCACCGAGTAGTCACCCGTGGGTACGAGTAACGTATGAAGGACATTATAACACACGAAACCCCCGCCGGCACGTAGCCTGCGGGGGTTTTGCATCCCGTAGCGTGCTCGCTTGATTTACACGGCCAGCGTATAGCCAGCGGGCCTCGCGCAGGTTAGGTGTCGTCAAGTTAGCTGCCGTCAGATACGACGGTCGCGTCGATCAGACCGGTTTCTCCGTCGGCGTGGCTGTCGTGCCAGAAGAGGAACCGCACCTGCGTCGTCCCTGCATTCTTCGGGTAAAGGTGCACATGATCGCCGTGGAAGAGCTCGCCTTCTGTGCCATCGCCGAGCGCTACTTCGCCACTGCCATCAAAGAAGAGGACATCAGCCGGGGCACTGGCATCCACCGCGTAGCGGGCCTCGAATTCCCCGCCTTCCTCAAGGGTGACCTCATCGCCGTCTGCGGCGAAGATGCGCACCGTAAACACGGTTTCCTCATCGCCCTCGGTCATCTCCGGAAGTGCGTCGATGGACCAGCCGTCGGCCTCGGTCCACTCCCCGATCTCGGTGCCGGTGCCATCCCGCGTTTCCAGCACCAGACGCGCCAATTCGGCTTCCTCGTCGGGTGCTTCCTCCACCGTCACATCGATCAAATCAGTGCTGCCGTCGGAGTGGCTTTCGTGCCACAGGAGGAAGCGCACCCGGGTGGTGCCTGCGTTTTGTGGGTAGAGGTGGACGTGGTCGCCGTGAAAGAGCTCGCCTTCCTCGCCACTGGCCAGGTCGACTTCGCCACTGGGATTGAAGAAGAGGACATCATCGGCGGCGTTGGCGTCGACGGCGTAGCGGGCCTCAAAATCTCCGCCTTCCTCAAGGGTTAGCTCATCGCCCTCCTCGTCAAAAATACGAACGGTGTATACTGATTCGATGTCGCCTTCCGTCATGCCTGGCAGCGCGTCGATATCCCAGCCGTCGGCTTCGGTCCATTCGCCAATCACCTGGCCGGTGCCGTCGCGCGCTTCGAGCACGACACGTGCAAAGTCAGAGTGTTCGCCGCCGTCATCTACGACGGAATCGCAGGCTGAAAAAAGAACAAGTGCGGGCAGTAGCAAGAAAAGTGCAAGCCGCATAATGCTTGAGTGTTGTAGCATGAGTCGATGTAGGGTAGCTTGTGATGAAGAGTGAACGTGGGGGGTACTTTCCTGCATGTGGGTCATGGGGCGTATTCGTGCAGACATTTTAGTGCAGACATTGTCGGGAGGGTTGGTGATTGTGGTCCAGCAGGGGATTAGGCCAGGTGCGTCAGAACTCGACGCGGTAGGTGAGGACGATATTGCGTCCGGGCTGTGGGGCGACGTCTTTTATCCGGGAGGTATGATTTCGCCACGTCGCGTCTGTGATGTTATGTCCACGGAGGCTCAGGCGATGGAACGTTCCACGGGTCGTGAGGCGGAGCCCAAGCTCAGCATAGGCGGTGTGATATCCATCGGTTGGCTGTTCTGGCCGCCGGTCATTCCCATCGACGGTAACGAGATCGGGCACGCGTCCTTGGTTTGCTGCTGCATCTATCCCGACGGATCCAAAGAAGCGCTGGCCTGCATAGCGAACCTCAGCGCTGCCATGTAGCGGCGGGATGCGCGGCAAGGGGCTATTCGACTGGCGCTGGGTAGCCCGCACATAGCTGGCTGTGGCATCGACGACGATTAAGGGCAAGACCTCGAACTGCGTGCTGCCCTCCGCCCCCCAGAAGTCGGCGTCACGGCCGGTGTTTTCGAACACGGGCGTTACGCGGCCAAAGTCCCCCGTGCGGTCGATCAAGACGGTAAGGCCGGTATTTCGCGTAAAAATATAGCCCTCCACGCGGTTGAAGAAGCCCGTCAGCTCGCTCCGAAAGCGTCCGTAATCCGTCCGGAGAAAGAGATCCAACCCAAGCCCCGTTTCGGGGTCGAGCGCCGGGTCGCCGATGTCGAAGGAAAAGTCAGCCAAGTGAGGCCCGTCGGAGTACAGCTCCTCAAGACCCGGGGCACGGTAGGAACGGGCGATGCGAGCACCTACTGTCCAAGCAGGAGCGATATCGTAGAGCGCGGCAACAGAGCCGGAGAACCCGGTGAAGGAGCGCTCGGTGACGGGCTTGATGATGCGTTCGCCCTCGCTTGAGCGCACGCGGATGTCAGCCTGCGACCGGGGGGTGCGGCGTTGGACGTCGACCCGCGCCCCTACCTGGAGCCGCACGGGCGACAGGTTGAGATCTTCATAGCCGTACGCCGCCAGATTCCAGGTGTCTCCAGACCGTGTGCCGGGCGAGAGCCCGCCGGCCCCCAGCGACCGGCCAGTGTAGGAGACGCCCACCACGCCCTCGGTGCGGAGGTCGCGCAGGGCATGCTGGTGACGCGCGACCAGGTTCACCTCCCCGCTTGTCTGCCGAAAGCGCGTTCCCAGGATATCCTCCTGCCCATCGCGCCGGAGCTCGATCTCATCGTGCACATAGCGCGTCAGGTTGGCATCAAGCTCGATGGTGCTAAACACCCACACGGGCTGTGTATACGCCGCCCGAAAACGCCCTACGTGCCGGGTGGCTTCAATGTCGACGCCGCCGGGGTGGCCGCCCTCAATGAGCTCGCCATTGAACTCGCCAGGGACGCCATACACATTGTCATAGAAACGATATGACGCGCCAACGAGACCCCAGGACGGCAGGTAGCTGGCGCCGAGGCTGCCATTGTAGCTCGCCAGCCCGGTGGAGGGGAGGTCGCCTTGGGGTGTGCGCGTATTTCCTGCACCGCGCCCGGATAGCTCTGCTCGAAGGGCCAGCGGACCAGCGGGTCCGGTGACGGTCAGCCCGGCAGCCCGTCCTTCGTTCATGGATTCAAGCTGGCTGGAAAAGGTGCCGGTAAGCTGGGCGGGCTGCTCCCGCGGAATATCGTTGCGGATCACGTTCACTACTCCGCCCAGCGCCTGCGCGCTGTATAATAGCCCGGCAGGGCCACGAATGACCTCCATGCGCTCGGCAGTTAGCGGCTCCATCATCACGCCATGATCGGCGGTAGTCTGGTACAGGTCGCCCGTGCGCTGGCCGTCCTCCAGCATCAATACGCGATCGCCACTCATCCCGCGAATGCTGGGGCGGGTAGCGCCGGGCCCGTTATATTGCGCCGAGAAACCAGGCACCCGGTTGAGGGTCGCCGGCACATTACTGGAGAGCCGGCGCTGGAGCTCGGGGCCGGTCACCACCGACGTGGGACGGTAGACTTCTGCTGCTGCACGGGGCCGCCGGCTGTCGGTCACCACGACGTCTGGTAGATCCAGCGCCGTAGGAGATAGGGCCAGGGTAACCGTAGTGGTTTCACCGGCCTCCACGGTTAGCTCTCGGGATCGCGAGGCAAAGCTGACAAAGCTGGCGCGTAGGGTGTACGTGCCGGGTGAGAGACGCTCAAACGAAAAGCGCCCGTCTCTATCTGTGGCCTGCCCCCGGTCCGTGTCCTGAAGCCCCACATTTGCGCCGGGTAGGGGTTCGCCCGAGGTGGCATCCACGATCTGACCAACGATCCGCCCCGCGTTTTGCGCGGCTACCGCCTGGGGTGCGAGCAGCACAAACACGCTCACGACGATCCACCAACGAAATACCTGCCACACCATACGTCTGCCTCTATCATCAACCCAATACGAAGTGCCGGACCAACAACCGGCATCGGTAGAGCAGCCACAGAACGGCTACTCACGTAACACACGGGAGGAAGTCAGCCGTCGAGCCCGCGGTGGGGTGCCGGGGTGACTCCTACTGCGGGTGCTCAGCCATGCGCCGGAGGGGCGCGGGAGAGCGAAAGGTCGAAAGAAGCGAGGTGAGGTGCGGCAGGCGTCTTCGGCGTGGGCGCCGCCAGCCGGAGAAGTGCTCCATCTGCTGCGTCTTCCACCGACGCCGCCATCATGCGAAAGTCACAGAGGTCGCATGCCGAGGCGTCAGCCTGGACATCCGTCATGTGTGGGTCTTCATGCCACGGTGCGACATCGGTGTGATGGTATGCCCCCACCGCATGAGATACGAAGTGAAGCGCGGGTCCCAGCAGCCCGCCGAAAACAAAGACGGCGATCAGCAGCGCAGCGTATGTTTTGCGGGGCCCAGGCATGCAGAAGGGTACGGTAGAGAAAAGATAGCCCGCCAATGCCCTCAACTACGCGAACGTTCCTGCCTCGTACGTATTTTGTACACATACACACCGATCAATCACCAACGGCGACGGCGTGATTAGCGACGAGTCCATAGCTGTGTGCTCGCCGTACAGCCCATAGATAACACCTCCGCTACGATTCCAAGAAAACCCGGTCTTGGGGCGTAGGTACACGGAGTTGTCATGACAAGCCACTGTACTGTCATGCGCTATGCTACACCTCCTATTGTTGTACTTGACACGGCTACCCTACCATGGGCTCACGAACAGAAGAAATCACGACCGACGTACTTATCATTGGGGCTGGTGGGGCAGGGGTCCGCACAAGCATTGAACTGGCCCGGCACGGAATTGACTGCCTGGTGCTTGGTAAGCGTGCGCATGGCGACGCCCACACCGTTTGGGCAGCCGGCGGCATCAACGCCTCGCTGGGCACGCTGGACCCGGACGATCGCTGGGACATCCATGCGGCAGACACCCTCAAGGAAGGACACTTCCTCAACCAGCCGGAGGCGGTGCTCACGCTGTGCCGCGAATCGCCATATCGGGTGCTGGAGCTGGACGAGTGGGGCGCTGACTTCAACAAAGCCGAGAATGGGCGTATCAACCAGCGCTATTTTGGCGCCCAGTCGTTCCGCCGGACGTGCTTCATGGGCGATCAGACCGGCAAAGCGGTGCTCACCGCATCCATCAACGAGGCGAAGCGCCTGGGCGTCCCGTACCGTCAAAACATCTACATCACCAAGCTCCTGACGGACGATGCTGGGGTGGTTGGCGCCATGGGCGTGGATCTGGATACGGGCCGACTGGCCATCGTCCGGGCTCGCGCCGTGGTGCTGGCCGCAGGAGGACACACCTCCGTGTACAAGCGGAGCTCCTCGCGCCCCAATGAAAACACGGGTGACGCGCAGGCCCTGGCGCTTGACGCCGGCGCCACGCTCCGCGACATGGAGATGGTGCAGTTTCATCCGACCGGGCGCGCCTGGCCTGAGGAAGAAGCCGGGCACCTGGTAACGGAAGCGGTCCGCGGCGAAGGCGGGCGCCTGTTCAACACGGAAGGGGAGCGCTTCATGAAGCGGTATTCCCCCGACCAGATGGAGCTTGATGCGCGCGACGTGGTGGCACGGGCCAACTACCGCGAGATTCAGGAAGGCCGCGGCACCGAACGGGGCGGAGTGTTGCTCGACATCTCGCACCGCGACGCCGACTTCATCAAGGAACGGCTGCCGCGCATGTATGAGATTCACATGGAAGACGGGGTGGACATCACCAAGGAGCCGATGGAAGTGGCGCCTACCGCGCACTATGCCATGGGCGGCGTGGCGGTCGACTTCAGCACAGGGGCGACCGCTGTGCCCGGCCTGTACGCCGTAGGGGAGGCAACCTCCGGCGTGCATGGCGCCAATCGCCTCGGCGGAAACTCCCTCGCCGAGATCTTCGTGTTCGGAAAGGTAGTCGGGGCGCACCTCGTGGAGTCGCTGACCGAGCATCCGCTTCGGCCCGTGCCCCAGCAGGCTGTTGACGCACATGCGGCCGAGCTGGCTGCACCGATGGAGCGTACAGAGGGGCCGACGCCTGACGCCCTGAGCGAACAGATTCGCGAGGCTATGTGGAACGCCGGCGGCATCGTGCGGCGCGAAGAGGACTTGCTTAATGGACTCGCTGCGCTTGGCACGATCCGTGAGCAGGCCGCCACCATGCAGATTGATGGGGACATGACGTCGTATGCCTTCGAGGAGGGACGAAATGTGCACTGCATGCTGGACGCGGGTGAAGCCATCCTGCGCAGTGCCCTGGAGCGCACCGAGTCGCGCGGCGCGCATTACCGGGACGACTACCCGGACACCGACCCGGCCTGGCAGCGCAACATCTGCGTGCACAAGACCGCTGATGGGCTGGCACTTTCCACCACCTCGGTACCCGACGTCCCTGAAGCCGTCAAGGAGGCGCTCCAAGAGAACCACACCCTGGATTACCACCATCTTGAGTAGGTAGGCTACCGGTGGTTTGGTATCGTTTCTCGGGCAGCGGTCAGGCGCAACGTCTGGCCGCTGCTTGCGTATATGAGGAACGTTCGACAAGCCCGTGTAGGCTTCAAACAGGCACAGAAGTTCGCAATCTTTCAGGTCTTACAATCGCTGCTGGAATGAACATTCAACCGTCGCAAGCCAAGGGGGAAGCGTGGTGGGACGACTTTCGTGAACTGCTGGACGACCAAAACGACTGGCCCACGCAGTACACATTCAAGTTCATTGCTGCCAAGTCGGAGTTGGAGGCGCTGAAGGCACTGTTTGGGAATCACCCCGTGCGCATCCGTAACTCCAGCAAGGGTAACTACGTGAGTGTCACCGCCCGCCTGCGCATGGAGTCAAGCGAGGAGATTGTCAACGTCTACAAATCAGCGGGCGACGTAGAGGGCGTCATTGCGCTGTAGCCCGATAGCTCGATACCCCAATCGCTCGGCTACGCACCCGGGACGCCGGCCAGGAGGTCACGGTAGAAGTCGAGGGTCTGCTCGGCGATGCGAGTCCAGCTGAAGTGCTCCTCGACGCGCTGGCGAGAGGCTTCGGCCATCTGTTCGCGCCGGCCGGGGTTCGTCAGCAGCGCGTTGAGGCCGTCTGCGAGGGCCTGAGAGAAGCCTTCCGGGTCGGCCGGTTCAAAGTCGCCGCTGCCAACGGGGTCGAACGATACCAGCAGGCCCGTTTCGTCTGGTACAACCACCTCCGGAATGCCGCCTACAGCCGAGGCGACCACCGGCGTCTTACAGGCCATGGCCTCCAGGTTTATGATGCCAAATGGTTCGTACACGGAGGGGCAGCAGAACACCGCCGCGTGGCTGTACAGGGTAATCACCTCATCCTTGGGCAACATCTCGTTGATCCAGATGATGCGGTGGGTGCCGGCCTCCCGGGCCTCGGCCACCAGCGTCTCCATCTCTTCGGCGATCTCCTCCGTATCAGGCGCGCCGGCGCAGAGCACGACCTGCGTCCCCGGCTCCAGGTGCTGAATGGCATTCACGAGGTGGAGGATGCCCTTCTGCCGCGTGATGCGGCCGACAAATAGCACAAAGGGCTCCTCCGGATCGATGTCGTGCTTCACGAGCACGGCGGGATCCAACGTGGGCTGGTACTGCTGCAGGTCGATGCCGTTGTAGATCCGGCGGACGCGTGCGGCCGGCACATCGTAGAGCGATTGCACGTCGGTGGCCATTGACGAGGAGACCGCCACGACACCGTCGGCATTCTCGTACGCGGTCCGCTCTACCCAGCTGCTCGCGTGGTAGGCCGTGCCCAGTTGCTCCACCTTCCACGGCCGATGCGGCTCCAGCGAGTGCGTCGTGAGCACGAGTCTCGCGCCGGACAGCTGCTTGGCCAGGCAGCCGGCGAGGTGGCTGTACCAGGTGTGGCAGTGCACGATGTCGGTGTCTGCCACGCGTCCGGCCATTTCAAGGTCGCGCGCCATCGTATCCATAAACTTGCGGTGCCGTGCGTCCTGCACGGGGAGCTCCGCCGGGACCTCTACACCGTGAACCTTCAGATTGCCCTCCGTCACGCGCTGCTCCCCAAACGCGAGCACCTGGACCTCATGGGTGCCGCCCTCCAGCGATGCCAGCTCACGCGTGAGGTATTCGACGTGCACACCGGCGCCGCCGTAGGTATTGGGGGGATACTCGTTCGTCAGAATGGTAATATGCATGAGGGGTGTGCGCTGGGTGCATGGGGACGATGGCTGCTGCTCGCAAGCTACGCAATGCCAGCAGTAGTGTCCAGCCGTCAGGCGAGGCGCCGTACGCGCAGGGCAGCCGGTTTAAGGGTGACGGTAGCGGGAAGCCAGCCCAGGAGCTCGCCGTCAGCCTCAATCCGTACCGGGTCGGGGCTGCGGAGGGTGATGCGGCGGCCGCGGGCGTGGTGGATCCCGGGAAGATCCAGGTGTGTGCCGCGGTAGAAACGGTGGGCATAACGCAGGAGCCAGAGGGGGGAGGCGTCACCCACCGACGTCAAGTCCAGCCTACCATCGTTCAGCCGAGCATGGGGCGTAATGCGGAGGCCCCCCGCAAAGCTGTGGCCGTTGCCGATGGCCACGCAATGCGTCCGGTGGGGCGGGAGCGACCGCCCGTCGACCGACACGTGGAGTAGCGGGCAGGCCGAGCGCCACAGCACCTGCAGGATGGCGACCAAAAACGCAAGCGTACCACCGGGAATTCGTGGAAAGGACGGCAGTGCCATCCGGTCCAGCACGTCGGCGCTAAGCCCGACGCTGGCCATGTTGACGAAGTGGCGATGGACAGGCGCGCCGGCAGCGTCCGTGCACGTCACCTGTCCAATATCGATATGACCCAGCGCGCCGCCTTCAGGCGCCACCTGGCGCAGGGCCCGGGCAAAGTCGCACCCGGTGCCCGCAAACAGGGGGACGAGCGTGGCCTCCGGATTGACGGGCGTCTGCCGCTCGAAGAATCCATTCACTGCGGCATGCATGCTACCGTCTCCGCCTACACACACCACCGTATTCGTGCCCTGGCGCAGGGCCTGCCGGATGATTTGCTCGGCGGCGGACGGATTGGAGGTCTGGTGTGAACGGTAAGACCCCACGAGCGCCTCCACCGCATGCTGTTCGCGTCGCCACAATCGGATGCTGCGCCCGCCCCCGGCCTGCGGATTGATCACCACGAGCGCATGCGGCACCGTCCCCGTATGCGCCGATGGCTTCGTCATACCATGCCCTTCGTCGCCACGTCGGGATGCGCCTTCACAAAATCGACCAGCGTTTGCACGTAGGTGCTGAAGGCTGGGCAGTGAATCCCCGTGCCTTCGAGGTGTGCCTGCGTGTGGTCGGACGGGTACGTTGCGGGATGATTGAAATAGTCGATGCCCTCGGGCGGAATCTGCACCCACCGGCGCAGCGGCCCAATAGACTGCAGGGCCTTCTTCAGAAAACGCGCCGGTACGGGAATCGCCAGGACGTTGCGGCCCATCGCACGGCCCATGGAGGCAATCATCTGCCGCACCGTGGGCGGGTTTGGGTCGCTGAGCTGGTAGACCATCCCTACGCCGTCCGTATGCTGGCTGAGCGCATCCATCGCATCGACCACGAAGTCCCGCGGTACCACGTTCAGGCGATGGTCATCCGGGTTTCCGACCATCGGTACAGGGGCTATGCGCTTCCAACGCATCATCCATCGCATGATGTAGTACGGCCCGTCGTACTTTTGCGTCTCGCCGGTGGTTGAGTCGCCGACCACGACGGCGGGGCGGTAGATCGTCACGGGGACGCCTTCCTGCATGCGCCGCTGTGCTTCCACCTCCGCCCAGTATTTGGTCTCTTCGTAGTAGTTGTTGAACGCCTGGCCTTCACGCAACATGTCTTCGGTGAAGGTCCCCGGGTAGCGCCCGCTCACGTAGCAGGTACTCACGTAGTGAAAGCGCGCGAGATGAGGACATCCCGCGGCAAAGTCGAGCATGTGGCGGGTACCATCCACGTTCACCTTTAGCCCGAGCGAGCGGCTCACGCCCAGGTCGTACACCGCGGCAAAGTGATACACCTCTTCGATGGCTGACTGCAGCTCGTTCAGCATGGGGCCAAGACCCAGGTCCGGCAGCGTGATGTCGCCCGTATGCAGCTGGATGCGGGCGCCGTCCGGATGCCCGGCATGTAGCGCCCGCGCACGGGTCTCGGCCTGCCCACGAAAGCGGTCCTGTACCAGGCAGTGGATCGTGTCGTCAGGGTCGGTGCGGCCGAGCAGGCGCTCGACCATGCGGACGCCGAGGAAGCCGGGAAAGCCCGTCAAAAAAGTAGCCGACATAGGCAATCATAGGGGGAAGTCAAGAGGAACAGGAGGGTGTATGGTGTCGACATTGCGGGGCGCGTATAGGTCGCAACCAGTTTCGTCCGATTGCAGGACCGCTGTGCTCATCCCGGAGCGTACTCTCGCCTCAGTAGTGCGCCACCAGGAAGCCCCTGTGCGCCGCACTACTGCACGGGCTCAAGCCCGAGGGTCGTGCCTTTCTCGATAGCCGGCACGCCCTGCGAGAGCCAGCGCGGGGCGGGTTCGTCCTTCAGGTAGTGGTCGAAGAACTGCTGCAGGCGAATCTGCCAGTCCTCGCGGTTGGCGAACGTCGTGGGCCAGTGCGGCTCGTCGTTGTAGTTGACGAGCCAGGCCGGCCGGCCGAGGCGCCGCAGCGCCGTGAACATCTCGATGCCCTGCTCCCACGGCACCGCGCCATCCTGGTCGTTGTGCATCATCATCAGTGGGGTGGTGACCTTATCAGCTTGGAAGATGGGCGAGTTGTCGATGTAGCGCATTGGGTACTCCCACAGCGAGCCTCCGATGCGGCTCTGTGTTCGCTCGTACTGGAACTGCCGGCTCATGCCAGAGCCCCAGCGGATGCCGCCGTAGGCGCTGATCATGTTAGCGACCGGCGCGCCTCCCGCAGCAGCTTTGAAGAAGTCGGTCTTGGTCACCATGTAGGCAATCTGGTAGCCGGCCCAGCTGTGGCCCTGCATGCCGATGTTGTCGGCGTCCACCCAGGGCTCCGCCGCCAGTTGCGTCACCGCTGGCATGATGGCGTCCATGGCACTCTCGCCCGGGTATCCCTCCTTGTACCAGATGTCCGGGACAAAGACGACGTACTCGTTGCTTGTGTAGAAGCTCGGGATGATGATGGACCGGTGGGCTCGGGGAGCGCGGTGGCTGTACAGGTTGTCCGAGTATCGCTCGTAGAAATAGACGATCATCGGGTACGCACGGTCGTCGTCGAAGTCGTCCGGCTTGTAGAGGACGCCCTGCAGCGTCTCGCCGGTGGCGGACGTCCATTCCGTCAGTTCGGCCGTGCCCCAGCGGTAGTCGGCTTGCTGCGGGTTCGCCTCGCTCAACTGGGTCATGCCCGAGAAGGAGCGGTCACTGGTCCAGAGGTCAGGGAATTCCTCGAAGTCTTCCCGGGTAAAGAGCAGCCGGTTGGCGTTTTCTGCTTTGCGCGGCGTGCCGAATCGCTTGGCGTCGAAGACAAGCTGTTCGGGCGTCATGGCTTCAGCCGCCGAGCCTTGGTAGAAGCCGCTTCGCTTGTCCCGCTGATGAAACGCGGACAGCAGCAGCGGCTCCTCGGGATTGATGGCCTCCTCGTCAGGGTCGAGGTCAACGTAGCGGAAGCGCATCGTCTGCGCGCGGCCTTCTTCGTTGGTGAGGCTTTGGGAGGCGTCAGCGCCGGTGGGGTCCACGGCCCACAGGTCGTACCGGTCGTAGAGGATGAGCGCGTCATCGTTGGTGGTCCACCCGGCGCGGCCCTGGGCGCCATCCGGGTACGGACGGTCGTTGCTATGATCGGAGAGGTCGTGTGGGATGTCGGTGCCGACGGCTGTAGGCTCCTGCGCGGCCACGTCCATCGTGTACCACCCCTGCTCCTGCCGATCCCACCAGCTGAGGTAGCGGCCGGTAGGTGAGAGCTGCGGGACGGATTGTGCGCGCTCCAGCACCATCGTGGCCTCGCCTGTCGCCACGTCGATGAGGTAGGTGTCGGCGTAGCGGGGGTAGTCCCAGGAGATCTCTTGCTGATAGGGCTGGTTCGACACCCCGAGCGCCACCGCGGCGTCGCCCTCATCGCCCACCCGCACGTTGGGGATGTCCTGCTGGCCCAGCTGCGTCACGCGGAAGTCGTCGCTCACGTGCACTACGGCTTGATAGGTCCGGCGGCGCTCGTTGCGGAGCTGCTCCTTTTGCATGGGTTGAAGCAGGTCGTCTTGGTGGTGCCAGATGTCTACCTTTACCACCTCCTCGTCCAGCATATCGTCGTGATCAGGCTCGGGTACCGGCGGTGGCTTGGCGCCGAAGAACAGGCGCTCGCCGCTGGATGAAAAGAAGATGGCCCCATGCTCGCTCACGTGCCAGTCGGCGGGTAGCCCGTCCACATGCTCGTCTGCCACCAGAGTAGCCTCTGCATCGCCCGTGCGCCAGTAGTAGAGGCTATACGCATGGTCCGCGCGCTCGTCTTTTTCTGTGTCGGTCTCCTCAGCGTCGCCCTCTGCAGCGTCTGATGCGCCGTCGGTCTCCTCGTCTTCGTCCGACGGCTCATGCAGGTGGGCGAGAAAAGCGACCTGCGTGCTCCCTTCGTCGATGGTCATGCGGGGATACTGGCCCTGACCGGTCAGAAGAGGCGTGACCTCACCGGTGGCTGTAGCGACAGCATAGACGCCATCGTCCGCCCCATCTTCCGTGATGGCCGTGTAAACCAGCAGGGTGCCATCTTCCGAAAACGCATACTCCTTGGCGTGTGCGAAGCGCATTTCCTCACCGGTTTCGAGGTTTCGGAGGATCAGGGGCGTACCTGGCGATTGATCATCGTCGCGGGAGGCTTCCTCCTCCTCGTCGGTTGCGCCCTCCTCCGGCTCTTCTTCGGCGTCCTCCGCATCGGGCTCTTGCTCCAGGTGGTATGCCATCCAGCCCCCGGCTTTTTCGGGCAGCTTAAACGATGCCACGCGTTCCACTTCGTGCAGCGTACCCGTGGCCAAGTCCATCAGGCCCAGCGTATCCTTTGGTCGCTCTGCAGAGGGCACCTCATCCAGCCGGGCCTGCCGCACAGAGTCGCGGGGCGGGTTGATGAGGAAGGCGGCGTGCGAGGCGTCGTATGTAAAACGGGCACTCGCGCCGCGCGCGATGGTGTGGCGGGTGTCGCCGGACAACTGCTGGAGTTCCAGAGTGCCGTCGGCCTGTTCGGGGCTTTTCGTCCACAAGGCCCAGCCGCCATCGGCGCTGAGGGCGCGGGACGTGATGCGGTTCCATTCGGTGTATACGTCGTGGGTCAGGGCCTCTTTTTGTTGCGCGGCGGCAAGCCCGGGCAGCAGCAGGAAGGCAACCACAAGGAATGGCAGTGTGCGAACGTAACGAAGAACCATAGAAACGAGAAGATGGGAGACAAGAGAAACGGAAGACGATAGAGGGTAACAAATCCCTCACGTATAATCCAGCCACTGGGCGTACGGGGGCTGCAAAAATAGAAACCCCCGAAGCCGCGCTGGGCCTCGGGGATTGAAGGTAAAGCACAGGAACTAAACAGCTCCGTCCGTGGCGAAGTCAGCAGATCCCGTTCTATTGCTGCGGCTATTCTTCTTCCTCAGCGACCTCAACCGTGAGGACAGGCTCTGGGTTGTCGATCGCCTCAAAGTCGATCCGGTGGCCCATCCGCGTGGAGGTGATGTTTGAGATGATAACGTCAAACTCTCGATCGCGCGGCCCGCGCTGGCGGTAGTAGCAAGAGCCTGTAAAAGTATACTGGCCGCCTTCCTCCAGAAGGTCGAGGTCTTCGTCGCTATCAGGAAAGAAAATGCCTTTTCGGGCTTTGCCGAATGCCGTGCGCCGTTTGAACGCATAGCCTTCGCCTTGAGCTTCACCGAGTGTCACGCGCTCCAACTGATACTTGCCCATTGATTCGTCCGTCAAATCTATTAAACACAGAGGATGGGAGGCCGGTGGTGCATGCGCTTGGGGCTCATGCATCGTGGCCGCGGTGTTGCCGCTGGCCCCCGACGGCTCCATCGTAGTTAATGCTTAGAGGCCTCATCGGTTCGCTTTAGGACGTGGAGGGGAACCGAACGCGCGGCGCAGTCGGTACACGAACGCGCGGTCGTCATCTGTATTAGCTATTCGTTCAGCGTATCTCGCATGTCTGATCCCGCCCCGTTTGACGCCGACACCGTCTTGGCAGCCCAAGCCGGGGATGCAGCGGCCCGCGACCGGCTGTTGGCCGGGCTGGAGCCTATCTTGCGGGGCTTCTTTATCAACCGCGTGGGCAAACGGCCGGCCGTAGATGATCTCATCCAAAACACGCTGCTGCGCGTACACAGTGGGCTCAACGACCTGAAAAACCCCGATCGGCTGAAGGCCTTCGCGATGAAAGCGGCGCTGTTTGAGGTGCAGGACCTGTACCGTGGGCGGTACGGGCCGAAGGAGACGCTCTTCGACCCGGATGTTTTGCCTGAACGGTCGATGGATGGCGAGGCGGGGGCGGCAGTGGATGCCGAGCGGGCCCTGTCGCTGCTGACGACCAAAGCGCGGCGCATCCTGGAACTCCGCGCCTACGGCTACCGCTACCGCGAAATCGCCAAGATGATCGACTCGACGGAGGCGGCGGTGAAGATGCAGGTGAAGCGGGCCTTCGACAAAATGAAAGACGTGTTAGCGGCGCTGCTCCTGATGTTGCTGCTGGGGTAGCCGGGCCCGTGTTACTTTACAGACAGGCCCTGCGGCTACTCCCGTTGAGGACGTCCACGCGATGTCCTGACATTACTGCTATCCCACCTGCTCACTCGGCTGCACCTTACTTGCGATGAATGACCCTCTCACAAAAGCGCTGGCTGCAGATCAACTCACCGCAGACGATCGCCAAGCCCTTCGTAAGCTGCTGGACGCGCAGCCCGAGCTCCGCCTGGCGCTGAAGCGATGGGCTTCACTGCAGGGGCTGATCCGCCAGCAGCTGAACACGGCTGTGCCGGACCGGCGGTTGCTGGTGCTGTACGCGCTCTCGACGTCTGCGCAGGCGCCAGTGTTGAATGCGGAGGAGCAAGCAGAGGCCGCCGCGGTGCAGGCAGAAATTGAGGAGGCATTGCAACAGCATCCAGGGCTACAGGCGGTCGTGGAGGATATTCAGCGCGCCGCCGATACGTTTGAGGCCGAGTGGCAAGCTGCTGCAAGCCAGGCACCGGCCGAGGGTCCAAGTTCTCGAAAGCCATCTCCTCGGGCCGCCGATCGCCCGGCCCAGCCCGCTGCACGTCAACACCGGACGTCGTGGCAATACGTGGGATGGGCGACAGCAGCGGTCCTCGTTGCCGCCAGCCTGCTACTGCTCTGGCCGCGAGAGCCAGCCCTGTCGATTGCGGAGAGCGTCCCGGGCGAGACGACCACTGTTGAGTTCCCGGATGGCTCCACCGCCATGCTCGTCGATGCCGCCCGCATCACCTACCGTCCGGGGGCGCCCTTCGACCGTAAGGTGGACGCCCAAGGGTCCGTGTACTTCACCGTGACGCCGCGCGAGACGCCGTTCCGCGTTGCCACGGCGGCGGCAGAGGTGCGCGTCCTGGGCACGGCGTTTGGCGTGGAGGCCAGCGAGGAGGCTACGGAGGTGGTGCTGGCGACCGGGCAGGTGGCCGTAACGGCCGCTGGGCAGGAGGTCACCCTGACGGCCGGAGAGCGCAGTCGGGCTGTGGCAGGAGCGCCACCGTCGGCGCCGGAGCGCGTGGATATCAGTGAGCGCCTGGCGTGGACGGGGCTGCTCTTCTTCCGCGAAACCCCCATGGCGGTCGTGGCGGAGCGCCTGGAGGCCCGCTTTGGCCGGACGGTCCAAGTAGCCCCGATGCTGGCAGAGGAACGGGTGTCGGGCACATTTGCCAAGGACGCTTCGCTGGAGGAGATGGTGGAGGCGCTCGCGGCTACGCTGGGCGCAACGGTACACGCGGAGGACCAGGCGCTGCAGATCAAGCCCTAACAGGGCCGGCACGGCTGCACCAAGGGGCGACGTAACCTCGGTGCCACGGACACGTTAGAACAGATCACCCTTGTCACGTCATCGCACGGCGCTGTAGTACTGGAGGGCGCCACCGTACGGCAGGGTCGATCGCCGCTCGTCCATTTGCTGTGTTCCTGTTTTGCGCCTCTGGTGTCTGTGTGCTGTACTGGTGCTGTTTGTGTTGGGAACAGCGGGGCTTCCAGTATCGGTAGCCGCGCAAGAGCTCCACATCAATGCCACCGATGTGCCTCTGCGTGCCGCCCTTGATGAGGTCCGGCAGCAGGCGGGCATCAATCTGGTTTTTGCCGACCGCCTCGTGGAAGCAGCCCCGCGCGTCTCATGCACGTACCGCGGCACCGATGTCGCGGCCGCCCTCGCCTGCGTGCTATCGGGCACCAACCTGCAGGCCAACGAGACACGCCCCGGGCAGTACGTGCTGGTCGCTGCGGAAGGGGCGCCCCTCGAACCGCCCCCGCTCCGCGCATCGATGGCTGGATTTGTGACGGATGCCGTCTCCGGGGAGGTGCTGCCGGGGGCGCATGTGTATGTCCCTACGCTGGAGCGCGGAACGGTCACCAATGAGGCCGGCTATTTTGCGCTGCCGGCGTTACCGGTAGGCCCATACCGGGCTCGTGTCTCCTACGTCGGCTACGCCACGGAGGACACCGTCTTGACGGCGGGCGCTCCTGTGGCGCTGCTCGCGCTTCAGCCGCAAGAGGTTGAGGCGGAAGCCCTGCGGGTAGACGCGCGACGTTCCGAACGGTCGGACCTGGCGGTGCTGCCCGGTGTCGTCAGCACCCCGACGCGCGAGTTGGAGCAGCTGCCGTCGTTCTCTGGCGAGTCGGATCTGTTTCAGGCGCTGCAGTGGATGCCGGGCATTCAGCGCGCGGGGGAGCTCACGGGTGGCCTCGTGGTGCGCGGTGGCCAGTCCGATCACAACCTGTATCTCCTGGATGGCGCTCCGGTGTATCATCCGTGGCATGCGTTCAATGTCGTCTCGACGTTTCAGACGGAGACGTTTAAAAACATCAGTCTCTATCGAGACGCTTTTCCCGCGGAGCACGGCGGGCGGCTCTCTGCCGTGCTTGACGCCGAGATGCGAGACGGCAGTCAAGCGGAGCTGCAGGGGGTCGCCGCCCTGAGCTTGCTCAGTGGTCGCTTCGTGCTGGAGGGTCCACTGCGGGATGATTTGTCCTTTATGGTGGCAGCCCGCCGGTCTTACATTGATCAGGTCGCCGGTTCCCGCCATCCGGTAGAGCAGGGGGGCGTGCGGGATACGCTGCGCACCGGGTACTTCTTCTACGACCTCAGCGCTAAAGCCACCTACCGACCAAGCACACAGCACCGGCTGTCACTCAGCTATTATGGTGGGGGGGATAACCTGGACCTCCGGCTGCCTTTCGATCTGTCTCTCGACTTCTCTTCCTGGCTGCGCCCGGCTGATCTGTTCTTCGAGCTCGATCACAATTGGGGCAATCAGCTCGTCAGCGCACGGCATCAGTACCTGCCGTCGGACCGCTTCTTTGTCACGACCACCGCCTACGCCTCGGGCTACCGCGCCCGTGAGCGATCGCTCATCCGTCCCTCTGAGGTCTCTACCATTACCTCCGCGTATGACGTCAGGCTCTGGGACCTTGGGGCGAAGGTGGATGTCGATTTCTATGCTTCGCTGGATCATCAGGTACGCACGGGGCTGCGCGTCCGTCGCCACCTGTTCGACAGTACGCTGGATGCAGAGCTGCAGCGCTCGCCCCGCGCGGTGGAGACGCTGGAGGAGGATAGCCAGGCGCGTGCGTACGAGCTGACGGCCTACGCACAGGATACCTGGACGCCCGGTCCCCGATGGACGATTCAGCCCGGTATTCGCTTTTCCTACTTCAGCGGAGGGCGTCACGCACACGTCCGGCCGCGCCTGAATGCGCGCTACATCGCCCTTCCGGGGCTGCTATCGGTCAAGGCCGGTGTGGGCCTGCATGTGCAATACCTCCATCGTCTCCGTGACCGCAGCACGTTTTTATATGACCTGGTGTCGAGCCGGTGGATTCCATCGGACGAGGAGGTGCGCCCCTCTACCAGCCGCCACGTCTCCGCCGGGCTGGAGCTACAGCCGCTGCCCTGGCTCACGCTTGGGGCGGAGGGCTATGCCCGTAGGGCACGGCATATCCTCATTCCACGCGACGAGCTGCAACGGCCCGACGGACTGAATGGAGGGGGGATTGATACCGGGGCTCTGCTGGGGCAGTACGAGCCTGGAGAGAGCCGCGCCTATGGGCTGGAACTACTGGCTACGGCTGATCTCGGGGCCTGGCGGCTGCGGGCCACCTACCACGGGGGGCGATCGAAGAGCCGGTCGCGGGGACTGGGAGAGGAGGGCTTCCGGCCCACGCGATTCGACGTGCCGCGGGCGCTCCGCGCGACGGTGCAGCGTGAAACCAACCGGTGGATCTGGGGGCTTTCTACCGAATGGCGCAACGGCTATCCGACCACGGTGCCCGAGGCGCGGTTTGCCCTTGGCGATGTGCTGGACGACGCGCCCACGCGCTTTCTCCACCGGCCGGAGGTCAACAATGGACGGTTGCCCACCTACTGGCGCACCGACCTGTCCTTGGGGTACCGCTTTGGCATGCTCGGCGCTCCGGCTCGGGTACAGCTGAATCTGTTCAACGTGTTCGGGCGGCGCAACGTCGTCTCTCGGCAGTACGACCCGGCACCTGAAGCCGGCGTGACGGTGCGCAATCGGCGCGGCTTTCCGCTGCTGCCCCTTTTCGAACTACACGTGGAGTTGTAGGCGACTATGGATCAATCCGTGTGTGCTCGCGCGTGGCACCGCTTCCTCGGCTGCCTGCTTCCGGCCCTGTTGTTGGCTGCCGGGGCGATGGTCGGGTGCGATAGTATGGCCCCCGCGCCGCCCGAGCGCATCGTGGCGGAAGCGTTCCTTACCACCGGCGACTCCATGCCGGAGGTGCGCCTGCGTCGCACCCGTCCGCTGGATGCCCCGCTTCCGGCAGATGGATCGGGCAGTGCCCTCGTGGACGCCGGCGTAACCCTCACCGTGGACGGGACGACGTACCCGTTTGCGGCGGTTGGTGATGACGGACGGTACACTGCGGGCGCTGCGGTGCCGCTCCCGCCGGGCAGCCGGTTCTCGTTTGAGGCGCGGTGGAACGGGCAAACCGCTACCGCAGAAGGTACCCTGCCGCCGCCAGTCACCCTCGACAGCTTCCGTGTCAGCGTACCCGAGGCACCGATCCAGGCGGTCTTGTTTGACTCCGTGTTCGTCGACCCCACCCAGCTCGACTCGTTGCAGCTCGACTCGCTGCGCACCGGTGCGGAAGACGGCTTTGCTTATCCGATCGAGGTCCAGCTCTGGTGGACCGAGCCTGCCGACCGGTCCTACTGGGTCCGGACTCGCCTGCGGCCTGCCATTGAGGCTGGCTCCTCGCTGGACGATTTCTTCCTGCGCCCTGAGCAGGTGCAGCAGGAAGCTGATGCTACGTGCCCGGTGGAGGAGGACTGCCCGCCCAGCGTGCGTTCATGGATCGGAGTTTATGGCGTGCCCGTAGAGGATAATGAGGCGGCACTACCGCCTCACAGCGTACAGCTGGCGCTTATCCGAGGCGATGAGCCGTACGCCCGTTTTGCCGCCACGCGTGATGATCCGCCCCGACGTGAGCCTATCTCAAACGTGGACGGTGGGCTCGGCATCGTAACCGGGATTGCTTTGGATACGGTCCGCGTGGAGGTTAATTAAATCCAGCCGATGCCGCCGCGCTGCGGTTTTCTTTCTTTCACCTTTTCCTACGCTGCGCTTATGCCCGACGCATCCGAACAACCGCTTGTCGCCGGCACCATCACCCGGCTCGTTGCTCAGAAAAAGGATCCGAACCGCGTGTCCGTTCACATCGACGGTGCGTTTGCCTTCGGGGTGCACGTGGACCTCGTGCTGCGGTACGAGCTTGCCAAGGGCACGCTGCTGGACGTGGAAACGCAGCGGCGTCTGGTGACAGACGACCAGGTGCTGAAAGCCCGGGCCCGGGCCTGGGAGTACGTCGTGAAACGCCGTCGCACCCGGACGGAGGTGGAGCGGATGCTGCAACGCGCGGACTATGCCCCCGACGTGGTGGAGCGCACGTTGGACTACCTTGAGCAGAAGGGCGAAATAGATGACGCGGCCTACGCGTCGGCATACGCCAAAGAACGCTTTCGGCTCAAAGGGCATGGCCCCATGCGTATCCGGCGGGATCTCAAGAAGAAAGGCGTGCCGCCAGTAGCCATCGAACCAGCGCTCGACGAGCTTACGGCCTCCGCCGATCTGAAAGCGGCCGCCCAGGCGCACGCCGAGAAGCGCTGGCCGCGTGTGGCGCGAGAAGAGGATCCGCGCCGCCGAAAGAAGAAGTTATCGGACTACCTCCGTCGCCGGGGCTTTTCGTACGAGATCAT
>CAYFRR010000004.1:0-44707 GCA_964345505.1 uncultured Rhodothermales bacterium
GCGGTGCGTCAGCAGCTGTTCGCGCAGTACTGGCAGGAAGGCAACGCGCTGATTGAGGAGGGCAACTTCGAAGCCGCCGAGCGACGCCTCAGCCAGGCGCGGGAGTTTAGGCCGAACGATCCGACGGTAGAGGAGCGCCTGAGCGCCGTGCGTGATAGCCTCGCGGCCACGACAGCAGAAGAAACGTTTCGTGGCCACATGCAGCGCGCCCGTTCGCTGGAAGGTCAGCAGCGGTGGTCCGAAGCCAGTGTCGTCTATCAGCGGGCACTCAACAGCCGCCCGGAGAATGCAGAGGCGCTTGCCGGCCTCACCCGTGTGGAGGATGAGCTGGAGGAAGAGCGTCGTGTAGAGCAGCAATACCAATACCTGCGCGGGCAGGGCGATGTGCTTAGCAATCAGGACCGGTACCAAGAGGCGCTGCAGAGCTATCGGCAGGCGCAGGAGCACCGGCCCCAGAGCACCTACCTCCGGACCCAGATCGCAGCAATGCAGGAAGAGATTGCGAAGATTGAAGCGGAGGAACGGCGTCGCAATCGCACGCGCGAGGACGGCGTGTACGTCAACACCGACACGCCCGTCCAGCTCATCGGTGGGCTATCCAATCTGTACGAGGATATCCGCTATCCGAGTGCAGCGGCACGGGCCAATGTTTCCGGACGCGTCTTCGTCCAGTTTGTGGTAACAGCCGAAGGCACGGTCCGCGATGCCGAGGTCATCCGCGGGTTGGGCGCAGGCACCGAGGAAGAGGCGCTCCGAGTGATCCGGCAGGCCTCGTTCGAACCGGCCACCGTCGATGGCCAACCCGTTGATACGCAGCACACGCTATTTATCGACTTCTCGCTCGAAGACGCGCAAAGCGAGTAACGCGTCATACAGATCCCGGGCCCTGCCGCCTGCGGCTCCGGTACCAGTGACTGCCCGCGCGCAGGCTCAGGGCCAGGCTCAACGGGAGGGCGATGGTGGGCAGCTCCTGTGGCCACAGCGGCCAGCCGATGGCCCCAATGAGGCCCACCACAGCGGCTACGCCTACATACGTGCAGAGCCATGCCGGCACCCGGCAGCGCGCCAGCCAGAAGACTACGATGGCATGCGTCGGCCAGGCCCAGAGGATGTTCCAGTTGGGGTGGGTTACCGTGTGCAGCGATATCAACCACAGAAAGCTCAGCGCTACCCCCACCACCCCCGCCACGCCGAAGAGGCCGGCATCCAACCAGCGTGAAGCGCGACGGCCGCCTACGTCCGGGGCGCGCCACTCGCGATACGTGCGCCAGGCAGCGCCAAATGCCACAAGCCACCCCAGGAGCGCCATCCAGGGCAGCCCTGGCGTCGCCCGTTCGTAGCCCTCTACCCATGCGACGGTGTCGGTCCGGGCAACCAGCGGCTGCGTCTGTCCCTCTACCACGACGGTGGCCTGATCAAACAGCCCCAGCAGATAATCCGGCAAGAAGGCGCGCTCGCGCTCCGTAGCGTAAGCATCGGAGGGGGTGCCGAGCAGCACATTCATTCCTGTCTGCACGTGTCGTTGCCCCACAATGTACGGCTGCAGCAAGTCGCGAAACGTGTCCTGCGTGGGGCCCGGGGCGTACCCGAAGTCCACCGCGTCCTGCAGGGTGTCTTCAAACACGTCGAGGATACGCGTGGAGCAGTTGTCGAAATAAAAGTCGTAGCGGTACGCGCGATTTTCGGGACGGGCATTGTTCTCCAGAAAGGAAAAGACCGCCTGCCGTTGCTCCAGGCCCAGGTCGAGATGCTGCTCAATGACGGGGCGGCCCTGCACGTCAGCATACCGCGGCAGCACGCGCCCACTGCTCACCGACAGAAAATACTCCAGATCCCCGTACAGAAATTTGGGGACGAAGAAGGGGTCATTAAAGTCGAAGGTACCGTAGTTGTAGAGCCGGTCAATGCCTGCGGCGGGGTCGCGCACGCGGAGGGCGCTGTGACCAAACAGCGCCTCGATGCTGGGCCCGGGCAGGATGGTGATGAGCGATACCGCCGCCTCGTCTGTAAGAGGCTCGTCCGTAAGAGGCGGCGCGGGTTGGGCCTGGGCCGGCCACGCGAGCAGTAGGATGAACAGGAGGGGGACCAGTCGGCGCATACAGGAAGCAACCCATGAGCAGAAACGGCGCCCGGTGGTACGACCCCTCGGCCCTCCGGTTCGAGCGAGCCTTGGGGCGAATCCCTTCTCGCGGCCTCGCGTTTCTGCGGTGCGTTTCCTGAGCGATGCTCCGTCGATTGCATACGAAGGATTGCACAGGAAGCCCATCTCGCCTCGTTCATCCGTTATCGCCTGCACTCTGTGAACCGCACCCAAAAAGCCCGCCACACCCTCGACCGCCTGCGCGAAGAAATCCCCACGCCCGAGACCGAGCTGCGCTACATCAACCCGTACCAGCTCATCGTGGCGGTCATTCTCTCAGCGCAGTGCACAGATAAGCGGGTGAACATTGTCACCGAGGGTCTCTTCGCGGACTATCCGACGATGGCTGACTTGGCCCATGCGACACCGGAGGAGATCTATCCGTACATCCAGTCGGTGACCTATCCCAACAACAAATCGAAGCACCTCGTGGGGATGGCGCAGCGGGTGATGGAGGCCTTCGACGGCGCCGTCCCTCAAACGTCAAAAGAGCTGATGACCCTGCCGGGAGTGGGGCGCAAAACGGCCCAGGTGGTGCTCTCGGTGGCCTTCGAAGTCGATGCGCTGCCGGTGGACACGCATGTCTTTCGGGTGTCGAACCGCATTGGGTTGGTGAAGAAAGACGCCACCACCCCACGCAAGGTGGAGCGGCAGCTCAAGCGCATCATCCCGCAGGCTGAATGGGGTGAGGCGCACCATCTGTTCATTCTGCACGGGCGCTACACCTGCACCGCGCGGTCGCCCGACTGCGAGGCCTGCCCGCTCACCGATTTCTGCACGTATTACGAGCGTCTGCAGCGCTTGCCCGACCCCATTAACGGGCTCGACGCCTCCAAAGGAACCTACTACTGCAGCACCAGCGACCGGTACTTTGACGAGCCGGCGTATAAGACGGATCGCTACGGCGTGCGCCAGATCGTCTGCCCGGTGTCCGGCTCCATGCAGGTCTTCCACACCAAAACGGGCAAGACGACCAAGCAAGCGCCCGACTTTCGCGTGAACTGACGCGGCAGTTCCTATGGTGGATTCTCCTTCCCTCTTCTCCTTACCCCTTCACGCCTTATGGCTCCTGACAAGCGACACCTGCTGCTTATCCTCGATGGCTACGGTATCGCCGACGACCCGTCGGTGAGTGCTATTGTAGCGGCGGACACGCCGTACCTCGACGACCTTTTTGCCACCTACCCGCACAGCACCCTTGTGGCGTCGGGGCGGGCGGTGGGCTTGCCGGAGGGGCAGATGGGCAACTCCGAAGTTGGCCACATGAACCTGGGCGCTGGGCGTGTGGTGCATCAGGAAATTACGCGCATCGACCTGGCCATTGAAGACGGGTCGTTTTTCTCGAACGATGCCCTTCAGGAGGCCGTGGCCGAGGCAAAGGCTAACGACAGCCGCCTGCACCTCATGGGCTGTTTCTCTGACGGCGGCGTGCACAGCCACGTACGGCACCTAAATGCCCTGCTGGATTTCGCGGCACGCGAAGGGCTGGCGCAGGAGCAGGTGTGCGTCCACGCCTTCACCGATGGCCGCGACACCGATCCGCATGGGGGCGTGGACTACGTGGAAGATGTGGAGGAGATGATGGAGACGCACGGGGTAGGGCGCCTCGTGTCCGTCATCGGCCGCTACTATGCCATGGACCGGGACGAGCGCTGGCAGCGGACCGAGCGTGCGTATCGCCTGCTGACGGAGGGCACCGGCGATGCGTACGACAGCGCCACAGAGGCGCTACAGGCCAACTACGCGAACGACGTCACCGACGAGTTCGTCGAGCCATCGCTCATTCAAACCGAGGACGACACGCCCACACGCATTGAGGACGGCGATGCGGTCATCTTCTTCAACTTTCGGGGCGACCGGGCGCGGCAACTCACGCGCGCTTTCACGGAGGAAGGCTTCGACGGCTTCGAACGCGATCCGCTCGATCTTACTTTTGTTATCTTCTCACCCTATGACGAGACGTTCGATGTGCCGGTAGCCTTTCCGAAGGTCAACCTCAAGCAGACCATGGGCGAGGTGATTGCAGCCCTGGGCGGGACGCAGTTGCGCGCGGCCGAGACGGAAAAGTATCCCCACGTGACGTACTTCTTCAGCGGGGGGCAGGAGGACCCCTTCGACGGCGAGGACCGGATTCTTATTCCTTCGCCCAAGGTGGCTACGTACGATCTGCAGCCCGAGATGAGCGCTCCGGAGCTGGCTGATGAGGTGGCCACGGCACTGGCGGAGGAGCGGCACAACTTCGTGGTGCTGAACTTCGCTAACCCCGACATGGTGGGGCATACAGGCGTTTTTGAGGCGGCCGTGGCTGCTGTGGAAGCCGTCGATGCCGGGACGCGCACGGTGGTCGATGCCGCACGTGACCACGGGTTCAGCGTGACCCTTATCGCTGACCATGGCAACGCCGACAAGATGCGCAACCCGGATGGCAGCCCCAACACCGCGCATACGACCGTGCAGGTGCCGCATCTTATTATCAAAGAGGGTTTCGATGGTCCCATCGCCGAGGGTAAGCTGGGCGATATTGCGCCCACTATTCTTGCCCTGATGGGCCTGCCTATCCCAGAGGAAATGACGGGCGATGTGCTCGTGGAGTCCACAGCCGTGCCTTCGTGAGGGCCGCTTCAGATGTGGCCGCAGCCTCCCTCGCATCGACCGGCGATAACTAAAAACAGCCCGCCCCGGCGCTCCGGAGCGGGCTGTGGTATGTATGCGCGTGGGGTGTGCACAAGCGCTATTGAAGGGTCGCGCTATTGAATGGTGAAGTCGTAGGGCATGCGGGCTTGCACGGTGCCGTGCATACGCTCGGTCTCACGGAGGAGGCGCAGGTTGTTCTGAAAGAGGTCCTGCCCGGGAGCGCCCGTGACGCGGGTCCAGAGGGCCTGCGCTTGGGTTTCAAACCCGGCCGCCAGCTGTTCTACAAACGTCTTCTGGCGGGGCAGCTCGCGGATGCGGAAAGTACCCGGCTCCAGGTCCACCAGCCCAGCCGCTTTGTCGATGGCGTGGCTCAGCCCGCCGAGCTCGTCCACCAAGCCGACCTCCAGCGCATCGGCGCCGGTCCACACCCGGCCCTGCGCAACAGCGTCAACCTCCTCTACCGTCATGCCGCGTGCCTCAGCGACCTTCTCCAGAAACTCGGAGTACGTTTCCAAAACAAACGCTTGGAAGAGCTCGCGCTCCCGATCCGTCAAGGCATCGGTGGGCGAGAGGAAGTCGGCCAGCGGTGCGGTCTGCACCTGATCGAACGTCAGCCCGATACGGTCGGACAGCAATTCGGAGGTGTTCAGGTGGAGGCCAAAGACGCCAATCGACCCGGTGATGGTGAGGGGATCAGCTACGATGGCGTTCGTGGCGGTGGCGATCCAGTAGCCACCGGATGCTGCGACGTCGCCCATGGAGATCACGACGGGCTTCTCCTCCTGGGTAAGCGCAATCTCGCGCAGGATCGCGTCCGAGGCCGAGGCGGAGCCGCCAGGCGAGTTCACGCGGACGACCACGGCATCCACCTGGTCGTCTTCGCGGGCGTCGCGCATCGTGTCGGTAAAGTCAGCCGAGGCCAGCATCTGGCCCCCACCAAAGGGGCTGTCGTCGCTCCCCGCCACAATCCCGCCCTGTGCGTAGACGACGGCGACGGTGCCCTCGCGCCCGCGCTCGATCCCGGCGTCGGAGGCAGGGGTGCGCGCATAGCGGCTGAGCGTGATGGTGTTCAGGTCGTCGTCTTCACTTTTGTTGAGGCGCGTGCGCATCAGATCCATGACCTCATCCTCGAACAGCAGCCCGTCCAGCAGCCCCTCGTCCAGTGCTTGCCGGGCGGTGAAGGTGGGGCTTTCCTGCTTAATGCGCTGCAGCTCCTCCGTCGTGGTGCCGCGCGATTCGGCGACAGCATTCAAAAACACCGTGTGCTGTCCATCTACGATGGCCTGCAGCTGCTCCTCGTTCTCTTCTGAGAAATTGGAACGCGTGAACGCCTCGCCCGCACTCTTAAACTCACCGGCGCGGATCACGGTAGGCTCGACGCCTACCTTCTCCAGCATGTCAGCAAAGAAGGTGGACTGTAGGTTGAAGCCGTTAAACTCGAAGAACCCCTCAGGTGCAGCAAAGACGCTATCCGCGGTGCTGTTCAGAAAGTAAGCCGCCTCGTTTGAATAGTACTCGCCCGTGTAGGCATACAGCGGCTTGCCGCTGTCTTTATATTCCAACAGGGCTTCGCGTACTTCTTGCAGCGATGCCCACTGGGGCGCCACGCCGTGAGCCTTCAAGAGGACACCCTCAATCCGGTCATCGGCGGCGGCCTTTTTCAGGGCATCGCGGACATCGTGCACGCCATAGCGTGGCCCGTCCCCCAGAGCTTGGGCGATGGGGTCAGGCGCTACCCGTTCGGGAAGAGCGCCGCTGATCTCCATCGTCAGCACGGAGTTTGACTGCACGGAAGGGGTGGTGTCGGCAGAGGCGACAAATGCGGTGATGAGTAGAAAGCCAAACAGAACCAGGATGCCGAGCGCAACCAGCGTTCCGATGATGCTGGCGGCCAGCGTTGAGAGGAAGCGCATGAACAGTGGGCAGGATGGAAAAGGGTAAAAACGGCAGTGCGCCGAAGAGCATACAGTGCAGCATGTGTTCGTACACGTGTCTGCGCTACGCACGATGGCCTCAGCAGTTGCGTTTGCTATCGAGCGCAGAAATGAGCCCCGGAAGGGCGGGTGACAGCCTGGCACCGGTAGGCGACATCGTACCGGATCTGAGCCCACAGCGGGCTTCACGCGGAACGTGCTCCCCGACACCATCATTGCAGCCAGTCTGGCAAGCCTTTTGTGCTGCACATCCACTGGCGTGTGCCTGCCGAGCTGGCACGCCGCGTAGGCTCATCGTTACTCTCTTTTTTCGTTTCCGCATTGCGCGTGACGCAGTTGCCTGACACATACCGATCCTCCAGTGCCGCGCTCAGCGAGCGCGAGCAGATGATCCTCCGATTGGTGGTGGAGAGCTTCGTCGACAAAGCCGGGCCTGTGGGGTCTCGTTTTCTGACCAAGCAGCATGGGCTCGACCTGAGCCCGGCCTCGGTGCGCAATGCGATGAGCGATCTCGAGGATCGGGGGTACCTCTCGCATCCCCACACCTCCGCCGGACGCGTACCGACGGAGCAAGGGTACCGCGCCTACGTGGACCGGCTCATGGCGCCCCCACAGCTCGACCCGCCCGTTCACCAGCTGCTGGCTACGCAGCTGCAGCAGCGGGGCGATGACCATGAGCATGCCGTTGCGGAAAGCTCTAAGCTGCTCGGCCAGCTCTCCAACCTACTGGGAGTCGCGCTCACGCCCAGTCTGTCGACCGGTGTGCTGGAGCGCCTCAACATTGTGTCGCTCTCCAGTGATCGCCTCCTGTTTGTGCTGAGCGTGCAAGGCGGCCTGGTCCGCACGTTGGTGCTGGAGTTTGAAGCCGACCTCAAGCCCCGGGCGATCGACCGTGTGACGTCTATCCTTAACGAGCGACTTGCTGGGCTCACCTTGCAGCAGATCCGCGAGACCTACCGGACACGCACGAAAGATATTGTCCACGAACAGACCGGCCTCGTGCAGTTTGTGAGGGACGAGTCACACACCATCTTCAGCGAAAATACCGAAGGGCGGTTGCGATACGGCGGTACCCAACAGCTCATGGCGCAGCCTGAGTTTCAGGAACCGGACGTCATCCGTGACTTTATCGGGCTGCTGGAGGATGAGCACTACGTGGTGCACTGGTTGGAAGATCATCGGCGCACCGCGCCCGCCGGCTCCCAGCATGCTACCATCAGCATCGGGAAAGAACACAGCGATGCGAAGGTGGAGCGCTACTCGATGGTCACGGCGCCGTACACCATCGGCGATACCGTAGGTACCATTGGGGTCATCGGCCCCACCCGCATGAAGTACGACCACATTATTGCGCTTGTCGAAGCGATGGCGCAGCTCCTGAGCCAACCGGCTACATCGGAGCGTACGTAGCGCATGCCCGCGACATCCATATTCTGCAATACCGACATTCTTACGCGTAACTTTCTATAGCCCTTCTATGAGCACCCAACAATCCCCCGAAGACATTTACAAGGAGCAAAGCAGCCGCAACCGACCCGATACGACGGAGGTCTCTGATGAGGAGATGAGCACCGATCCGGCCGCTGCCCACGAGACCAATGCTGGAGACACCGGGGTGGATGACGTAGCGGCCGCTGCCCCTACCGAGGAGGAGGTCGCTGCCGACGCCGCTGGTGCATCTGGCGCAGGAGCAGTCGAGGCAGAGGCAGCCGACCCGGCCGCAGAAGAGGCTGCCAACCCCCTGCACCAGTTGGAGGCCGATCTGGAACGCCTCCGCGCCGAACGCGACGAGGCCCAAGAAAAACTGCTGCGGCAAGCAGCGGAGTTTCAGAACTACAAGCGCCGCCAGCAGCGCGAGCGGGCCCAGCTTATCGATGTGGGCCAAGGACAAGTCATCCTGCCCATGCTGGAGGTGCTGGACGACCTCGAACGCTCGCTGCGGGCAGCCGACGAGTTTGAGGCCGAGGCCGACACCACGGGTCCAGCCTTTTCGTCGCTCCGTGAGGGCGTGCAGCAGGTCCGCCAGAAGTTTCTGGACGAACTGAAGCGGCTTGGCGTGGAGCCCATCGAAGCCGAAGGCCAGCCCTTCAACGAACAGTTGCACGAAGCCATGATGCAACAGCCCGCTCCCGACGATGCAGAGCCGGGCACCGTGCTGCAAGAGATCCGCACCGGCTACCGCATGGGCGAGCGGATCCTGCGCCACTCACAGGTCATCGTGGCGGCCTGAGCACGTAAAATTTAGACCAAGCGGCGCCCTCATCCCTTGGCACGCACTGTCTTTCATCGGTCACTCCCCGCAATTCATGCCCCGCGACTATTACGAGATCCTTGGCGTTGGCAAAGACGCTTCAGGCAAAGAGATCAAGAAAGCATATCGCAAGCTGGCGCTCGAATACCATCCCGACCGTAACCCGGATGATGACGAGGCCGAAGCCAAGTTTAAGGAGGCCTCGGAAGCGTACAGTGTCCTCTCCGACGACGAGAAGCGCGCAAAGTACGACCGCTTCGGTCACCAAGGCGTGGGTGCCAATGGCGGCGGTGCAGGCTTCCGCGATGTGGACGACATCTTCGATGCGTTCAACGACATCTTCGGTGGGGGAGCTGGAGGCACTATCTTCGAGGATATCTTCGCCGGGCAGCGAGGCGGACGGCGCTCGCGTAAGCGGGCCCGCGGCGGTACCGACCTGCGCATCACCCTACCCCTGACGCTGGAGGAGATTGCGGAAGGAACGGAGAAGAAGGTAAAGGTCAAGAAGCTCATGAAGTGTGACGCCTGCGACGCCACCGGCGCACGCGATGGCGAGGGCGGCTATCGGACCTGCAGCACGTGCGATGGGCGCGGGGAGCTGCGGCAGGTCTCGCGGAGCGTCTTCGGCCAGTTCGTGAATGTGCAGCCCTGCCCCAACTGTCAGGGCGAAGGGCGGGTCATTGAAGACCCGTGCCCGCAGTGTCGGGGCGAAGGGCGCCGGCGGGGCGAGGAGACGATCACGATCCCGGTGCCGGCAGGCGCAATGGAAGGCAACTACCTGTCGATGCGCGGCGCCGGCAATGCTGGCCTGCGGGGTGGACCGGCGGGCGCCCTCCGAGTGGAGATCGAGGAGCGGCCCCATGACCACTTTGTGCGGGAGGGGCTGGACATCTATTACGACCATCATATCTCTTTCCCTGAAGCCGCACTGGGCACGGAGATCGATGTACCCACTTTGGAAGGCACGGCCACCTTGGAGGTGGACCCCGGTACGCAGGGCGGCAAGGTCCTGCGCATGCGCAACCGGGGCCTGCCCGAGCTCAACAGCCAGCGTAGCGGTGATCAGCTGGTGCGCCTCCACGTATGGACTCCGGAAGAGCTCACGGCCGAGCAGCGCGCTACACTCAACACCTGGGCTGACGCGCCTGAGTTTGAACCAGCGCCAGAGACGCGGAAGACGCGCAAGACCTTCTTTAATCGCGTCAAGGATGTGTTTACGTGAGCTGAGATCGCACGCATGAAAGAGGCCGGTGCACACCGAGCGCAACGTTCTGGTTTCTCCGAAACCGACGTCCCGGCGGCTCGGTAACGCGGCACTGTACCTGTCTTAGCTTTCACGGTCTTGCTTTTGCTATGAGTTCTTCTTCGGTGGATGGAAACCAATTACGGACGGTCATGCGGCGGTTTGCATCGCCGGTGACGGTGGTCACCTGCGCGGCGCGCGATGAACCCCGCGGCATTACCATCGGGTCGTTTACCAGTGTGTCACTCGATCCACCGCTGGTGTCCTTCAATGTGCATCAAGAGGCTAACTCACACGACCTCATCATGGACGTAGGTCGGTTTGCCGTGCACCTGCTGACCGATAAGCAGGCCCATCTGGCCAACCACTTTGCCCTGCCCGACCTGACGCCAGCACAGCAGTTCGACCCGGTAGACGTCGAGTGGCGCGACGGCCTTCCGCACCTGCGCGACGTGTTGGCCTCATTCGTGTGCACCCTCTACGCATCTCACCCGGCGAGCGACCACAGCATCTTCATAGGCCAGGTAAAAGAGATTCAGGCCCAGGGCATGCAGCAGGACCCCGTACTGTATTTCAACCGGAGCTACCGCAGCGTGGGGGGCGAGGTAAAGTCGATGGCGTTGACGCCTGTAAACGCAGGATCCAACGCATCCTCGTAGGCTCCTACGCCGAAGAACGCAAAGTCGTAGCGGGTCGGATCGGCAGCATCCAGCAGGCGGCACCGGTCGGTGAGCACCTGCACGGCTTTCCAGTCGTTGGAACGCCGCTCAATGAACCCGAGGGCGCGCGCCTGCCGCCCCACGTGCACGTCCAGCGGTAACACCAGCTGCTCGGTCGACACGGCAGTCCACTGTCCAAAGTCCACCGGCCCAGGGCGCACCATCCACCGCAGGTACATCGCCAGACGCTTGCAGGCGCTGCCGGCATTGGGGCGCGCCAGGTGCTTGCGCAGGCGCTGGGGCGTCTCCGGATGGGCATGCATCACCGACTCGCTAAACCCCTGAATGGCCGGCCCGACGTCCGACGCCTCCGATGGTAGGTGCCGTGCAAACAGGTGCTCTATGGTCCCATGCTGCCGGAGCAGGAGGCTCAGGTTGTGCGTCAGCCAGAACGCGTCGGTAGGCTGGAACGTGCGGTGCACAAAGCCATCCAGCGCTGCCCGATCGCGCTCTGGGTCGAAGTCACGAACGAAAGCGTGGGGCGCATAGTCCATCCGCTCGCACAGCTCCTCCAGCTTGTTCATGATGGTAGCCCTCCGCCCCCACGCCAGGAGCGCGGCGTAGAGCCCGATGACCTCCCGGTCGCGCGGATCGTCGAATCCATGAGGGATGGCAATGGGGTCATCCGCAATAAACCCGGGTTGCTCGTAGCGGTCCACGAGCGCATCCAGGTACGTCTTAAGTTCAGCAGGAGAAGGCACAGCAGCCATCAGGTAATGAGCAGAGCAGCGAGGACGCACCAAGCGCGGGGTTAATGGGCCGGCAGGTGGGTGTCGAGAAAGGCCGCCAGCTCCGTCCGGTAGGAGTGCTCCGACCGGAAGAACGCCTCGTTGTGCCCGCCCTCCAGCGGTACAAAAGCCTTTGGTTCGTGCGCGACCTCGTACAGGCGTTCGCCGTGGCTGTAGGGAATCACCTCGTCATCGGGGCTGTGAAGGATGATCACCGGCGCCGTGACGTCCGGCAGGTGTGCTTCGTTGTCGAAGGAGAGCGAGGCCAGCTGACGCACCGGTAAGAACGGGTAGTGGTGCGCCGCCACATCAGGCACCGACGTGAAGGCTGAATCGAGCACCAGCGCGGCAGGGGTCTCGCGGGTGGCGAGGTAGGTCGAGGGCGCGCCGCCGAGCGAGCGGCCGAAAAGCACGAGGCGCTCCGGCGCCAGGCCGCGCGTGTCGGTCGCATAGCGCCACACCGCTTCGATGTCGCGGTACAGCCCGTCCTCCGAGGCTTGGCCCGTGCTTTGCCCATAGCCTCGGTAGTCGTACAGGAGGACGTTCAGCCCCAGGTCGTGAAGCAGGCGCGCCACGTCTACGCGGCCGGAGATGTTGCCGGCATTGCCGTGGGAGATGATGAACGTGCCGCGTGCGTCGGCTGCGGGGATCCACCAGGCGTGCAGCCGTTCGTTATCATCGGTAGGGATGGTGACATCCTCGTAGTCGAGCCCCCGATCGGCCGGTGTGGCCCTCAGGGTACTGCTGGGGAGAAAAAGGAGCCGCTCCTGAAAGCTGTACATCAGTCCAACAATGAGTGCATACGTGACGGCAAGGATGAGCAAGACGTTGAGCACGGTGCGCATGGTCCGCCTGAGAGGGAAGGTCACAGCGTGAGCACGAAGCCCTGGCGCAGCGCAATGTCCAGATCCTCCACCTCCAGCGGTGGGCGGCTGTCGTAGCGCAGATCGAACGACGTCTGGAACGAGAGATGCCGCGTGATGCGGAACGCCAGCAGCGCCTCATGCAGGATGCGGATATTGCTGAAATCGGACAGCCAGGGCTGCACGTAGACGGTGCCGACCAGCGAGGCGTGCTCGCTCAGGCGCACCCGCAGGTTCAGATAGTTGCTCCACCGCACGCGGTTGGTATCCGGTGCGCGGTCGCCCACGCTGGTGGGGTCCAGCGACTCAAACTCGTACATCAGCGTGGTGCCCTGAAAGAGGTGCCAGCGGTCGGTTTGGGCATACCGGATGCGCGGCCCCAGGCCCCCAAGCAGCCGCACGCGCCGTCGGGTGAAGGCATCCCGCTCAATCTGGGTGAACCCCTCTCCAGTGAGCCGACGGGTGGCCTTGTAGTTGTACCGCAGGTGTGCAAATGCGCGGTTCCGGAAGGTGCCGCCGTCGCTGCGGGCGAAGCGCTGACTGGCATTCAGAAAGATGTATTGCCGGCGGGCCCGGTAGTCGACACGCCCGTTCACGTCGGTCTCAAACACGTCCGAGTTTCCCTGCTGATACGCGAGGGTGCCGCCCAACCGCAGCGTAAAACCGTCGACCTCTGCCCGCCGCATCGACTCTGTATTGACCTGAGCGACGGCTTGGGCGCTGAGCACGAGGAGCAGCAGTGTGCAGCATGCGCCAACAACGGTTCGGGAGCAGATCATGCGCCGTCTTTCTTGGAAGGGGACGGGAGTTGTGGGGTGGGCGCCATGAGGAACGAGTCGTCGAAGGCCTTCGCCTCGTCCACAAAGAGCTGCAGGTGGGGGAAGGGAATCTCCACGTCGTGCTCCCGCAGGGCCTCACGAATTTTTTCGATGTACTCGAACCGGACAGGGATTTCGAGGTCCGGATTGCGCAGGAAGAAGCGCAGCATCATGTCCACGCTGGAGTCGTTCAGCGAAGTCACGACCACTGTGGGCTTGCGGCTGTAGTCGATGCGTGGGTCCTCTTCCTCCATGATCTCCATCACGATGTCGCGCGCCTGGGTGGGGTGCTCCTTGTACGCGATGCCGAACGGCACATCCACACGCACGGTGCCCAGCATCGAGTGGTTGATGAGCTTCTGATTAATCATTTGAATGTTGGGCATCACCATGATCTCGTCGCGCTGCGTACGGACACGGGTGGAGCGGAGGGTGATCTCCTCCACCCGGCCATAGGTGTTCTCGATTGCGATGCGATCTCCGACGCGGAAAGGGCGGTCCAGCAAAATGGTGACGCCCGAGATGAAGTTCTCCAGTGTGTCGCGCGCAGCAAACCCGAGGGCGATACCGGCGATGCTAAGGCCGGCCAGCAGGGCGGTCACGTCGACGTTGAACTGCTGCAGCACCGAGATCCCGATGAGCACCAGCGCGATCACGCGAAAGCTCTTCAGGAGGAGGCTTTGCAGCCCGGGTTCTACGCTGGAGGCCTGGTCCAGCACGCTTGTCAGGAGCCGATCTGCAACGCGGTACAGCACCACCAAAATGATGAAGAGCAGCACCGCCTGTAGCAGGTTCGGGACGAAGTTGACCAGCAACTCAGCCGCGCTCTGGTAGAGAATATCCCAGAACAGGGCCCACTCGCCCTCCCGGGCCAGCCGCCCAGCTTCCTCTACCCCTCGCCCGAACTGACCGAAGGCGGAGCTGTCGTCAATCTGGGGATTGGTGAAGAGCGTATCGGCCGCCTGGTCCGTCGTGTCCTGCCCGGCAACGAGGTCATCCACGCCGAGCACATCGGGAGCATTTTGAGGCATGAAAAGGGGCGCACGAGGGGCGCATCCGAGGAAAAGGCTATGCCGCCACAGGGGAAGTCTGAGCGGCCGTGAGGGTGTTGCGCAGCAGCATGGCGATGGTCATCGGCCCTACGCCGCCGGGAACGGGGGTGATCCGGGCCGCCTTGGGCGCTACCTGCTCAAAATCAACGTCGCCCACCAGGCGGTAGCCGCGCTCGCGCGACGCATCGTCCACGCGGTTGATGCCCACGTCGATGACGGTGACGCCGGTCTTCACCATATCAGCTGTGATGAGGTTGGGGCGGCCCACCGCCGCGATTAGGATGTCTGCCCGGCGCGTGTGCAGGGCGAGGTCCCGGGTGCGGCTGTGGCACAGCGTGACGGTGGCATTCGCGTCGCGCTGGCCCAGCAGGCTCGCGATCGGCTTGCCGACGATGTTGGAGCGGCCAACCACCACCGCTTCGGCCCCTTCAATTGCGACGTCCGAGCGGCGGAGGAGCTCCATGATACCAAACGGCGTGGCCGGGATAAAGCGGGGCGCACCGATAAAGAGGCGGCCCGTGTTTTCCGGATGGAAGCCGTCCACGTCTTTCGCCGGGTCCACCGCTTCAATCACCGCGTCGGCATCGATAGGGTCGGGCAGGGGGAGCTGTACCAGGATGCCGTCCACGGCGTCATCCGCGTTCAACTCCGCGATGAGTCCCAGCAGCTCGTCCTGTGTGATAGTGTCGGGCCGGCGAAGCGTCTCGCTGTCAATGCCCACTTCCGCTGCGGCCTTCCGCTTGCCCCGAACGTACGAGGCGGAGGCGGGGTGATCCCCTACCAGGATCACCCGCAGGCAGGGCGGGCGGTGTCCGGCAGCCGTCCAGGAAGAAACATCGGCGCGCACTTCCGTGCGAACCGTTTGTGCGATAGCGCGCCCATCAATACGTGTAGCCACAGAAGAGCGGAAGGATGCGTGAGAAAAACAAGCGACGGGCGTTTGTATGCCACGCCTCCGGGAAGGATGCATCGCCTGGGGTGCAGGGGGGACCTGAGCTCAGGTGGTGGGCGAGATAGGGTGGCGCGGGCTCGCGATTGTTGGAATACCGTTACCTGGCAGAGGCCCTGCGCTCCGGTGGAACCACCTCTTGGGGCTTGTGTTGAGGAGGCCACTATGACACGATGTTAGTCCATAGCTCATCCAGAAGGGCGGAGGGAGTAGGCCCGTTGATGCCCTGGCAACCGCCGTGCGTTCCCCAATCGCGTACGGAAAGGTGCCACTTCCTACCTCAGGCCAGTACGCACATGGCGCGAGGAGAGATGAGCGGGGGAGCGCACGCAACTTCACAGAGTTGCTGTCGACCTCTTCCGCCCCTCTGCGCGGAAGGGGCTTTTTTATGCCCGTCCGGCAGGGGGCTCGCACCATGGCACTGGCACTCTGGATGCGCGTATGCTCGCGCTCTCCACACCTCATCTGCCCAATCCATGTCAACGAACGGACACTCGACGCACGAACCGTCCAAGCCGCTTCACTTCGACACGCTGCAGGTACACGCCGGGCAAGAACCCGACGGCAGCACCAACGCCCGCGCCGTGCCCATCTATGCCACCACGTCGTACACCTTTGACGACGCGGAGCACGGCGCTGACCTCTTTGCCCTCAAAGAGTTTGGTAACATCTACAGCCGCATCATGAACCCCACCAATGATGTCTTTGAGAAGCGGGTGGCCGCGCTTGAAGGCGGGGTGGCGGCGCTCTCCACGGCCAGCGGCCAGTCGGCGCAGTTTCTGACGCTGAACACGCTGGCCAGCCAGGGCGACAACATTGTCTCCACAAGCTACCTGTACGGCGGCACCTACAACCAGTTCAAGAACGCCTTTCCGCGCTTTGGCATCAAGACCCGCTTTGCTGAGGGCGATGACCCAGATTCCATCGCTTCGCTGATTGACGAGCGGACGAAGGCTGTGTATCTCGAAAGCATTGGCAACCCGCGGTTCAACATTCCCGACTTCGAGCGGATTGCCGAGATTGCCCATAGCCACGGCGTGCCGGTGGTTGTCGACAATACGTTTGGCGCCGGGGGGTACCTGGTACGCCCGCTGGATCATGGCGCCGACATCGTGACCGCCAGCGCTACCAAGTGGATTGGCGGCCACGGCACGACAGTCGGTGGGGTCATTGTGGACGGCGGGTCCTTCCCGTGGGATAACGGGCGCTTCCCGGAGTTTACCGAACCCAACCCCAGCTACCACGGCCTTAACTTCTGGGAGACGTTCGGACCAGACGGTGTCCTGAATACCAATATGGCGTTTATCATCCGCACGCGGGTGGAAGGTTTGCGCGACTTCGGGCCAGCTCAGAATCCGTTTGGCTCGTTTCTGCTGCTGCAGGGCTTGGAGACGCTCTCGCTCCGCGTGGAACGGAGCTGTGAGAACGCCCTCGCCCTGGCCCGGTGGCTGCAAGAGCGCCCCGAGGTGTCATGGGTGAGCTACCCCGGGCTGGAAGACCACCCGTACCACGAGCGGGCGCAACGCTACCTGAGCAACGGCTATGGCGCGGTCCTTGCGTTTGGCGTGCAGCAAGGGGCGGAAGGTGGCCAGGCGTTTGTTGAGAACGTGGAGCTGTCCAGCCATCTGGCCAACGTGGGCGATGCGAAGACGCTGGTCATCCACCCGGCCTCGACCACGCACCAGCAGCTGGCCGCTGAAGAGCAGGTCGCTGCCGGAGTACGTCCCGACCTTGTCCGCGTGTCAGTCGGCATTGAGCACATCGGCGACATCAAGGACGACTTTGCCCAGGCGTTCGACCGCGTAACGGATCTGCAGCTGGCCTAACCCTTATGCGTTCCTCATCGAATGATAATCCGAAACGGACGGCGGGCACGCCGCCTGGCGCCCCGGCCGCATCACGCAATGGGGCGGTGCGCCGGATCGTTGTGCCCGAGCTGCCGCTGGAGCGTGGTGGCGTGCTGTACGAGGTGCCCGTCGTGTACCGCACCTGGGGCACGCTAAACGCCGCCGCCGATAACGCGGTGGTCGTCTGCCACGCCCTCACCGGTGACGTCCATGTGGATGCGTGGTGGGGCCCCTTGCTGGCGCCCGGCGGCGCACTCGATCCTGCGCAGCACTTCATCGTCGCGGCCAACGTCCTGGGCTCGCCCTATGGCACGGCCTCACGGCTGACCGACAACCCGGCCACAGGCCAACCGTACGGCCCTGACTTCCCGGATGTGACGATTCGCGATACCGTCCGGGCCCATCGCCATGTGCTCGACCATCTTGGCGTGGCGCAGGTGGCCTGTGTCGTTGGCGGGTCGATGGGCGGGATGCAGGTGCTGGAGTGGGCCTTTGAAGGGGACTTCGTGCGGTCGCTGGTGCCTATCGCTGTCGGCGGGCGGCACTCGGCCTGGTGCATCGGATGGAGCGAGGCGCAGCGGCAGGCCATCTACGCCGACCCCAAATGGCGGGGCGGGGCCTATCCCCCGGACGATCCGCCCGTGGCGGGCCTCTCCGCCGCCCGCATGAGCGCCATGGTCACGTACCGGTCTCGGGCCTCCTTCGCTGAGCGCTTCGGCCGCGACCACATGGACACGTCCGAGGCGCCGTTTGCTGTGGAGAGTTATCTGCGGTATCAAGGCCAAAAGCTGGCCACCCGGTTTGACCCGGCCTGCTACGTGGACCTGACGCGCCAGATGGATACGCACGACGTGGCCCGAGGCCGCGGCGCCTACCGCGACGTGCTCGGGCAAATCACGCATCCGACGCTCGTGGTGGGCATCGACTCGGATGTGCTGTATCCGCTACAGGAGCAGGAGGAACTGGCCGAGCATTTGCCGAACGCTGAGCTCGCCGTGCTGTCCTCGCCCCATGGCCACGACGCCTTCCTTATTGCGTTAGGCGCCTTGAATACGTTCATTTGCTCGTGGCAGCAGCGCACACCCGCCCTCCACGCTCCGCCCTCGTTTTCTGACGTTCGCTCTAATTCGAAATGAAAGTACTGAAGTTCGGTGGCACCTCGGTAGGTTCTGCTGAGGGACTGCGTTCGCTCATCACCATTGTAAAGGACGGACGGCAGCAGCATCGGCTGGTGCTGGTGGTGTCGGCCCTAAGCGGCGTTACGGACGCGCTTGCGGGCTGGCTGGCCGATGCGCCAGACGCCGTTGATCCAGATGCGGCTCTGCGGTATCTGTACACGCGCCATCACGTACTGGCCAGTGGGGTGCTGCAGCGCCCGGCCCTGCAGCGCTATGCTACGCATTTGCAGGAGCGCCTGGGCCGGTATGCATCTATCCTAACGCAGCTATCTGCTTGCCGTCCGGGCCCTGATCTTCGCGATGCCGTCCTCGCGATCGGCGAACGGCTGTCGGCGCCACTGGTGGCTGCCGCGCTGCGGGACGCGGGCGTGCCGTCTGTCGCGCAGGATGCGGCTGCCCTGGTGCGTACCGACAGTACCTTCGGCCACGCCGTCGTGGATAGTCGCGTGACGCGGCAGCAGGTTGCGGGCTGGCGTGCGCAGCTGCAAGGCGATGGGGTGCCGGTAGTGACGGGCTTCGTCGGGGCTGACACGGAGGGCCGGACGACCACGTTGGGGCGGGGCGGGAGTGACTACTCGGCGGCCCTACTGGCACAAGCCCTCGACGCTCACCTGCTGGAGCGGTGGACGGACGTCCGCGGTCTTTACACAGCAGACCCTGCACAGGACGCCACGGCAGAGCCAATCCATCAGCTCGACCTGCCCGACGCCCAGGCCCTGGCGCGGGCCGGGCAGCTTGGCATGCATCCCCAATCCTTCGATCCGCTGGTGGCCGGCAACATTCCGCTGCATGTGCGGTGTACCCGTGCGCCTACCGAGACCGGCACGCTCGTGGTACCCGTAGGCTTTACCGAGCGCATCACATCGCTGGCATCGTAAGTCGTGTGATTGCGGGTCCCGAGATTGTGAGTCCCGTGATTGATCGCACCCGAAGACCTGTACTTTAGTTTTCTTCCCTGAGCTCATGTCGCACCGTCTAACCGTAGGTATCCTGGGCGCCACCGGCGCTGTCGGGCAAAAGTTTGTGCAGATTCTGGATGGCCACCCGTGGTTCGAAATCACGGCCCTGGCAGCTTCTGAGCGGTCCGCCGGCAAACCGTACCATGAGGCCACCGAGTGGATCGGGAGCACGCCCATCCCCGAGGCTATTGCCAACCAGGAGGTCGTGCTGGGTGAGCCCGGGTTGGATTGCGACTTCGTATTTTCGGGTCTCAGCTCCAACGTGGCGGGGACGATAGAGCAAGCCTTTGCTGAGGCGGGCTATCCAGTGATCTCCAACGCCAAGAACTACCGCATGGCGCCTGACGTGCCGCTGCTCATCCCAGAGGTCAACCCGGACCATGCCGCGCTGCTCGAGAGGCAGACAACCGATGGCTACATCGTCACCAACCCCAACTGCTCGACCGTGGGGCTGGTCTGTGCGCTCCACCCGCTCGTGCAGCGGTTTGGCGTTGCGCAGGTGCAGGTGACGACGTTGCAGGCGCTTTCCGGCGCCGGCTACCCGGGCGTCTCCTCGCTGGATGCGCTGGGGAACGTGGTGCCGTACATCGGAGGCGAGGAGGACAAGCTGACAACCGAGCCCCGCAAGCTCTTCGGGACGCTGAAGGACGGGACCATACAGCCAGCGGACCTCACGGTGAGCGCGCAGTGTAACCGCGTGCCCGTGCTGGAAGGCCACCTTGAGTGCATCTCCGTGAAGCTGTCGAAGCCGGCCACCCCTGCCGAGGTGCGGGAAGCGTTCCTCACGCACGAGAGCCCCATCGCCACGCTCAACCTGCCGTCGGCGCCGGAGCGGTTGCTGCGCGTCTTTGACGAGCCCAACTTCCCGCAGCCGCGCCGCCATGCCGACCTGGGCAAGGGCATGAACGTATCCATCGGCCGCATCCGCGCTTGCGAAGTACTGGACGTGAAGTTCATCGCCCTCGTGCACAACACCGTGCGGGGAGCGGCCGGTGGTGCCGTCCTCAACGCCGAGCTGCTGGCCGAGCGCGGCTATCTGCAACCCCGCACAGCGGTGGTGCAGGCGACCTCCTGACGTACCTGACGTCCCTACCCCGACTCTTTTCCATCTTTGCCTTTCTCCATGTCCGACGCTACCATCCGCCCCGCCCGCCCCTCCGATGCCGACACCGTTGCGGCGCTATGGCAGGCCTTTCTTGAAGAGCAGACCGTTGTGGAGGAGCGCGTAGCCATGGCCGATGACGCCGTGGACCGCTGGCGCAACGATTTTCCCCTGTGGTTGGAAGACAGCACGCGGAAGTTCCTGGTGGTGGAAATCGACGATACGATCGTGGGCTTCGCGCATGCGCACCGGTGGGGCCCCCCGCCCATCCTGGCCGATAGCGCCGAGGTGTACATCGACGATGTCTACGTGGCAGCGGATGCTCGGGGCGACGGGCATGGGGATGCCCTCGTTGGGGCCTTGCGGACCTGGGCCGAATCCCTCAACGCCGACCGCCTGCGTCTGGGCGTGCTGGCCGAGAACACCACCGGCCGCACGTTCTGGGAAGGGCAGGGCGCCCAGCCCCTGGCCCTCACTTATACCATTGAGTTGGAAGCATCCGAGGAGTCGGACGACTCGGTCCGTGCCAATCGTCGTATTGGCTTCTGATACGCGAACAGGGTACTTCCGGCTGGCTGTTTGAGATTCAGGTGAAAGTAGCAACGGTCCTTGACTCCGGAAACACATCTGGCGTATACTTCGTGTCCTACTGCGAAATGCAGTACATGTGATAACGCGGAAGTAGCTCAGCTGGTAGAGCATTTGCTTGCCATGCAAAAGGTCGCGGGTTCGAATCCCGTCTTCCGCTCCACGCCCGTCGTCTGCTTAGGCGACGGGCGTTTTTGGTTGCCTTCTGTCGAAGGTTTTGTTTTGCTTTCTGCCTCACGCTTCTCGGTGATTGCTTATGCGTGCCCTACTTGTGATCGACATGCAGAACGACTTTTGCCCTGGCGGTGCCCTTGCCGTTCCAGAGGGGGACCTCATCGTGCCGGTGATCAATCGGTTGATGCCTTCCTTTGACCACGTACTGCTCACCCAGGACTGGCATCCGGAAGGCCATCAGTCGTTTGCGTCGGCCCATGAGGATAAACAGCCGATGGAGACTACCGAAATGCCGTATGGGACGCAGGTGCTCTGGCCCGACCACTGCGTGCAGGGCACCGTGGGCGCGGCGTTTCACCCGGACCTCCATACAGAGACGGCTGAGCTTATCCTGCGCAAAGGCTTCCGCCCCGAGATCGACTCGTACTCGGCCTTCGTTGAGAACGACCAGGAGACGCCCACCGGGCTGCACGGCTACCTACAGACGCGCGGCATCGAGCACTTGGTGCTGGTGGGGCTGGCGGAAGACTTTTGCGTGCACTGGTCCGCAGTAGACGGCCGCAAGCTCGGCTACGAGGTAACGGTGGTAGAGGAAGCTACGCGCGCGATCGACACGGAAGGCTCAAGGGCGGAGGCGCGCGACGCTATGGCAAGCGCCGGCGTGAGGTTTGGCTCCACAAGTGACGTAGCATAGCCCCCGTTGCAGTTGATCTGGACAACCTATAAGATGAAGGCTCACATACAGACCCGTACTGCAGGCTCCACAGAAGACTTGCAGCACTGCCTGGCTGTCTGTATATATTCATGTAGCAGTTATTACCGCACGCATTGATCGTAGCCTGAAAGCAGAACGGCGTATCGTCCTGAAAGCGCTTTCGCCTACGCCAAACGCGCCGGTTCGTATCACCACATCACTCCTCACGCCGCTGCCGAGCCTATGGCTGCACTTGACCTGAGCAAACACGACATCACCGCTGACCACGTTATCCGTAACGCTGCCCCGGCGGAGCTCTATGAACTATCTATTAAGAAAGATAAGCGATCGTCTATCGCGAACAGTGGGGGGCTTGTAATCACCTCCGGTGAAAAAAGGGGACGAAGCCCCACCGACAAGCGCGTCGTCCGTCACCCCGACTCCAAGGACGACATCTGGTGGGGCAAGATTAACATCCCGCTGGACGAGCACACCTTTAAGGTCAACCGCCAGCGTGCGATTGACTACCTCAACCTGTGCGACCCCCTCTACGTGGTGGACGGCTACGCTGGTTGGGATGAGGAGCACCGCATCAAAGTGCGCATCATTTGCACGCGGCCCTACCACGCGATCTTCATGCACAACATGTTGATCCGGCCGACCAGAGAGCAGCTGGAAGATTTTGGGGAGCCAGACTTCGTCGTCTACAATGCCGGCCGTTTCCCGGCCAACCCGTTCACCGAAGGTATGGCGTCAAACACGAGCGTTGACCTCAGCTTCGAGCAAGAGCAGATGGTAATTCTTGGCTCGGAGTACGCCGGTGAAATGAAGAAGGGCATCTTCACGGTGATGAACTACCTGATGCCAGCGAAGGACGTCCTGTCCATGCACTGCTCGGCTAACGAAGGGGAGGAGGGAGATGTATCACTCTTCTTCGGGCTCTCGGGTACAGGAAAGACCACCCTGTCGGCTGATCCGAACCGGGCCCTTATCGGTGATGATGAGCATTGCTGGGACGAAGATGGCATATTTAACATCGAAGGGGGCTGCTACGCAAAGGCCATTGGGCTGTCGAAGGAGGCCGAGCCCGAGATCTACCATGCGATCCGGTTTGGGACCGTGCTGGAGAATGTGCGCTATCACGAAGGTACGCGCGATGTCAACTATGAGGATACCAGCCTTACGGAGAATATCCGCGCGTCGTACCCAATCGAGTTCATCGATAACGCCAAGATTCCGTGCGTCACCCATCATCCGGACAATATCATCTTCCTCACGTATGATGCCTTTGGCGTACTACCGCCCGTCAGCTCGCTGACGCCCGAGCAAGCCATGTATCACTTCATCAGTGGATACACGGCTAAGGTAGCCGGCACTGAAGTAGGCGTGGAAGAGCCGCAGGCGGCCTTCTCGGCGTGCTTTGGCGCTCCTTTCCTCGTATGGCACCCGAGCAAGTACGCGGAGCTGCTGGCCGAGAAGATGCGCGTCCACGGGAGCAAAGCCTGGCTTGTGAACACCGGCCTTACCGGCGGCCCGTATGGTACGGGTAAGCGCATCGACCTGCCGCACACCCGTTCCATCATCGACGCTATCCACAGCGGCGCGCTGGCGGATGCCGAAACAACGGAGGACCCGATCTTCGAACTGTCCATCCCTACGGCTTGCCCAGAGGTCCCGGACGAGATCCTGGTGCCGCGCAACACCTGGGATGACCCGGAGGCGTACGACCAGCAGGCCAAGAAGCTGGCGAAGCTCTTTAAGGATAACTTCGAACCGTACGCACAGGATAGCCCCAGCGAGATCGTAGAAGCAGGCCCGAACGTCTAAACGTTCAACCAGAACGGACGTATCTACGCGCAGTCTGGCACGTCCCAGGCTGCGCGTTTTTACATGGTGAGCCGTACTGCCCGCTTGAGCCATTGCGGACAAGCAGCCAGGCCCCGTAGAAAAGCTTGCAGCCGTGCACCGAGCGGGCGTATATTGCCTGCGACACCTCCACGAAGTGATGCGTCCACGAAACAGAGGCGCCTGGCTACTCGCGGTCGTGGGTAGCGCTGTAGGAAATCGCACATATCCTCATGAGCCGCTCAACCGGCTACCCCCTTATGGCGTTTTCCACTGCTCACCAGAACGTACTGGCGCGCTTGCACCGCAGCGCGCACCTGCCCGCCGAGGCGTTCGAGGACCTCTTGGCTCTGGTGCAGCAGCAGTTTGAGGCGCGTGTGGTCATGGTCAGCCTGCGAGACGGCGATACCGTTCGCCACGTGGCGTGCCGGGGCACCGCGCTGTCGCAAATGCCCCTGGATGAAGCCCTCAGCGCCGACGTATTAGCAACAGGGACGCCGCTCGTAGTGCCCGATGTGCACGCTGTGGCCCGGTGGGACGGACATCCCTTAGTAACAGGCCCGGAGACTCCCTTGCAATCGTACGCGGCGGTTCCGCTCCGCGAGCCGGAGGGCCTGACGATTGGGGCACTGGCCGTTGGTGGGCGTAGGATACCACCCGTCACCGAGGAGCGCATGGGCGAACTGCAGCGCTTTGCTCGGCTCGCCATGGCGGTCATCGCGCAGCATTACGTGTACCACCAGGCTGCGGAACGCTTTCGGCGGGATCCCCAGCCGCTCCTGCTCTGCACACCCGACGGAACGGATGTGCTGGAGGTCAACCCGGCCTTTGCCCGCTGGATCGGGTATACCGGAGACGCAGACGCCGTGCCGTCGCTGCAGCGGCTGCTGCCGTCGGCGTCATATCAAGCGTTCAGGGCAGCCGCCCACGCTGCACCATCTGCCACGCACGAAACCGGCCCCTTGGCGTTGCGCCGGCCCGATGGTCAGCGGATGCACGCGCGCGTCGCACTCCATCCCACGCTGTGGCAGGGCCAATGGGCCTATGAGTGTAGCTGGACACCCGTCGACACCGACCCCGAAGCGCTCGTCCCGCGCCAGCATGCCGATACCTTGCTGCACGTCATTGACCAGGCCCCCATCCCGATGCAACTCACCGATCAGGCGACCGGCCAGATCCTGCACGTGAATACCCGGTTTTCGGACACGTTTGGGGTCGATCCGGGCGTGCTGGATGGCGTGCATACGCAGGACCATTTCGTGGATCCATCGAAACGGGATGAGATGCTGGAGCAACTTCGTGCGGAGGGCCAGGTGAGCCGGTTCGAGTTTGAAGCGCGGCACTTGGCTGGCCACACGCTGTGGATTCGCGCCTCCATCACGCCAGTCACGTTTCGGCAGCGTCCGGCGCTGCTCTCGGCGTTGCAGGACATCACAGATCAGAAGCAGTATGAAGCCGACCTGATTGCGCAGCGGCGGCGGGCCGAGGAGCAGGTACGCGCACGCACCTCCCTGTTCAACAGCATGAGCCATGAGCTGCGCACCCCCCTCACCAGCATCATTGGCTTCGCTGATCTGCTGGCGGCTGAAACGGTCGACGAAGAGCAGCGCGACGCCGCTACGCTCATTCGCAACAGCGGTCAGCGGCTGCTTCATTCCATCAACGAGGTGATGGATTGGGCGCGCCTTGAGGCGGGGCAAGAACAGCCTTCCTTGGCCTCTACGGCCATCGACGCGCAGGTGCGTGAGGTGGTGCGCATGCTGCAGCCCGCGGCCAGCGACAAGGGCCTCTGCCTGGAGAGCGCCGTCCCCGACGGCCTTTCCATCACAACGGATGCGTTCCTGCTGGGCCGGGTGCTTATCAACCTGACCAATAATGCCATCAAGTTTACTGAGGCCGGAGGCGTAACGGTTCGGGCCGTTCCCACAGCCGCTGGCGTTCAACTTTCTGTCGAAGACACCGGGCGGGGCATCCCCATCGGCTTTCTCCCGTTCCTGTTCGACGAGTTCACGCAAGCTGCACCTGATGACACCCAGCAGGGCAGCGGCCTCGGCCTGTCCATCACACGCCGGCTGGTGATGCTGCTCAAGGGTACGATTCACGTCCAAACTGCTGAAGGGGTGGGTACCCGTTTTGATGTCCACCTTCCCGATGCAGCGGCACCCGGCGCTTGAGGTCCAGGGGCGTCCGTTTCTCAATTTGTGAATAACAGCTTTCCAGCATGATTCAGCGCACGGTAATCGGCATTGTGGGCGTCGGCAATGTGGGGCGCGCAGCAGCCTACGCCCTGTTCAATCAGCGCCTCGCCAGCGAAATCATTCTCGTGGACCTGGACCCGGCCCGCGCCGAAGGTGAGGCCATGGATTTGATGCACGGGCAGATCCTTGTGGGCAGCACCCGCGTACGGGCCGGGTCGTATGAGGATCTTGCGAGGGCACAGGTCATCGTCATCACTGCAGGTGCCAGCCAGCAATCGCCGGACGAGTCCCGCCTGGGGCTCTTGGAGCGCAACGCCGCCATCTTCGACCAGATCGTGGCCAAGCTGGATGCGCACGCTCCCGAAAGTCTCCTTGTGGTGGCCACCAATCCGGTGGATGTGCTTACCTACGTCACGCAGCTGCGGAGCGAGCGACCCTCGCAGATGGTGATTGGGACGGGCACGCTGCTGGATACGGCCCGCTTCCGGGCATTGCTTGGCGCCCACTACAACGTGGATCCGCGTTCGGTGCACGCCTACATCCTGGGTGAGCACGGCGACAGCGAGGTGCCGATCTGGAGCAACGCCAACATTGGGGGGCAAATGATCCGGACGCACGAGGTCCTCGGTCGGCGCTTTCATGCGGATGCCATGCACCAGCTGTTTGAGCATGCCCGCGACGCCGCCTACGAGATCATCGAGCGCAAAGGCCACACCGACAGCGCTATTGGGGTCGTCATCACCCGTATCATCCGCTCGGTCCTGGGTGATGAAAAGAGCGTGTTGCCCATAAGCACGCGCACCGAGGGCCGGTACGGCCTGGCCGACGTCTGCCTCAGCATCCCCTGCGTTGTCGGCAATAGCGGCGTGGAAGCGCAGATCATGCCCGAGCTGTCCGTGACAGAGCACAAAGGGCTGGAGCAATCCGGGGCCGTGCTACGTTCGAGCCTGCACGACTTGGGCATGTAAACAGGTCCTCCAAGGCCAACTGTTAGCGGCGGCGATGTAGATCACGCCGACAGTTGCCTCGTTCATGATGAACGTGTTTAAGCGAAGCATACGTCAGCACTCGCTCCCCTCAACAGCTGCTTCTCACTCCTATGGCCGACATCACCCGCATCCTGCACCCCACCGACTTCTCGACGAGTGCTGAAACCGCGTTGGCACAGGCCATACGGCTGGCCCGCCGGTACGAGGCCGAAGTCCACGTGCTGCACGTGTTGCACATCCAGCACTCGTTTGTAGAGGGTCCCTTGCCCAGCGCCTATGCCGGCTCCGGTAGCATGCCCGAGCTCTTTCGGGAGGCCCAACAAGACGCCGAGCAGCACCTGGAGGAGATGGTGCAGGCCGTCGACGCCCCAGACGTGCATTTGAAGCCCGTCTTGTCGCCGGGCGCGGCCGCCGCGCCAGTCATCCTGGAGTATGCCGAGGAAGAGGGCATGGACCTTATCGTGATGGGGACGCACGGCCGGCGTGCCGTAGAGCGGTTCCTGCTGGGGAGCGTGGCCGAACAAGTGGTGCACGAAAGCCGATGCGATACGCTGATTGTCCGCGCGCACGACGACGACGCGGAGCCCCGGCCCATTCAGCGCCTGCTGGTGCCCGTTGACTTCTCCGAAGCAGCGGGCGTTGCCTTGGGCCGCGCCAAAACCTGGGCGGCGCACCACGGCGCCCACGTGGATGTCCTGCATGTGATTGAGCCGCTGCCCTTCACTGTGTCGCTGGCGAGTTCGGTGAGCGTGCACGACTTGGATCCGGATATCATCGAGCACACCACCGAAGAGCTGCGCGACTTCGTGGAGGAGACGGAAGGCCCGGAGGTTCCGCATGCCCTCCACGTGGAGGAAGGCGAGGTAGCCGCATCTATCATCCGCAAAGCCGACGCGCTCTCTACGGACCTCATCGTGATGGGTAGCCAGGGCCGCTCGGCCTTCCGGCGCTTTGTCTTGGGTAGCGTGACAGAGCGGGTGCTGCGCACGGCCAAGCAGCCCGTTCTCACCGCTCGCAATGCGCCGCAGCCACAAGACTAACGGATAGAGCCGGGTGCGGTACGCCGCACATACAAATGCCCCATCGGCCGATGGGGCTGGTGGGGCATAGGGCACAGGTAGGATAGCGCGGCACCGTATGGCCCCTACGCATGTTCGGCCGCCTGTCCGTTGGTAGGCGCGTGACGCTCCGGCTTCCACGATTCGGCGTAGTCGGGGTCGTCAATGCCCAGCGCGGTCTCCGTCAGATGTAGCGGCCGGAAGGTGTCCACCATCACCGCGTATTCGTCGGTGCCTTTCTTGCCAATGGAGGCCTCCGTGGTACCCGGGTGCGGACCGTGCGGGATACCGCCCGGGTGCAGCGTAAAGGATCCGCGGTCGATGCCCTTCCGGCTCATGAAGTCGCCCTCGGCATAAAACAGCACTTCATCCGAGTCGATGTTGGAATGGTTGTACGGCGCAGGGATGGCCTCTGGGTGGTAGTCGAAGAGCCGTGGCACGAAGGAGCACACCACAAAGTTGTGCGCCTCAAACATCTGATGCACGGGCGGCGGCTGATGGATCCGACCCGTGATGGGCTCGAAGTCCTTGATGGAAATCGCGTACGGATACATATAGCCGTCCCATCCCACCACGTCAAACGGATGATACCGCATGATGTAGGGATGGAGGTAGCCGTGCTTCTTGATGCGGATCTCGAAGGGCCCTTCCTCGTCATGCGTGTTCAGCTCGGCGGGCGGGCGCACGTCGCGCTCGCAGAAGGGACTGTGCTCAAGGAGTTGCCCAAACTGGTTGCGGTACTTCTTGGGAAACCGAACCTCGGACGCGGACTCGATAACCAGCAGCCGCGGCGGGGTATCGCCTTCAAAGTGCCAGCGATGCGTGACCGTGCGGGGCACGTGCACGTAATCGCCCTGCGCGAACGGCACGTCGCCAAAGACGCTTTCCAGGACGCCCTCGCCGTCGTGCACGTACACGAGCTCGTCGTGCGAGGCATTGCGGTAGAAGCAGGAGAGGGGTTCGGTGGGCTGGGTAAGGGCGAGCTCTACGTCGCTGTTGCCCATGATGTAGCGGCGCCCGGTGAGGAAGTCGCCGCCGGATTCAACCTGGCCGCCTTTCAGGTGGCGGTGGCGCAGGAAGTCCTTCTCCGCGTACGTAATACCGTACGGGATGGGATCCTCCACCCGTTCCACCAGCGTGGGGGGATGGATGTGGTAGGCGATAGAGGAGATGCCGCTAAAGCCCTCGGCGCCAATCACCTCCTCGGTATACAACTCGCCGTCAGGGCGGCGAAACTGGGTGTGGCGTTTGCGCGGAAGCTGGCCGCGTTGTTGGTAATGAGGCATAGCATCAGGAGCCGTTAGTAGCAGAATGAGAGCCCCGGGTGTGCGCCCGGGTAATGGAGAAGGACCTACAGGTTGCCGCGCCGCGCCTGCTCGCGCTCGATCGCCTCGAAGAGCGCCTTGAAGTTGCCAGCCCCAAACGACCGCGCGCCCTTCCGCTGAATGATTTCGTAAAACACCGTCGGGCGGTCCTGCACCGGCTTGGTAAAGATCTGAAGCAGATACCCGTCCGGGTCGCGGTCTACCAGGATGCCGAGCTCGGCCAACTTGTCCACCGGCTCATCGATTTTGCCGACGCGCTCCTGCAGCACATCGTAGTAGGTGGTCGGCACCGTCAGGAAATCGATACCCCGGTTGCGCAAGCGGCCTACCGTCTCCAGAATATCGTCCGTGGCCAGCGCCACGTGCTGCACGCCAGCGCCGTTGTAAAACTCGATGTACTCCTCAATCTGACTTTTCTTCTTGCCCTCGGCGGGCTCATTGATTGGGAATTTGATGCGCTCGTTGCCATTGGACATCACCTTGGACATCAGCGCCGAGTATTCAGTGGAGATATCCTGGTCGTCAAACGAGATCAGGTTCTTGAAGCCCATCACGTCGGCGTAGTAGTTGACGTACCGCTCCATGTCGCCGAGCTCCACGTTGCCCACGCAGTGATCCACATACTTCAGGCCCACGGGGTCGGGCTGCCAGCGCTGCTCCTCCATGGCCTCAAAGCCCGGCAGGAAGAGGCCGTCGTAGTTCTTGCGCTCTACAAACGTGTGGATGGTGTCGCCGTAGGTGCCGATGGCCGAGATGATGACCTCACCACCGGCGTCGGAAAGCGTTTCGGGCTCGCGTATCGGCACAGCGCCCCGGCGGACGGTCTCCTCAAACGAGTAGGTGGCATCATCCACCCACAGCGCGATGTCGCGCACGCCGTCGCCGTGCTTGTGCACGTGCTTGGCAATTAAGGTATCGGAGCGCAGTGCAGTCGTCAGGACAAAGCGAACTTTGTCTTGCTGCAGCAGATAGCTGCAGGCATCGCGGTGGCCCGTCTCGGGGCCGCGGTAGCCGACCAGCTGAAAGCCAAAGGCTGACTGGTAGTAATGGGCCGATTGCTTGGCGTTACCGACAAAGAACTCGACGTAGTCGGTGCCATTCAGCGGGAGGAAGTCCTCGGCCGTTGCGGCACCGGGATGAGCTAAGGGTTCAGCGTTGGACATGAGTTCGCAATCGTTGGTCTATAGAAAGTGGCGGTTCGCGTGCTCGAAAGCGCTTCCGGCGTGGAATAAAAAGTAAAAATTGATTGGGCCATATACTGCATCTATAAGACGACTGCGCAATTTTGGCGTTCCGTCGAGCACGCTGGGCGGTAGCGCGTGGCCTCCTTATGGATCCCCAGAGCGCCTCGTGCCTTTGATGAGGCGCTGCGCTGCAATGGCGCTGGCGTAAGACAAGAGGTTCATCCAGGCAGTCCCCTTTGCTTATGCGGTGTCTATCGTTCCTTCGCGGAGCAGCTGCGCTGCTGGCAGCGCTACTCCTCGCAAGCTGTGCCAGAAGTCAGCCGCCGGCCTTGCAAGGCGTGTCCGTCACGCACGTCAGCTGGGATACGCTGGATGTGGCTGTGCCGCCGCACGAAGCCATGCAAGCCATTGACGTCACGGTGTTCGACGCCGCGCACGACACCCTGTACGCGGGCCCACCTGCCCGTATCGGGATACCAGACGCCGCTCTTGGCGACGCGGAACCGCTCCTTGTTGAGGTGTGCGCTGCGATGGCGCAACGCTTGGTGTGTGAACAGGAGGGACTGTGGGCCTCGCCCAAGCGGGTGGTTCCTCTCAAAAATGACTGGGACCTGCCGAACGTCCACGACCCGGCCCGCGGACGGTACGCGCTGCGCCTGGCCGTGGAGCGGCGACGGTTCGGTGACGATACCTTCGAACGCATTGATGCCGGCGCTGCCGTACAGGCGCACCTGGTAGCGACGGTCGATGAGCACCCTGACACCGGCGTCCATCTACCCCTGACGGGCGCAAGCGGGGTGGTGGATCTGACGAACCGGCCGGGCTACCGCGACTTCGCGTTCCATCTGCGGTCGGCCCGCGTAGACGGCCGCCCGGCTACGGTGACGTATGCCGTGTACGCGCGCCTTCATGACGGCCCTCCGGCGCGCGTAGCTACGCATACCCATCATGTGACGCCGCCGACGCGGGCCGAGCAGGCCTTCCACGTCGAGTGGTTTGCTGAACAAGCGGGCGCTCAGCTGCTGGAGGTTCTTGATGCACGTGGACGCTATTATGGAGATGTGTTTGTAGACGACTGGAGCTACCAGCCGGGGCTGGGGCAGTACACGGTGGCGATGGAAGTGCATGGGTATCGGCCGGGTCGCCGTTGGCGCGGGGAGCTGCTACAGGGCACGCTGTGGGTGCAGCGGGATGGCAGCCAGCCTCGCTTCGAGCTCACCCAGGGCAACCGCCGGGCCCTCCGCCTGTGGCAGCGGCAGGAGCTTGCCTCGGTGCTGCCGCTGGAGCGATTCTATCCATTGGAGGTGCTCCCGCGCATTCCGGAGGGAGCCCAAACCGCTAATGCAGGGTCCGATAACCGGCGGGATGCCCTGTTGGCCCAGCCGCCACCCGCGTCTGATCAGGCCACCATAGAGCGCGGACGTGGCCGCTGGTAGGGCGCTGGAGCTGTTGAGTTACAACTGGCCGGGGCCTATACTGTAAGGGCGCTGCCAGTGCGGCGCATCGTTGACCCCACCCACACCGTCCGCTCGGAATCTATGCGTACCGTTCTCCTATGCGTCGTCAGCCTGCTGCTGGCGACGGCCCCACTGCAGGGCCAAGATCAACCTATTGCTTTTGAAGGCGCCACCCTTCATCCTGTCGCCGGTCCTACCATCGACAATGGCGTGCTCGTCGTAGCCGACGGGGCCATCGTGGCGGTTGGCGCCGCCGGCGAGGTTGACATTCCCGCTGATGCCGAGCGCCGCGATGCCGGCGGCAAGGTCATCATTCCCGGGCTCGTGGATACCCATTCCCACATCGGCCGGCAGCAAGGGGGCGACGGATCGTCGCCTACCCATCCGGAGGTGCGCACGCTGGATGCCATCGACGTGCGCGACAATTCCATGATGCGTGCTCGCGCCGGTGGAATTACATCGGTCAACATCATGTCAGGCTCTGGCCATCTGCTCTCCGGGCAAACCACGTACCTGAAGCTGCGCCATGGCGATGTCATCAACGATCTGCTCTTCTGCGACAACCCGACCACGGACATCTGCGGTGGCATCAAGATGGCCAACGGCACCAACTCCATCCGGCAGCCTCCTTTCCCCGGGACGCGGGCGAAGTCCGCAGCGGTGCAGCGCGAGCTGTTTGTGAATGCGGAGGCCTATCGCGAAGAGATGGAAAACGGGACGGCCTCGCGCGACTTGGCCAACGAAGCGCTGGTGGAAGTCCTGGATGGGGAGCGCATCGTGCACTTTCACACGCACACCCATGAAGACATTCTCACCATCTTGCGGATGCGGGAGGAGTTTGGGTTCAACGTGGTGCTGCACCACGTGAGCGAGGCGTGGAAGGTAGCCGACGAGATTGCCGCGGCGGGCGTCCCGTCGTCTCTCATCCTGCTGGATAGCCCCGGCGGCAAGCTGGAGGCTACCAACATTCGGTGGGAGAACGGACGCGCGCTGGCCGAGCGCGGCGCCGATGTAGCCTTCCACACCGACGACCTGGTCACCGACTCGCGCCTCTTCCTACGGATGGCGGCGTTTGGCGTCCGTGCGGGCATGGATGAAGACGCGGCCCTGGAGGCGCTCACACTGGCGGGCGCCCGTATGTTAGGCCTCGAAGCACAGGTGGGCTCGCTGGAGCCGGGCAAGGATGCGGACTTCGTGGTCCTCTCCGGGCCGCCGTTTAGTGTATATTCGCTCGTCGAGGAAACCTGGATCGAGGGGCAGCCGGTGTTCGATCGGTCGGACCCGGACGATGCCAAGTTTGCCACCGGGGGCATGGGCACGTATGAGCACGCCTCTGGCCACGTACACGGCCAGGATTGATGATCCTTTTTCCTTCCCGCCCCCTGTCCGTCGGCCTTCCATCCAGCCCACTCCCACCCATGTCTGTTGAACGCCACATATCCATGCCTACGCTTCGTACCCTATCCTTTGCGGCCCTCTGTGCCGTGCTCTTGCTTCTTCTCCCGCTTCGCGTAACAGCCCAGACGGCTATTGAAGGGGAGACCGTCTACACCATGGCTGGCGACCCCATCGAGAATGGCGTAGTGCTCCTTAACGACGGCGTGATCGAGGCCGTGGGTCCGGCGGCAGACATCCCCATTCCCGAGGGGTACACGGTTCATCAGGCAGCGGTCGTTACGCCCGGCCTCATCGACACGCGGTCGGTGGTGGGGCTGGCCGGCATCTACAACATCGACGATGACCAGGATCAGCTGGAGACGTCGAGTCCGTTGCAGCCGGAGCTGCGTGCGGTGGATGCGTACAACGCACAGGAGGAACTCGTCGAATGGCTGCGGAGCTTGGGGGTCACGACGGTCCACACCGGTCATGCGCCCGGGGCGCTCATCAGTGGGCAGACGATGATCGCCAAGACGCACGGCCGCACCGTCAACGAAGCTGTGATCGACTCCCTGGCGATGCTCTCCATGACGCTCGGCCCGCAGGTGAGCAGCACCTTCGACACGCCCGGCACGCGTTCCAAAGGCGTGTCCATGCTCCGTTCCCACCTGCTTGAGGCGCAGGCCTACCATGAAGGCATGCAGGCAGAAGACCCGGCCGACCGCCCCCGCCGCAACCTGCAGATGGAAACCACGGCGAAGGTCCTCGCTGGCGAGATCCCAGCGCTTATGGCGGTACACGAAGTGCCGGAAATTATGACGGCGCTGCGCCTGGCGGAGGAGTTTGGCTTTGATCTCGTCCTCGACGGCGTAGCGGAGTCGCATCAGCTACTGGATGAGATTCAGGCCTCCGGCTTCCCCGTCCTCACCCACGCTCCGATGATCCGCCCCTCCGGGCCTACCGGGAGTGCGGCCCTCGACACCCCCGCCAAGCTCCACGAGGCGGGCATTCCGTTTGCTTTTCAGAGCGGCTTTGAGAGCTACGTGCCCAAGACGCGTGTGGTGCTCTTTGAGGCCGCCCTGGCTGTAGCCAACGGGCTGCCCTTCGAGGCCGGACTGGCGGCGCTGACGATCGATGCTGCGGAACTCCTTGGCTTGGCCGATCGCCTCGGCTCTCTTGAAGAGGGCAAAGATGCCGACGTCGTCCTTTACAACGGTGATCCGTTTGAGTACACCACGCAGGTGTGCGGCGTCTTCATCAACGGCGATCACGTACGTGATACCTGCCTGTGATCCTTCACCATACACTATCCATTCGTCCCCATGGCCTTTCACGCGCTCGTTGTTGACGATAGCGATGGCACCCGCTCCGCCACGGTGCAGGAGTGCACCACCGACCAGCTCCCTGACGGAGACGTGGAGGTGGAGGTGCTCTACTCCAGCCTCAACTACAAAGACGGGCTGGCCGTAACCGGGGAGGGGCAAATTATCCGTGCGTCGCTTCCGTTTGTACCGGGGATCGACCTGGTGGGCGAGGTCACGGCCTCAGAGGCGGAAGCCTATGCTCCGGGCGATAGGGTGATCCAGACGGGCTATGGGTTGGGTGAGAACTACTGGGGCGGGTATGCCCAGCAGCAGCGCCTGCAGGCCAAGCACCTCGTGCCGCTCCCCAGTGGCCTCACGCCGCAAGAAGCCATGGTCATTGGCACCGCTGGCTTTACGGCGATGCTCTCGGTGATGGCACTGGAGCATGCCGGCGTTACGCCTGAGCAGGGCGAGGTGGTGGTGACGGGTGCTTCCGGGGGCGTGGGCAGCACGGCCATCGCCCTGCTGGCATCGCTGGGGTACACGGCGGTGGCCTCCACGGGCAGTGCAGACGCCCGGCCGTACCTCACGGCGCTTGGGGCCGATCGCCTCATCCCGCGCGATGATTTGGGCAGCGGCCCGAACCGGCCGCTCGACTCCGCGCGCTGGGCCGGAGCGGTAGACTCGGTGGGTGCGGAGACGCTGGCTGCCATCATCAGCCAGGTCGGGCGCCGCGGTGCCGTAGCCGCCTGTGGCCTGGCCGGCGGCCCCAGCCTCAATACCACCGTATTTCCCTTCATCCTGCGGGGCGTTACCCTCGCTGGCATTGACTCGAACACCTCGCCGCAGGAAGAGCGCCGCACCGCCTGGGAGCGCCTATCAACCGACCTGCCCCATGAGGCGCTGGAGCGCATGCTGTACGAGGTGGTGTCGCTGGGAGCGGTGCCCGAAGCCAGCCGCACGCTCCTGGAGGGTGGGGTCCGCGGTCGGGTCGTCGTCGATGTGCAGGCGGGGTGACCGGCACCAGATGGCTCACAGAAACGGCTGCCAGCGCCGGTCGTTGGAAGGCCATCTTTACCTTCACCGCCGATCCCTTTCTGCTCCGTTATGACGCGCTCGTTTTGGCAGCACCGTGGCCGGCCGCCGGCGCTCACCTGCGACGTGGCGATCGTTGGGGCGGGCATCGCTGGGGCCTCGGCGGCATTCTGGTTGCGCAGGGAACGCCCGGACTGGACCGTAGCCTTGCTTGATGCCGTGGAGCCGGGCTATGGCGCCAGCGGCCGCAATGCTGGCTTTCTGCTGCAGGGGATCGCGACGGATTATGTGACGGACATCGCACGGTACGGCCGCGCTACGGCCCAGCGGCTCTGGCAGTTCACGCTTGAAAACCGGCAGCTGCTCGAAAAAGAGTTAGACCCGACCGCGTTCGATCTGCAGCGCACCGGAAGTCTCATCGTGGCGGGCACCGCGGCGGAGGATGAGCGGCTGCAGCGGTCCGTGACGCCCCTGCGGGCCGATGGCGTGCCCGTGGCGTACGTGCCGCCGCAGGAGGTCAGCAGCCGCGCGCAGGCCGGGGGCTTCTTCGGTGCGCTGAATGTACCCTCCGGCGCCACGTGCGACCCGCTCAAGCTGGTGCGTCACATCATTGCGCAGAGCGGTGCCACGGTATGCCCGCAGCACCGCGTGATCGAGTTGATGCCTCAGAACGGGGCGGTCCATCTCATCACCCCCCACCGCACAGTGGCCGCCGGGCAGGTGCTGCTGACGACGAACGCCGCGCCCGTGCCGGGCCTGGCGCGGCCGGAGGGCGCCATCCGTCCGGTACGCGCACAGATGCTGGCGACGGCCCCGCTAACCTCCCGCGTGCTCTCATGCCCGATTTATTCGCACGAGGGCAACTACTACCTGCGCCAGCTTCCCGGCGGCGAAGTGTTGCTGGGTGGAGCGCGGCATCAGCACGCGGCAGCGGAGGTGGGGTTTGCCGATGCGACCACGCCCCCCGTACAGGATGCCCTCGAAGCCTACCTACAGCGCCATTTTCCGTGGGCTGCGGGGGCACAGGTGCAGCGGCGATGGAGCGGCACGATGGGCTTCACCGCCGACCACCTGCCGATCATCGGACCGGTACCCCATGCCCCCGGCAGCTACTGGGCGGGCGGCTTTAACGGGCATGGGATGGGGCTGGCTTTTCGGTTTGGCAGGCTATTGGCAGCAATGGTAGCTCGTGATGAGGCGCCAGACGTTGCCTCGCTTTTTCGCAGCGATCGCCCGGCCTTAGCGGCGGCTGCTTCCGCTGTAACGGAATCTGCCCCCCGCTCGTAACGGGCGTTCCTGCTCCCGCTCACACGATCCCGTCTCTTCCCATGCGCACCCTGTCTATTGTTTGCCTCACCAGCTTTCTGCTCCTGTTGCTCTGGGGCGTACAGTCCACGCCCGCCACGGCACAGGTTCAGCCCGAGGTGACGGGCAACTTCTCGGTGGGCCTTCCACAGGGCGGGTTTGGCGACAACGTCACCCGCGCCGGGGTGGGCGGGACGCTCATGGCCGGGCTTCGCTTTCAGGGGACCCCCGCGCTCATCGGGCTCGATTTTGGCTACATGAATTACGGCATTGAACGGCGCAGCGAGCCATTTAGCACGACGATCCCCGATGTGCGGGTGAACGTGCGGACGACCAACGACATTATCCTGACGCACCTGCTGCTCCGCATGCAGCCCGAAGATGGAGCCGTGCGGCCACACGTGGATGGGCTCTTTGGCTTCAAGTATCTCTTCACCAACACGCGTATTGAGGATCGAAGCTCCCGCGACCCGATCGCGTCCTCCGTCAACTTCGATGACTTTGCGCTGAGCTTTGGGGTCGGGGGCGGGTTCGACATCCGCCTCGCGCAGCCCTCTCCGCGCAGCGACGGGCAGCCGTCCGTCCGGGCCGTTTACCTCAACCTTGGCGCGCGCTACCTCTTTGGCGAAGAAGCGGAGTATCTGCGGCGCGGGTCCATCGAGCGTACCGATGATGGATTGGTGTTCGACGTCCGCCGCTCCCGCACCGACCTGCTTACCTTTGGCCTGGGCGTTACCCTGCAGTTTTAGCCCACGCCTGGGTGAGCATGGCATACTCACCACGCAGGACTACGTGGCGGAGACGCCCGCCGTCCCTGCTTCCACGGGTCGCCATGCAGTTCGGCCCTGCACGAGGGTTGCACCGTCGGCAGCACGTACGATGCGGTGCCCAAAGCGATCAGCGCCGGTGGCTATGCTTTCCACGCGCAGCGCGGCATCAACAGCGGCCTCCCGGTCGAACCGCACCTGCAAGGCCTGGAGCGAGCGCGGCCCTTCCTGCTGGAACACGGCTTCCGCCATCCACGACACATACCGTGTATTGTTGACGTGCTGGTTCGCGTCGATGTCCATGTGACGCACGGTGAGAGGCCACGTGTGAGCAGTGTGGTCCTCCCATCCCTCAAGCGCTGGCTCGTACGGTAGCTCAGGGATGGGCTCCTCGGTGAGCGCTGCGATGGCATCCGGAATTCGCACGGGCCGTCGCCGCTCGCGGTCGATGAGTAGCCACCGGCTGAGGGCTTTCCCGACGGGCTGGTCGTCTTGCGAGAGCGTGAAGGCGCGCAGGGCCAGCAAGCGCTCGGTGCCGCAGGGCCACGTGTGCACCGTAAGGGGCAAGGCGGGGTCCAGACGGTGGAGCAGACGAAGGGAAAGCCCCGCCAGAAACCAGGTCTGGTTGGGTAGATGCGCCGGGGAGACGTGCAGGGCGGCGGCATGCCGGCTGGCTGCGTCCTGAAGCACCGCGCACAGCGCCTGCGGGGTCACCTCACCCGTCGCGGAGGTGTCATCGATGCGAAGGTTGAACGTCTGCTGCCAGCGTCGCGGGCCCTCGGGCATGAGGCAGGGGGGAAGGGATCATAAAAAACGGCGGCCCTACGCATGGCAATGCGGGGCCGCCGGGTGATGTATCAGCGGACGAGCGGGCGCGCTTACTCGTCGGCGCCCGCTTCTGCGGCCTCCGACGCCTCGCTGGGCGCCATCCGCTCAGGGAAGAGCGTCACGTTTACGTACTGCTCCGGATTCAGATAGCGCCGGGCGGCCTGCTGGACGTCTTCCAGGGTCGTCGAATCGACGCGCTCGGTGAAGCCGTCAATCAGCATGTCGAGGGTCCGCTCTGGGTAGCGCTCTGTGGTGGTCAGCTGACCCAGCCAGAAGGCGTTGTCTTCAAGGGCCGTCTCGCGCGAGCGCCGCTGCTGCTCCTTCGTGGCGGAGAGTTTTTCTTCGGTTGCGCCGTTTTCCTTCAGATCGGCAATCTCGTCAAAAACGGCTGCCGTTAGCTCTTCCACGCGCTCCGGATCCGTCACAAACACGACGATGAACTGGTACTCCGCGTTCGGGCGCACAGACGCGCTGGATTGCACCTGCACACCATACACGCCGCTGCGCTCCTCCCGGAGCTCCTCGCGCAGGCGGGTGCTCAGGATGTTTTCGAGTGTGGACAGGTAGTGGCGCTCCATGACATCATCCGGCATCTCACCGTGGAAGATGAGGGCCACCTGACTCTGCTCCGCCTGCCCCTTGTACGCGGCTTTCTCCACAATGCCTTCAGGCCTGGGCGGTGCGACATCCCGCCAGTCGCCCGATGCTCCGCTGGAGGGCAGCGATCCGAGGTACTGCTCGGCGTGCCGACGTAGCATTTCGGGGTCGATGTTGCCGACAAATGCGAAGGTCATGTCCCCGGCATTGGCAAAGCGCGCATCGTAAAAGGCTTTGGCCTGCGCCAGATCCAGCCCGTCGATCTCCTCGACGGTCGGTGGACGCCGGCGGATATCGTCATTGAAGAGGGCGGCCACCAGCGAGTCCTGGAAGGCGCTCTGCGGCGCAGCTGCACGGTTGGAGAGAAACGAGCGCTGCTGATTCTGAAAGCTGCGGTAGGCTGAGCTGTCGGCCCGCGCATCGGTGGCGTACAGATGCACCAGCTGAAAAAGCGTCTCCAGATCCTCAGGCGACGCTTGTCCCCGGAAGCCCTGCTCCAACTCGCTGATGAAGGGCGATACACTTACCACCTGCCCCGCCAGTGCCCGGTCCAGGGCGTTCGCGTCCAGCGCGCCCACGCCACTGCTGGACACGAGGTTGGACGCAAAATTGGCTTCGAAGTACTCGGCATCATCGGCCAGTGACGTGCCGCCGGGTGCAAACGCCGTGAACCGGATTTCGTCGTCCTTGAAGTCCGTGGCCTTGTGCAGCACGCGAACGCCATTGCTCAGCTGGAAGGCCGTTACGTCGTAGGCCAGAGCCTCTTCCTGGACGATACTGCCCGGCTCGGGGCGTTCGGCCATCAGCGGGGCCTCTACTTCCTCATCTTCGTAGGGCGCAATGTCGCGGTCCCGTATGGAGTCCAGGAGGTCCGCGATTTCGGCTTCGGTGGGCTTGGGCAGGTCGGGCCGATCAGGCATTTGGGTGATCACCACGCGGTTCTCCTCAGCAAAGAGATCAGCGGCCACGGCGTTTACCTCCTCCAGCGAAATCTCAGGAAGCAGGGCCTGAACCAGGGTGTACCGATCTTCGGTGTTGAGGAGGGGGCGCTGCTTCAGGTAGTGGTCCACATAGCGCGAGACGTACTGTGCAGAGCGGATGTTCTCGCGCTCGTTGAAGGAGCGCTCGTAGCTGCGCAGCGTCCGCGTTTTCTGGCGCTCCAGCTCCGACGCTGTAAACCCGTGCTGCCGGATACGCTCCACTTCCAGAAACGCAGCCTCCAGGCCGGTGAGCAGGCTATCGTCTTCCACGCGGGCCGTCAGGCCGTAGAAGGAGGTCGGACGGGCCAGGTCGCTTGCGTACGAGCTGGCGCTGAGGAACGGCGCTTCGCCTGTCCGGGCCATTTCGTTCAGGCGTGTGTTCAACATCGACCGAAACATCGAGCGTGTGAGGCTCTCGCGGAAGTCTTGCCGCGTGGCCACCGGCTGCCGGTCGCGCTTGTAGGCGACTTGCACGCTGCTCACCGGAAACTCAGGATCCGAGGTGATGGCGTACTGCGTTTCTTCGTGATCGGGAATCTCGACGTTCGGGCGCGCAGGCGCATCAGGGGCTACCGAGAGATCGCCAAAGTGCTGCTCGATACGCTGGGCAATATCGTCGGGATCGAAGTCGCCTACCGCCACAATGCCCATCAGGTCAGGCCGGTACCAGCGCTCGTAGAAGTCGCGGTACGTCTGCGGGGCGGCGTTGCGGATGACCGTGGTGTCACCGATCGGCAGGCGCTCGGCATAGCGCGACTGATGCAGCAGCGTTGGGATGATCTCCTCCTGCATGCGGCCGGCAGCATTCTCCTGACGCGCGCGCCTCTCCTCGATGATAATGCCGCGTTCCTTCTCTACCGCCTCGTCTTTTAGGGTCGCCGCTGAGGCCCAGTCCTCCAAAACGTCGAAGGCGGTCGTCACAATCTCCTCATCATCGGTCGGAATCGTGAGCATGTACACCGTTTCGTCGAAGCTGGTGTAGGCATTCACGTCCGGCCCGAAGCGCATGCCGATCCCTTCCAAAAAGTCGATGATCTCTTGCTCCTCAAACCGTTCCGTCCCGTTAAAGAGCAAGTGCTCCACAAAGTGGGCATGCCCCTGTTCACCCGCTTCCTCCACCACCGACCCGATGTTGACGGCTAAGCGCAGCTCAGCGCGGTCGGCCGGCTCATCGTTGGCGCGGACGTAGTAGACGAGCCCATTATCAAGTGTATCGACCCGCACATTGGGATCGACGGGCAATAGGTCCTGATCTTGCGCCGAGCTATTGGTCGGCAGCACACACAGGCCTGCGAGCAGGGTTACCAGAAGGGATAGGGTAACAGCGCGGAGCGGCAGTAGGCGAGGCATAAAGCGAGGAAACTGGGGAAGAGGTAAGGACGGGTATGTACGGCTTAGACACGAATTACGCACAGTGCCGCGGCCTGTTCTTTCGTGTGAACACTGCCGATGTTGCACGGGCGTGGTAGTGCGACAGGCTCAGCTGCGTCGGCCAGCAGCCGGCGAGAGGTCCAGCACCACGGCCACCGCCAGCCCGGCCAGGGACACCACATCCCACGTACCCCCAAAGACGTTGATCACCACGCTGTACCAGAGCATGGTGGTCGGTGCGAAAATGAACCCGAGGATGGGCCAGAGGAGCGTGCTGAAGACCCCCACAAACCAGGTGGTAAGCAGCCATAACCCCACGATCACAATACGAGGCAGGAAGAGGGCAAGGACGGCAAGAAGGATGGGCATAGAGAAAGCATGGCCGACGGAGGGAACGTATGCTCACAATACGGACACGTAGCCCATAAAACAAAAATGCCCCCGACCGGACAGGTCGGAGGCGTAGAAAACGCTGACGCGGGGAGGGCTGGAGGAGCTGCGCCAGCGTTCTCTATGAGGTCAAGCGCTGCTATGTCACATAATGCCATACGGTGCAACGCATGCTCCCCGGGTAGGATTCGAACCTACAACCTTGCGGTTAACAGCCGCATGCTCTACCGTTGAGCTACCGAGGATTCGCTTGTGTGTCGCCTGCTACTTGTACTATCGGCAACGGATCCCGAAGATAAACGCATCCTTCGCCAAGGATCAACCCCTTGACACCCTTTTCAAGAAGAAGGGCGTTCACGATGGAGGGGGCAACCCAGGGTCTTCAGAGCCTGCAGTACGCCGTATGTTGCCAGAGCGGGGATAAAAGACGGCCAGGTCAGGGGGTATACGTGAGCGGCGCGCGGTCGAGATGGGGAAGGAAGCGGTCCGGGTCGATGGTGACGCGCGTTACGGTGCCGGGTGGAAAGGTGAGCGTCTGCGTACGCGCGCCATCCAGCCAGGGCATAACCGGCGCAGTTTGTTCTTCTGTGCGTCCGTCGGCATAGGTGATCCGCACCGGTGCAGGCATGGGGAGGCGGCCCTCGTCCACGATGGTCACGGTCACTGCATCAGCCGTCGCGTCTACATCGCCGATGGCGTGCTGTAGCGTCCACGTCTCGTAGAAGAGGCCGCGCCAGAACCAGTCGAGGTCCCGATCCAGCACGTCGTTGAACGTATGAAAGAGGTCGTGCGGCTCCGGGTGCTTGTAGGCCCAGCGGTCGATGTACGTCCGGAAAGCCTCTTGAAAGGCCTCCTGCCCCACAAGCCCCCGCAGTGCATGCAGCGCCACGGCAGGTTTGCTGTAGCTGGCTATCACGCGCGCCCGGGTGCCCAGGGGATACTCGTCGCCATGGCGCATGGCGGGCACCTCCAGCCCACTGTCGGCGATCCGGTAGTACGCCTGCTGCCGCGGCTGCCACGCATCCTGTTCGAAGAAGGCGCCCCGGCCCTCGTTCGTCACAAAGGATACCGGCCCCTCATCCATCCAGGTGAACCGCTTTTCGTCCTGGCTCACGATCATCGGAAACCACATGTGGGCGATCTCATGATAGGTCACGCCAAACAGCGAGGCGTCCGTGCGGTTGCCGCCGATGAGTGTCATCATGGGATACTCCATCCCCCCGCCGATGATACCTTCCACCGCCGTCATGTGCGGCCAGGGATAGGGCGTGAAGTACTCCGACAGGTGCTCGATGGCAAACTGAGCAAACTCGGCGGCGCGGTCCCAGGAGGCCGCGTCGGGGCGGTAGAGCGCGTGGATCATCGACGTACCCGCGCCGGTGTCGGCCGTCGTGGCATCCCACACGTAGCGGTCGGAGGCGCTGACGGCCATGTCGCGCACCTGCGTGGCCGTGAAATGCCACGTGAGGGTGCCCGTCGGGTCGGTGGTGGTCGACTGCCCGGCCGCGCGCTCGTCTTCGCCGACGATGGATACGGTCTCTGCGGTGGCCGCTGCCGTGGCCAGGCGCTCGCGGACCGTCTCGGTGAGCACGTCCGCTGCGTTTTGGAGCTCCCCGGTAGCCGTCACCAGCCAGCCCTCGGGCAGGGTCAGCCGCACGTTATAGTCGGCAAAGCCCATGTAGAACTCGCCGTTGCCCTGGTAGCGCTCGGCGCGCCACCCCTCGAGGTCGTTGTAGACGGCCATCTGGGGGTACCAGTAGCCAAGGTAGAAGACCTCGTTGGCGTTCACTGTGCCCATTCGTGGGGCCTGCCGCGGCACCGTGAACTGCCAGTCCATGGCCACCTCTACTGAGGCCCCGGAGGCGAGCGGTTCGGGGAGGTCAATGCGCATCACGGTGCCATCGATGCGGTAGCCTGCTGCGCCACGGCCGGGCTGTTCTACCAGCGGGTGGTCGTTCACGGCTACGCGACCGACCTGCATGCCGTCGGTGATTTCCACCTCACGGTTTCTGATCATCCCCTCCCGATGCAGGTTCTGCCGCAGGTGCACGTAGAGTTGCGGCAGCGCCTCGGGCGCATTGTTTTGGTAGGTGATGGTTTGCGTCCCCCGGAGCGTGCGCGTGGTCGGGGAGAGGGTCGCGTCAATCGTATACGAAGCGGTGTTCGTCCAGTAGGTGGGGCCCGGTGTGCCGCTGAGGGTACGGGTCTCCAGATTGAGCGCCCGCTCGAACGGCGGCGGGAGGTCTACCGGGTACGGCACCGGACGGTCGCGTTCTTGAGCGGCAAGAGGCGCCGTGAGTAGGAGGAGCGGCAGCAGGAACAGCAGGAGGCGGCGAGGGTGCATGCGCAGGACGGAAGGCGGGAAAGAAAAGCGATACGGTGCCATACGACCGCCCCCGCGCCTCAGTTCGGACCCCGGCAGCAGAGGATTCATGAAACGATGGTGGAAACGGCGGGGCACTTGAACTTGGGGCCGCCCGTCGCATATATTGGCGCTCCGTACCCAATGCCCTGGTGGCGGAACTGGTAGACGCGCAGCATTCAGGATGCTGTGAGCTAACGCTCGTGGAGGTTCGATTCCTCTCCAGGGCACGGATCAAGCCCCCTCACGCCGCACTGGCGTGGTGGGGCTTTTTTTGTTGGGCGCGGGTGTGGCAGGCCATCGCGGTTGAGCACGAGGTTAACATAGGACCGGGGACGGTCCCGGAGGTGCGTCACGCCCGGGACGGACGTGACGAGCACCATCGGTAGCCGTACGTGACGAGGAGCAGTGCGGCTCGCGGGCTCACTTCCACCGCTCGTCCCGGTCGTCTCGACCGGGATG
>CAYFRR010000005.1:0-32863 GCA_964345505.1 uncultured Rhodothermales bacterium
TTGTAATTACAAGGGCGAAAAAGGACAATTGTGCACGTCAGATAGGCGCACGGGTTCCTCCGGGGGCGCGTTGCCGTACATGGTATCCCGTTGATTCACTTGTTCTTATACACGGTCACCGGTAGCCTTATTTGGCGTGCGATACGGCCCGCACTTCACGGATGACGGTGATCTTGACCTGTCCCGGATATTGCAGTTCGTCCTGGACCCGGCGGGCGATGTCGGCCGCCAGCTGTTCAGCCCGCGCATCCGATACGAGGTCGTGGTTGACCAGCACCCGGACCTCGCGCCCTGCCTGAATAGCGTAGACGCGCTCTACACCATCGAACGAGGCGGCCAGGTCTTCCAGTTGCTCCAGCCGTTTGATGTACGACTCCAGCGCTTCGCGCCGAGCCCCGGGGCGAGCGCCAGAAATAGCATCAGCGGCCTGCACAATAGGTGCGATGAGGGTGGTCATCTCAGTTTCATCGTGATGGGCACCCACGGCATTGCACACGTCGGCCTCCTCCTTGTACTTCTTGCAGAGGTCCATGCCGGCCAGCGCGTGCGGCTGCTCAATCTCCTCCTCCAATACCTTGCCAATGTCGTGCAGCAGCCCTGCGCGTCGGGCTTTGGCGGGATCCAGGTTGAGCTCCGCGGCGATAAGGGAAGCGATGCGGGCGGTTTCGACGGAATGGGCCAGCAGATTTTGCCCGTAGCTGGTGCGGTAGCGCATCCGGCCAATGTGGCGTACCAACTCGCTGTGCAGCCCGTGCAGGTTTAGGTCGATGACCGCCCGCTCGCCACGTTCCTGAATCTCTTCCACTACGCCCGTGCGGGCCTCTTCCACCACTTCCTCAATGCGTCCAGGATGAATGCGGCCATCTTGCACAAGATCGATCATGGCCAGCCGGGCGACTTCCCGGCGGACAGGGTCGAATCCCGAGAGGATGACGGCCTCTGGTGTGTCATCCACGATAACCTCGATGCCCGTCGCCGCCTCGAACGCACGGATGTTGCGCCCTTCGCGCCCGATGATGCGGCCTTTCATCTCGTCGGACTGGATGTTGACGACCGATACGGTGTTCTCGATCGCGTGGCTGGCCGCCGTGCGCTGGATGGCCGTCAGGATGATGCGGCGCGCCTCGCGGTTGGCCTCCAGCTTGGCTTCATCCCGGATCTCCTTGATGCGTGAGGCCGCTTCCAGCTTGGCCTCTTCGATGAGCTGCTCGCGCATGGCCTCACGTGCCTCGCGGCGGGAGAGCCCGGCCACGTTTTCGAGCCTGCGCACCTGCTTATCGATCATGTCTTGCAGGCGTTCCCGTTTGCGCTCCAGCGCCTCGGTACGCTCGTTGAAGCGTGCTTCTGCCTCGGATGCGGCTGCGCGTTGCTCTTGCAGGGTCTCTTGCGTGGTCTCGGTGCGCTGCATCAGCGTGCGCAGTTGCTGTTGGTCACGCTCCACTTCCTGCTGCAGGCGTTCGAGCGCCTCCGATGCCCGCTCCGCGGTCTGTTGCTGTTCGTTGACCTGCTCGGCCTGCTGGCTAAGGCGTTGCTGCCAGCGGTCGAGCTTGCGCCGCGTGCGCTGCATCTGTTTGCGGGCTTCTTCCTGCTCTTCTGTGAAGGCGCGTTGCTCTTTTTGCAACGCAGCCTCCGCCTCTTCCACATGGTTCTTGCGATAGGCTTCTGCTGCCGCTTCCGCCTCGCGCCGCAGGGCGTCGGCCTCCGCCCGCGCCTGTACGAGCACCTCTTCCGCCCGCTGCTGCCGGATCCACACCGTCAACGCACCACCGGCAGCAAACGCGCCGACGGCGATGACGATGAGCAGGAGTCCGGTGGTCAGGTCCATGGGGGGCAAACAGGGGGTGGATAGGCCTCAAAGCGACGGAAGCCGGCGTAGAGGGGAACGGTGGCCGGGCCGAACGTGCGGAAGTGGCTCCTCCAAGGGGCACCGGTCGTGCCCTGCTCCATCTGCACAGCCTACGAGCCCGTAGCGAAGGATTCAAAGAACCCCCTTAGTTGACAATGTGGGTGCCGCTCAGGTGCTTCCGACTTCCACGGTCGACGCGCTTGCGCGCGCCGTCTCTCGAATCGTTCGAGAGTGAGGCCTGTCGTCCAAACCTGAAGGTAAGCTCCCTTTTTTAGTAGCGTAAGGTTCTTTTTTTACGCTTTCGCTACGGGCTCGTAGACTGTGAAGCGCGGTCTTATATAGAGCCGGTAGGGGGCTGTTCCTGTGATGCAGGAGGGAGGGCGCCATCGCCGCGCGCAAGGACGTCGTCTGCCGTCGACGGAGCCTCAAGCCCCCGCTGCAACGCCTCGCTGAGGTGCCGGATGTTAGCGTCTACCGTGTTGAGGGCGTGCTCCTTGTCGCGCTGTACGGCATAGAGCTCTTCAGCCAGCGCCAGCGCGGTGATGATAGCCGACGTGAGCGGTGGCTGCTCGCTGTGTTGGGCCCGGAACGCTTCCATCTTGCCGTCCACATAGGCGGCAATCTCGCGCGTGAGGGCTTCGTCTTCCTCGCGTACCCGGAGCGGGTAGGTACGCCCCATAATTTCGACGCGGATGGACTTGTGTGCCATAGCAGGAGCAGCGATGGAATGCGCTACGATTGGTTCTCGGCCTGGGCGATGTACTGATCGAGCGCCCGGATGAACTGTTTTACCTTGCGTCGGGCGGCCTCGGGGCGCTCGTCGAGGGAGAGGACCGTGCGGTTGGGGTCGTCAATGCCCGCTTCTTCCTCAAGGGCGCGCAGCCGGCCGGCGAGCCGGGCGTTCTCCCGGCGTAGCCGCTCGATCTCCTCAAGGGCGTCCTCCACACGGTCGCGGAGTTGCTCCAGCGTTCGGCGGCTCTTGTGGCGGACCGCATCGTCGAAAGCCAGCTCGATTGCCGCTTCTTGAGCTTCGAGGTCGTCGACGGGGTCCGATGGGGAAGAAGGCGAGGCCATGGGCAGGCCGAGGCTGGGACGGAAGTTACGGGGTAGTGGGTTCGCGCCGTGCGTACCGAATATAACCACTCCTATCCACGAAGTTCGGCATCGACCGTGGATTGAAGTGCTTGGAGGATGGCCTCCATCTGCGCGTCAACCTCGGCATCGGTGAGGGTACGGTCGGCCCCAAAGCGCAACGTGAAGGCGAGGCTCTTCTGTCCTTCCGGTATGCCCTTGCCCTGATACAGGTCAAATACGTCGGCCGTGTTGAGTAGCGGCTCGCCGGTTGACCGGATCGTATCCAGCATGGCACCAGCCGGGGTGGCGTCGTCCACCACCACAGCGAGATCGCGTTCTACAACCGGGTAGCGCTGTACGGGCGTATGGCGGCGCTCCAGATGCGGCGCGGCCAACGCAATGACTGCCGCCCAGTCCAGCTCTGCAATGCACACCTCCTGCTCGAGGTCGTAGTCAGCAGTCAGGTCGGAGGTCAGCGTTGCGATCATCCCGATTGGGGCGCCCTGTGCGGTGATCGCGAGGTGGTGTTGCGTAAGGTCGGTTGGCTCGTAGACCGCTTCCATGGATACATCCGGCACGCGCAAGTCACGCAGCAGGGCGTCAACTATTCCCTTGACGTCGAAAATATCTGCAGGTCGCGGCGCGCGATCCCATGTAGCGGTATCGACCGGCCCGCTGGATGCGATTAGAAGTGCCTCGTGCTCCGCGTACCCGCTCACCACGCTTCCCCCGTCGGTACTTTGCCGAAACACGTGCCCCAGCTCAAAAAAGTGAAGGGCCTCCTGGCCGTGGTTGTGGTTGAACTGCAGTACGTCGAGCATGCCGGGCAGCAGGGTGGGACGCAGCGCGGCCATCTCGCGCGAGATAGGGTTGAGGGTCTCGACGATCACCCCGCCCTCGGCGCCGCCCAGCGGGGGATGGTTGAAGCGCTCGGCCGTTTCCTTGCGCAGCATGCTGTTGGTGAAGGTCTCGCGGTGCCCGGTGCCGGTTAGCACCGTGCGAGCCTGGGCGCGCAGACGGGTGGATGGCAGGGCCTGCGGCGTATGCGCCGGGATCTGCGTGTGGCCGGGCGTCGGGATCTGGTCGTACCCGTAGATGCGCGCCACCTCCTCAATGAGATCAATTTCTTGCCGCACGTCAGGGCGGAAGAGGGGGACTTCGCAGTGTAGCACCCCCTCGCTGGCCGCGTCAACGCGAAATCCCAGGGCTGACAAGATTTGCGTGAGCGTGTCTGCCGTGAGGGCAATCCCCAGCAGGTGGGCCACCCGATCCACCCGCAGATCAAGCATCAGCGGCTCCTGCGGTCGCGGGTGCGCGTCGACGAACCCGCCTGGGTCAATCGTTCCACCGGCAAGCTCCGTGATGAGCGCAGCTGCTCGGAAGGCGGCCCACACCTGGCCGTCTGCGTCCACGCCCCGCTCAAAGCGGTAGGACGAATCGGTTGCCAGCTGGAGCGCCTTGGCGGCCTTCCGAATGGTGACGGGGTCGAAGTAGGCGCTCTCAATCAACAGGTCGGTAGTGCTATCGGTCACCTCCGAGTTGGCGCCTCCCATGATACCTGCGAGGGCCACGGGCTCATCGGCATCGCAGATGAGCAGCGTGCCTGCCGGAACGTCGCGCGCCACGTCATCCAGCGTGGTGAAGGACTCGCTGCCTTCGGCCTGCCGCACGCGGATGGCGGGGCCTCCCAGGCGGTCGTAGTCGAAGGCATGGAGGGGCTGGCCACATTCGTACATCACATAGTTGGTGACGTCCACCACGTTGTTGCGCGAGCGCAAGCCGACGGCCGTCAGGCGCTGCTTCAGCCAAGCGGGCGATTCCCCCACCGTGACGCCCGTCACCCGGAGCCCAACGTAGCGCGGGCAGGCATCGGGCGCTTCGATCGACACCGTGAAGGGGGGCGCACCGCTGTCGTCGTGCGGATAGTCCACGTCGGGGCGCCGGAGCGTGCCCTGTGTCAGGGCCGCCACATCGCGCGCCACCCCGATGTGGCTGACGGCGTCCGGGCGATTCGGCGTGATGGCGATGTCCAGCACATAGTCGGTAAGCGCGAGGCCCTGCGTGGCAAGATAGTCGGCCAGCGGCGCGCCTACCGGGGCATCGTCGGGAAGCACGAGGATCCCCTCATGGTCATCCGACAGCTCCAGCTCGTGCGCTGAGCAGATCATGCCCTGCGAGGCCTCGCCCCGTAGCTCCACCGCCTCGAGCGTGGAGGGTGCGCGGGTATCGCCGTCGGATGTGCGCAGCGTCGTGCCTACAGTGGCTACCGGCACGCGCTGTCCGGCTTCCACATTCTGCGCGCCGCACACGATCTGGAGTGGCGCGTCGGCGCCAACGCTGACGTCGCAGAGCATCAGTTTGTCCGCATTGGGATGCGCGCGCACGTCATTTACATGCCCCACCACGACGCCCTCAGAAGCCGGACCGCGCGGCGTCACGCCCTCTACTTCCAGCCCGCTCATCGTCAGCGCGTGGGCGAGTTCGTCAGGGGAGAGGTCGTGAGCGATGTAGTCGGAGAGCCAGCGGTAGGAAATATCCATCGGAGCAGAGGAGGTGAAGCGGGAGAACGTTCAGCAGCAGCGGAGGGGCACAGCAGAGGAGGGGGCAGCAGAGCCTAAAATTGCTGTAGGAAGCGGGCGTCATTTTCGTAAAACGTGCGGATATCGTCGATGCCGTAGCGTAGCATGGCGATGCGTTCCACGCCCATCCCAAACGCGTAGCCCGTGTAGCGCTCGGGGTCTACCCCAACGGCATCCAGCACATTGGGGTGGACCATTCCGGAGCCAAGGATCTCCATCCAACGGCCACCGTCGGGGTGCTCCGGGTCAGCCCACCAGATGTCAACTTCCGCGCTGGGTTCGGTGAACGGGAAATAGGAAGGCCGAAACCGCATCTGCACGTCATCGCCAAAAAAGGCCTCAGCGAACGTCCGGAGGATCTGCTTCAAGTCGCCCAGCGTCACGTCCTCGTCTACGTAGAGCCCCTCCACCTGATGAAACAGGCAAAATGATTTGTATGAGATAGCTTCGTTTCGGTAGACGCGGCCCGGGGCAATGATGCGCACCGGCGGCGCCGTGTTTTCCATCACCCGAATCTGCACCGGGGAGGTGTGCGTGCGCAACACGACCCCATTCCGCGGCCCGTCGGGCGGCTCCACAAAAAACGTGTCCTGCATGTCCCGCGCAGGGTGTTCGGGCGGAAAGTTGAGCGCGGTGAAGTTGTGCCAGTCGTCTTCGATTTCCGGCCCTTCGGCGACCGAGAAGCCAAACCGCTCGAACAGGCGCGTGATGTCGCGCAGGGTTTGGGCCAGGGGATGTACCGACCCGACGCGTGGGGTGCGACCGGGCAGGGTGAGATCAACTCCAGGCCCCTCTGAACCTTCCTCACGTTCCAGGCGATCGAGCGCTTCCTGGTGAATGGCCTCCGCACGCTGCTTGAGCGCGTTGAGCTGCTTGCCAACCGTAGGCCGATCCTCCGGGGCCACCTGGCCGATCTTCTTGAACAGGTTGGTGATGATGCCGCTGCGCTGGCCGAGGTAGGTGATGCGGAAATCCTCCGCTTCCTCCAGCGTGTCGAGGGTAACGTCGGTCAGTTCGTCGCGAAGATCGTCAATCCGGTCCAGCATGAGTAGGGGAGATAAGTGGGGGCGTCCGTCGGGCAAAAAAAATCCCGCCGGGCCTGCCGGGGCAGGGGCGGGAGTAGGGCAACACGTACCGAAAGGTGGGCTGCCGGGAAACAGCCAAAGCTTACGCGGTGACCGTGTCGACCACCTTGGAAAAGGCCTTCGGGTCGTGCATGGCAAGATCAGCCAGTGCCTTGCGGTTCAGTTCGACGTCCGATTTCCGGAGTGCGCCCATGAAGCGCGAGTAGCTGCTACCATTCAGACGAGCAGCCGCGTTGATCCGGGCGATCCACAGCTTGCGGAACTGCCGCTTTTTGGTTCGGCGGTCTCGATAGGCATAGGTAAGACCTTTCTCGACAGCGTTTTTGGCGACCGTGTAGACTTTACTGCGGCGGCCCCAATAGCCTTTGGCCTGATTAAGAATTTTCTTGCGGCGGCGGCGTGAAGCCACCCGATTACGTGCGCGCGGCATGGATCGTGCGGTTTAATCAAAAAAGGTAGAGCGGAGGGGATGCAGCATCAGCCGCCCAGTAGACGCTTGATTTGCTTACGGTCGGCGGCGTCAACGAGCGTGTCTTTCCGGAGTTGCCGTTTTTTCTTCGGCGATTTTTTGGTCAGGATGTGGCTGCGAAACGCTTTCTTGCGCTTGAACTTGCCATTCCCTGTGCGCTTGAAACGCTTCTTCGCGCTGCTGTTGGTTTTCATTTTTGGCATTACACAATACCTACTATCAAATAAAACAGACGCCGGTTATAGAGCAGACACATAACGAAAGGCGGGGGTTTCCGTTCCGAATGGACTCCCTTGACGGCTTACGTCAGAGGAGGGAAGGATACATCACTTCGCCTTGGTGCGCAACACAGACGCATTGCGCAGGCGGGGAGTACATGCGACTTCTTCGTGAAGGGGTGCAGCACCCCGTGCGTACTACTGCCCCTTTTTATGCGGTGCCAGGATGGTTGTCATCCGGCGGCCTTCCATCTGCGGGGGCTGGTCGATCTTGGCCAATTCCTGCAGGTCCTCAATGAAGCGCTTCAGGAGGTCCATGCCCTGATCTTTGTAGATGATGTCTCGGCCACGGAACTGCACATAGGCGCGGACCTTGTTGCCGTCTTCCAGCCACCCCTTCGCATGGCGCATCTTAAACTTATAGTCGTGGTCATCTGTGCGCGGCCGGAAGCGCACTTCCTTTAGCTCCATCTGATGCTGCTTCTTGCGCGCTTCCTTCTCTGCCTTCTGCTGCTTGTACCGGTATTTTCCATAGTCGATGATCTTGCACACCGGAGGCTGTGCCTTCGGGGCAATTTCTACAAGGTCCAGCTCCTCCTTGCGGGCGATCTCCAGCGCCTCGTTGACATCAAGAATGTCGTGCTCGCCGTCAGGGAAGACGACGCGGACTTCGGATGCTCGGATTTGTTCGTTGACGCGGACTTTATCGGCGATAGCTCGTGGCCTCCAGTTGTTACGGTAAAGAAAGAATGCGGGTATGCTGCGTGGTGCAGTAAACTACACGTTATCTCTGCAGCACTTTTAACATAATGTATTACGTCTACAATCCCGCAGGTTTCCCTTGCTGAAGGAGGCACGACAGCTATTCATCGTCCCGTTGAAGTTCATCGGCAACGCGCGTCTGCAATTGCTCGATGAACGCGTCTACGGTACGCACATCCTGTTGCCCCTCGCCATGTTGTCGGACCGCTACGGTCCCGGCCTCCTCCTCGCGACCGCCAACCACCAGCATGAAGGGGATCTTCTGGGTCTCGGCCTCGCGAATTTTGTAGCCCACCGTGTCATCCCCAGTGTCTACTGAGGCACGGAAACCGGCAGTCCGTAGCGCATCGCACACAGAGCGAGCGTAGGCGTCAAAGTCAGCGCCCACGGGAAGCACGCGCACCTGCTCCGGCGCCAGCCAGGTGGGGAAGTTTCCCCCGCAGTGCTCAATCAGCACGCCGATGAACCGCTCCAGCGAGCCGAAAGGAGCCCGGTGAATCATAACCGGGCGCTGGCGCTCATCGTTGGCGTCCACATACGTCAGGTCGAAGCGCTCGGGCAGGTTGTAGTCTACCTGAATAGTCCCCAGCTGCCACTCCCGGCCCAGGGCGTCCTCCACCATAAAGTCAAGTTTGGGGCCGTAGAAGGCAGCCTCGCCCGTCTCCTCGGTGGCGCTCAGGTCCATCTCCTGCGCTGCTTCGCGAATAGCCTGCTCGGCCTGGGTCCACAGGGCATCGTCGCCCACATATTTATCCATGTTTCCCGGATCGCGAAGCGAGATCTGCGCTGTAAACTCCTTGAAGTCCAGCGCCGAGAGCACCTTCAGCGTCAGGTCGATGACATCCTTAAACTCCGCTTTTACCTGATCGGGTGTGCAGAAGATGTGGGCGTCATCCTGTGTGAAGCCGCGCACCCGGGTAAGGCCGCCCAGCTCGCCCGACTGCTCGAACCGGTAGACGGTGCCAAACTCGGCGATACGTACAGGGAGGTCGCGGTAGGAGTGGTGCGTGTTCGCGTAAATCTGGGTATGGTGCGGGCAGTTCATGGGGCGAAGGAGGTAGCCGTCCTCGTCGCCGTCGTCCTCCGAAAACACCATCGGCGGAAACTGGCTGTCCTTGTAGTACGGGTAGTGCCCGCTCGTGCGGTAGAGCTCCAGCCGCCCGATGTGGGGCGTGACGACCGGCTCGTAGCCGCGAGCCAGTTGCTCTTCTTTAAGGAAATCCGACAGCGTCTCGCGAAGGCGTGCGCCTTTGGGCAGCCACATGGGCAGGCCCGGGCCGACCTTTTGGCTAAACGTAAACAGCCCAAGCTCCTTACCCAGCTTGCGATGGTCGCGCTGGCGGGCCAGCTCCAGCCGCTCCAGAAACTGGTCCAGCTTTTTCTTTTTGGGAAACGCGATACCGTAAATACGGGTGAGCTGCGGACGGTTCTCATCGCCGCGCCAGTAGGCTCCAGCCACGTTCAGCAGCTTAGGGTATTTGATGGCGCCCGTCGACGGGATGTGGGGGCCGCGGCAGAGGTCCACAAAGTTGCCCTGCTCGTAGAAGGTGATTTCGCCATCTTCGAGGCCTTCCAGCAGCTCCAGCTTGTACTCGTCGCCCTTATCCTCAAAATAGGCTACGGCTTTATCCTTTGGCACCTCCTGCCGCTCGTAGGACACGTCCCGCTTGGCCAGCTCCTTCATCTTTTGCTCTATCGCCGCAAGGTCGTCCTGCGACAGCGAGCGATCACCGAGGTCTACGTCGTAGTAGAAGCCCCGGTCGATGGGCGGGCCAATGCCAAACTTGACGTCCGGGTAAAGCGCCTCCAGCGCCTCAGCCATAAGGTGCGCCGCCGAGTGCCAGAAGGTCTGCTTGCCCTGCTTGTCATCCCAGGTAAGAATGGCGACCTCTGCATCCTCGGTGATAGGGCGGTCCAGGTCCCAGACCTCACCATCCACCTTCACCGCGAGCGCGGCCCGGGCCAGGCCCTTTGCGATGTCGGCGGCCACCTCGTAGCCCGTGACGCCAGCCTCAAACGTGCGCGTGGATCCGTCGGGCAAGGTAATAGTGATGGGGCGAACATCGACGGAGGAGGGCATGAGCGGTTGCTTCGGGTAGGAGGTGGTACGGAAAGCCCGCCGGCCGCCCGTGAGCGGCCACGAGTGCTACAAAAAAAGCGTTCCATCGGACGACGGAACGCTAAGGTGGGTTCTGGCGGATTCGAACCGCCGACCTCTACGATGTCAACGTAGCGCTCTAACCAACTGAGCTAAGAACCCAAAGTGGCATGTTCACCATCGAATGTAGGGTAGGGTTCCGGCTGTGTCAACCGGTGACCTGTACCGTGCGGCATTCCTCCAAGCGTTTCACGGAAAGTTGGCGGGCAGCTGGGGCAGACCGTGGCCCGGGCGGTAGGACGCAAGCATGAGGAGCAGCGTATAGCCTCTTGGCGCCCAAGCCCGCGCTGATGCCTACTCCATCGTCAACTGCCACGTACGCCTATACAACCGACGGCTTTGCTCATCGAGCACGTAGAACTGGAGGCGCGTAAAGCGGTCGGCTTCAATCGGGGTGCCGTCGTGCCAGGTGGTAGGCAGCAGCACGCGGCCAGACAGCGAGGTGACGTCACCCGGCGGCACGGTCAGGGCGTGGCCCTCGGAAGCCGTGTTTATGTGGAAGCGCCGCTCCGGGTTGGTCGGGCTGAGCACCCCCGGTGGCGAGATGGAGCGGAGGGGCGGCTCGGCTTGCTCATTGGTGGCGTATATGAACGCGTACCCTCGTAGCGTGTCCTCCATCATGCTTTGCACGTCAGCCTCAAAGCGGAGCTCCGAGGTGCGATTGCCATCGGTGCCATAGCTGAGATCAAACGAGACGTCCAGTGCGTCTTCAGGATACATCTGTACGGGGCCTTCCGGCGTTAGGCCGCCCGAAAGCCAAATGATAAGAAGTGTGGCCAGTGTGATACCTACCACGACGGTGATCGACCCGTACACTACGCGTTTGGCTGATGCATCCACAAGTAGGGGGCGGGTTGGGTGGAAAAACAGGCGCGCGGGGCACGAGGCCGATGGGTCCTCGTACACACGTTTAGGTACACGTGGCATAAATAATCATACGTTTCAACGAGGCAATGGCTGTGTCTGCTCCATCTCCTGAAGCCGCCGCCGCGTTACTGCGCGGCCGGCGTACGATTCATCAATTCACGGACGAGCGCCCACCCGATACGCTCCTCCGAAACGCTATTGAGGTAGCCCGGTGGGCGCCCAACCATCGGCTGACCGAACCGTGGCGCTTCTACCTATTGGGGGATAAAACCATCACCGCCGTCGTGGAACGCAACGCGCAACTGGTGCAGGCGCGCCGCGGCCCCCGCGCCGCTAAAGCCAAAAAGGCACGGTGGAGCGGCATTCCGGGCTGGCTGTTGGTCACGAGTAAGCGGAGCCCGGACGACGTCCGCGACCAGGAAAATTATGCCGCCTCCGCGTGCGCCGTTCAAAATCTGCAGCTGTACCTGTGGACGCACGGGGTGGGCGTGAAGTGGACGACCGGTCGGGTGACGCGGGACCCTACCTTCTGGGACCTGGTGCAGGTTGATCCTGGGGCGGAGCGCCTCGTAGGGCTCCTCTGGTACGGATACCCCGCGGCGACGCCCTCCACTGAGCGTGCACCCGTTGAGAGCATCCTGGCAACCCGACCGTAACCTCGCCTGCGGTCATCCGATACACCACACATCTTCCATACCTCACCAACGTGCAGCGGGGCCGCACATGATTATGCCTGTTCCCACGTCTTCCGATACCGGAGGTGCCCCATCGGTCGGATTCGCAGCGGAGGTTGACCGCGACGTGTTTCACGAGTTGCTGGCCTCCTTTGACGAAGACTCGCCCGCCGTCCTCCATGTAAAGAAAACGTGGCCGACGCGGCACGTGTACTTCCTTCGGCACCCCGCTGGATTGTTCTTTTTGGCTGATACAGGGGCTCAGGACTTCCGGCGGGCCCGCGTCATTGACGTGAAAAATATTCATTTCTCGTTTTCGTTCCACTACTGAGATCTCGGCTCACGCCCTCATTGCCTCAAGCTGCTATGCTTATCCCCATGTCCACAGGTGCCAGTTCAGGTAATGGCGGTTTCGTGGCAGAAGTCACCACCGACGTATTCTTTACCTTGCTGGAGCGCCAGGACGAGCCGGTGGTGTTTCACCGCGAGGCCGGCTGGCCGTCGCAGCATACCTACCTCACGCGGTGGCGCGGGGTGTACTTTTTCTTCAAGCAGCGGGAAGCCATGGACCTCTCCACGCGGGCTGAGGTGATTGATGTGGAGAACATCTATTCGTCCCTGGATTACCTCGGCTGACATAGACTTCGCTTCAAAGGCTGCTGTGTGCGAGTGCTGCCCTACGTGAGTGAATCGGAGGTGGAGGAGGGTACTCTGCGCCAAAAGTCACGCCTCCCTGCAGTGTATAGTCACGGCAGAAAGCCGCGCCGGTACAGATGTTGCGCGTGCCATCCAATGTGCCCGCACCATAGCAGTGGGCGCATGAGTTTCCTGCGAAAGCAGGGGCACGGCCCGGATCTTTCCTCCGGGGCATAGTTTCCTGCCGACAGAATTTACACGCAATCCATGTGCGAGCCATCGGTGCTCGCGCTCCTCCATCACCACTACCGTTGCCTTCCTATGGCCAACGCCTCTCTCATTGAACCACATGGCGGCACACTGCGCAACCTGCTTGTTTCCGACGAGCGGGCGGCGAAGCTGAAGAAAGAAGCCGTCACGATCCCCTCTGTTACCCTCACCGAACGACAGCTGTGCGACCTGGAGCTGCTCCTGAATGGCGGATTCTCGCCCCTCACCGGGTTCCTCACCCGGGACGAGTACCGCAGCGTCGTCAGCGACATGCGCATGCCTGATGGCACCCTTTGGCCCATGCCCATCACCCTGGATGTTGATGGCGACGCGGCCGCAGACGTTGAGGTAGGCGGCAAGGTTGCCCTGCGCGACAAGACCGGGCTGCTGCTGGCCATTCTGACGGTGGAAGACGTCTGGAAGCCCAACAAACACCGCGAGGCTGAGCAGGTCTTCCAGACGCAGGACCGCGCCCACCCGGCGGTCGACTACCTCTTTACCGAAGCCGGTGACTTTTACGTGGGCGGCCCGCTGGAAGGCATTCAGCTCCCGCGGCACTACGACTTCCGCGATTTCCGTTTTACGCCAAGCGAGCTGCGGGCGCAGTTTGCAGCACAGGGCTGGGACCGCGTGATTGCATTCCAGACGCGCAACCCGATGCACCGGGCACATAAGGAGCTTACCGACCGCGCGGCGGCCGATATTGAAGGCCACCTGCTCATTCACCCGGTCGTTGGCATGACCAAGCCGGGCGATGTGGACCACTTCACCCGGGTGCGCTGCTACAAAGAACTGCTGGAGCACTACCCGGAGGGCACCGCTGCGATGAGCCTCTTGCCGCTGGCCATGCGCATGGCCGGGCCGCGCGAAGCTCTTTGGCACGCCCTCATCCGCAAGAACTACGGTTGCACGCACTTCATCGTGGGCCGCGACCATGCCGGCTGCAGCGACGCCGACGGCGAGGCCTTCTACGGACCCTACGACTCGCAGGATCTGGTGAAGCAGCATGAGGAGGAGGTGGGTATCGAGCTGGTGCCGTTCCGCCTGATGGTGTACGCGCCTGCCATCGATGGCTACAAGCCGATTGATGAGGTGGAAGAGGACGAGGAAACGCTCAGCATTTCGGGCACCGAGTTGCGCCGCCGTCTGTCCACCGGCGAAGAGATCCCGGACTGGTTCTCGTATCCGGAAGTGGTGCGCACGCTGCGGCGCTCGTATCCGGCGCGTGATCAACAAGGGTTCACGGTCTTTATGACGGGGCTCTCCGGATCCGGCAAATCGACCGTAGCTAACGCCCTCAAGAACCGGCTGCAGGAGTACACCGATCGGCCCGTCACCCTGCTGGATGGCGATATCGTCCGGCGTCACCTCAGCAAGGGGCTGGGCTTTTCGAAAGAAGACCGCTCCACCAACGTGCAGCGTATCGGGTTCGTCGCCAGCGAGATCACAAAGCACGGCGGCGTGGCGATTTGCGCTCCCATCGCACCCTATGCGGCCGACCGCAAAGTAAACCGCGACCTCGTCGAGAGCACGACCGGCGGCTATGTGGAAGTGTTTATTGACTGCCCGCTTGAAGTCTGCGAAGAGCGTGACGTGAAGGGCCTGTACGCCAAGGCCCGAGCTGGGGTGATAAAAAACTTCACGGGTATTGACGATCCGTACCAAGCGCCGGGTAACCCCGAGGTCGTCTGTAAAACGGCCGAGGAGACCATTGAAGAAAGCGTAGATACGGTGCTGGCCCAGCTGATTGAGCTCGGCTACATCCACGTCCCCGAGACCCACACTAATGGGCTGGTCACGAATGGCGTGAAGGAGCTGGCGTAACCTGCGCCGAAGTGTCTGAAGCCTGGTATGCCCCTGCGTCGGTCCCCGGCGTGGGGGTTTTGTTTTTCCTATTGTGCCGAAGATCGAACAAGCCCCCCCAAGGCAGTAGCGCCTCCTGTTAGCCACCGCGTGTGCCTTCGGTCGTTGCGTGCACGTTATTAGACTGGTCGGTGGAGACCGCATGACGGAAGTCCCGCCGCAAACTCCGGTCCGGATGGTTCGTACGAGCGGCTGCGCTATATCATCCGACGTTTTACTACTTCCACACGCATACCGCTCCATTCCACCATGGCTTCGCTCGACCCGCAGTTGCTGTTTGATCTTCTATCCACCCCAAGCGTGACTGGCTTTGAGGCGCCGGGGCAGCGCGTCTGGTCATCCTACGTGGCCAATCATGCCGACCGCGTGGAAAGCGACGCCTACGGCACCGCCTGGGCCACGCTGGATGGGCAAGCGGAACGTCCGCGCCTCATGCTGGAAGCCCATGTAGACGAGATTGGCTTCATGGTGCAGCACATCACCGACGAGGGCTTCCTGCATATCGTCGCCGCAGGCGGGTCGGACAGAGCGATCGCCCGGGCGCGGCGCGTGCACGTGTTTGGGGATGAGGGGCGTGTAACAGGCGTGATTGGGCATACGGCCATCCACCTCCGCAACCGCCGGAACGACAAGGTGCCCAAGTGGGAAGACCTCTACATCGATATTGGCGCCTCCAGTGCAGACGAGGTGCGGGAGCAGGGCATCCGAGTAGGGCATCATGCGGTGTACGCAGAAGCGCCTGAGGAGCTGCGCGATGGCCATATCGTGGGGCGGGCCATTGACAACCGGCTCGGCGGCTACATCATCGCGCAGGTCCTGAAGAAACTGGCGCATGCGGGTGACCGGCCTGCGGCTACCGTCTTCGCCGTCAACTCCGTGCAGGAAGAGATCGGCGGGCATGGGGCCAAGATGATTACGCACCGCCTCCAGCCGGACGTCGCCCTCTGCTTCGACGTCACCCACGCTACCGACACCCCGGGCGTGAGCAAGGCCAAGCATGGCAACGTAAAGATCGACGGTGGGCCCACGCTCAATCATGGCTCTGCCAACCACCCGGTGGTGGTGCAGCGCCTTATCGCTGTTGCCGAGCAGCACGACCTGCCCATCCAGCACGAGGCCAACTCGCGCTACACCGGCACCGACACCGACAAAATCTTCAACTCGCGATCGGGGGTGCCCAGTGCACTTATCTCGGTGCCGCTCCGCTACATGCACTCGCCCAACGAACGCATCAGCATGCAGGACGTCGCGCACTGCGTGGACTTGCTCACGGCGTTTGTGCAGGACCTGCAAGCCGACGAGGACTTTGCCGTTGCCTTGTAGCATACCTCGTCGAATCGCGAGCCCCGCTCATCGACTCATGGACTCCGCATGTGGACACAGCACACCCTCACGCTCGACCCCCATCCGCGCGGCTTTCATCTCATTACCGATGCCGTCCGCCGCGGCGTGCCTGATCTCGATACCTTCACGGTGGGGCTCGCCCACGTGTTCATCCAGCACACCTCCGCCTCCCTGACCCTCAACGAAAACGCCAGCCCGGACGTCCGCGGCGACTTTGAGCGGCACATGAACCGCATGGTGCCGGAGGACCAGCCCTACTACGCGCACACGCTCGAAGGCCCTGATGATATGCCCGCACACATCAAGGCGTCGCTCATGGGCTCGGGGCTAACACTGCCCATACGCGATGGCGATTTTGCCTTCGGCACATGGCAGGGCATCTACCTGTGCGAACACCGGGACAACGGTGGATCGCGCCACCTGGTGGTGACCATCACCGGGGAGCAGCGCTAACAGCCACAGCGCGTATCTCTCGCCGCCGGGCTACGCCTCCACGTTCGCCGAGGGAGTCAAGATCAGCATGCTGAGCGGGGGGAGGGTGAGCACGGCGGAGAACGGTCGTCCGTGGTACGAGACGGGCGTCGTCTCGACGCCGCCGTGGTTGCCCATCCCGCCGCCGCCGTAGACACTGGCATCGCTGTTGAGCACTTCTTCCCATCGGCCCTCAGAGGGCAGCCCCACGCGGTAATTCTCGCGGGGTACTGGCGTCAGGTTAAGGACGAACACCAGTTCTTCGTTACCATTGGTGCGCCGATACGATAGCACTGAGTTGGCGGAATCGTTAAAGTCAATCCACTCAAACCCATTCGCGCTATCGTCCCACAACGCTGGATGCGTGCGGTAGAGGGTCAGGAGGTCCTTGACCCACTGCTGCAGATGAGCGTGCAGCGGCTTCTCCAGCAGATGCCAGTCTATCGAATGGTTGTGATTCCACTCGTTGTATTGCCCAAACTCGCTCCCCATGAACAAGAGCTTCTTGCCGGGATGCCCGGTCATATGGCCATAGAGTAGGCGTAGGTTGGCGGCTTTCTGCCAGTCATCCCCGGGCATCTTGCTCCACATCGACCCTTTGCCGTGCACGACCTCGTCATGAGAGAGAGGGAGCAGGTACTGCTCGGAGAATGCATATATGAGCGAGAAGGTGAGGCTGTCGTGATGATATTTGCGATGCACGGGATCCTTTGACATGTAGAGCAGCGTGTCGTGCATCCAGCCCATATTCCACTTGTAGAGGAAGCCGAGGCCATCGTTGTAGGTGGGGGCTGACACGCCCGGATAGGCCGTTGACTCCTCGGCCAGCGTCATCGCCGTGGGGTAATGCGAGAAGACGGCCTCGTTCATCTGCTTGATGAGATCGATGGCCTCCAGGTTTTCCCGCCCGCCAAACATGTTCGGCGACCACTGATCGCCCCGGCTGTAGTCGCGGTAGAGCATGGAGGCCACGGCGTCTACGCGCAGTCCATCGATATGGTATTCATCCAGCCAAAACAGCGCGTTGCCGACGAGGAAGTTGCGTACCCCCGGCTTGTTGTAATCGAACACCAGCGTACCCCAGTCCGGGTGATACCGCATCTGAGGATCGTCGTACTCGTAGAGCGTGGAGCCATCAAAATAGACCAGCCCTTGCGGGTCCGGTGCAAAGTGGCCCGGCACCCAGTCCAGGATCACGCCGATACCGTGCTGATGGAGCGTATCCACCAGGTACTTGAAGTCAGCCGGAGAGCCGTACCGATGGGTGGGGGCATAGAAGCCCACGACCTGATAGCCCCAGGAGCCGTAATATGGGTGCTCCATTACCGGCATCAGCTCCACGTGGGTGAAGCCCATGTCTTGCACATAGGCGGCCAGCGGCTCTGCGATGCTACGGTAGTCGAGCGACTCGCCGGGGTCGCCGTGCTTCCATGAGCCCAGGTGCACTTCATACACCGATACGGGCTGTTTCAATGTTTCTGGGCCCTCGCGGGTGTCCATCCATTCGCCATCCGCCCACGCATAGTCGAGTTCGGTAATGATGGACGAGAGGCCCTCCGTAAAGCTGCCGCCGGAGGCCGGGGCCTCCATGGCAAACCCGTACGGGTCCGTCTTGTCAGCGGCGTGCCCTCCACGAACGACGCGGAATTTGTAGGCGTCGCCGGGTTTAGCGCCGCGCACGTACACCTCCCACAGGCCGGCATCAACCCGTTTCATGGGGTGCGCCTCGGCATTCCAGTTGTTAAACGTGCCGATGACAGCCACATCCGTAGCGTGTGGAGCCCAGGTGCCGAACCAACAGCCTTGCTGATTGGGATGCGCCCCCATCTTGTGGTACGGGCGGACGTGGGTGCCCTGGTTCCAATAGTAGAAGTCGTCGTTATCGAACAGTGGCATAGCGTGCAAGGGAACTGGTCAGGAGGTAGCGGGAGGAGCAGCATCTACGGTGGGGTCTGGAATGGTCCGTAGCACGCGGCGCAGGCCGATGAGCGGGAGCCAGGTCCACGAGGGGCGATGGTCGTGCTCGTAGCGGACTTCATACAGCGCTTTTTCGAGGAGAAAGGCCCACTGCATGAGCGGCCGTTCCGGTGGGGAAAAGAGGAAGACAGCGTCCCCAGCGGTGTTCTGGTAACTGGTCAGAAAGGCGCGTTCGACCCAGCGGTACAGAAGCCGGCTCCAAGCCGCCAGGTCGTCATCTTTGTTGGTACGTTCGGACCAAGCCGCGTGAATCGCATAATCGAACGACCGCAGCATCCCGGCCACATCACGCATGGCGTAATCTTTCGCCCGGCGTTCTTCCAGGGAACGCGCCGGCTCGCCTTCAAAATCGAGGATGTACAGTTCACCCGTGGCACGGATGGTTTGCCCGAGGTGATAGTCGCCGTGGATCCGAATGCGATGCGCGGACATGGTGCTCTCTCGCACCCGGTCCACCCCGGCAGGCACCTGATCCCACGGAATATCGTCGGCGTCGGCCATGTCGGAGGATTCGAGAAGGGCGCGTGTGCGCTTGGCCTCCGCCGCCAGGCGCTCGGCCAGTGCGGGCGCATCGTCTGCGTCCGGCGGGATGGGGGAAAGATCAGGGCCTTCGCCGGCGGCCAACGCGCGGTGCATCTCGGCGGTGCGTACGCCCAGCGTATTGGCAAGCGCCAGCATCTCTGGCGCCAGTTCTTGCAGCAGCACGGGGGGCTCCTCGGCGTCGGCTGGTGCATCTTGTGGCGTGGGGGCAGCCATATCCGCGGCACGGTCCAGGAAGCGGCCGATGGTGGCCCGGGCATACGTCCACCCGTCGGTTTCAACGGGGAGGCCTTCCTGGAGAATCCCAATGTCGATGGTTGTGCCGCCGCGTTTGAAATACAGGTGCCCGTGCATCCGCGGGATAAACTCAAACTGTTGCTTCGTGAGATGCTCCAGCAGCTCGGCTTCGGGGTTTTGCCCGGCCACCAGGCGACGGTACAGTTTGATGTAGTAGCGGCGGTCGATCAGGGCGGAGGAGTTGGACTGTTCGCCCCGCAGCGGGTGGGCTTCCGATACCGAAGCGCGGCGTACGTCCGATTCCAGGTCCGAAAGGTAAATGCCCTTGAGGGAGCGTCCATTGGCCTCCCGCTGCCACCACTGAAACAGGATAAGCCAGAAGGAGCCCCAGCTTGTCGCGTCAATTAGCACGTTGGTCCCCTCGGGGCTTTCCACGAGGGCCACAGGTGCGGAGGGCGCGACCTCTTCCAACCGCTCGGCCTCGTTACCGGAGACCTGCGTCAGCGGCAAGAGGTAGTGCTCCGTCCCCCCGTCGTCAAAGCGCACCTCGAGAATGGTAAGGTACACGCGCGGCTCGCGCCGTATCCGGACGGCATCGGCGATGGAGACGTCTGTAATGCTCCGGCCCTTGCTGCCATACCAGCGCTGCTTCTGCAGGTACGCAGGCAGAACGGCCTCCAGCTGTGCCATGCTACCGCTCTCCGCCAGGGTGCGTACGAGCAGATTCTGAATCCCCTCGGTAACTTGCAGCCGGGGCAGGGTGCGAGCGTCGCGGGGCTCTTCGGTGTCCTGAAAGTCTGCCAGCTGGTCCGGCCTCTCTTCGAGGGCCTCCTGGGGCTTGAGCACAAACCAGTGCCACGCATGCGGTCCGAGCACCAGGTGATATGGGGTGTCCGGCTCAATCTTTGGGAAGGGCGTTTGGCCGAGTAGCTCTACCGGTACCAGCCCTTCGATGCTGTCTACGGCTGGTAGGAAAGCGGATTGCGTAAACCGGGCCAGGTTGGCAATCACAAGGATTTTCTCCCCTTCATACGCTCGCACAAACGCAAAGATGGCCTCGTTCTCAACCGGCAACACCTCAAGGGTCCCCCGGCCAAACACTTTTACATGTTGGCGCCGGAGCGCCAGGATGCGCTTGGTAAAGGACAGCAGCGAGTGTGGGTCTTCACCGGCGTCCTCCACGTTGACCACTTCGTACCCGTAGCGTCCATCGGTTACAGGCGGAAGGAAGAGACGGTGGGCTGATGCGCGCGAGAAGCCGCCGTGCTTATCGGGTGACCACTGCATGGGAGTGCGCACCCCGTTGCGGTCGCCGAGGAACGGGTCGTCCCCCATCCCGATTTCGTCGCCGTAGTACAGCACCGGGCTGCCCTGCAGCGAGAGCAAGAGCGCGTTCATCAGCTCGATGCGGCGGCGATCGCCTCCGAGGAGGGGTGCCAGCCGCCGGCGAATCCCCACATTGATGCGAAACCGGGCGTCGGATGCGTACTCGTTGTACATGTAATCCCGCTCCTCGTCCGTCACCATCTCCAACGTCAACTCATCGTGGTTACGTAGGAAGAGGGCCCACTGGGCATCGGCTGGGATGCCATTGGTAAGCTCCAGCATCTCGACGAGCGGGCGTCGGTTTTCCCGCCGGAGCGACATGAACATGCGCGGCATGATGGGGAAGTTGAAGGCCATCTGCACGCCGGTGCCCTGTGGAGTGCCCTCAGGGCTCGTCACCTCATCGCCGAAGTAAGGCAAGGTGTCTTCGGGCCACTGGTTGGCCTCGGCCAGCAGCACCTTGCCGGAGCCGTACCGCTCGTCCACGGCGGTGCGCAGCTCCTCAATGTAGGCCAGGGTCTCGGGCAGGTTTTCGCAGTTCGTGCCTTCCCGCTGAAAAAGGTACGGCACCGCATCCAGGCGCAGTCCATCCACGCCCATGTCAAACCAGAAAAACATGACCCGCTTCATCGCCTCCCGCACTTCGGGGTTGTCGTAGTTGAGGTCGGGCTGATGGCTAAAGAAGCGATGCCAGTAGTATTGCTGTGCCTTCTGATCCCACGTCCAGTTTGAGACCTCGGCGTCCGTAAAAATGATGCGCGCGTCCGCGTACTTCTCCGTAGTGTCGCTCCACACGTACCAGTCATGCTTGTCGGATGACGGGTCGCGCGCCTCCTTAAACCAGGGGTGCTGATCGGAGGTGTGGTTGAGCACCAGTTCCGTAACGACGCGCATGCCTTGCGCATTGGCCTCGTCCATAAAGGCGCGCACGTCGTGCAGGTCGCCGTGGACGGGCAGCACGCGGTAGTAGTCGGCGATGTCGTACCCGTCGTCGCGCAATGGGCTCTCCAGAAAAGGGAGCAGCCATAGCGTATTGACACCCAGTGACTTCAGGTAGGGGAGCTTCTGACGAAGTCCAGCAAAGTCGCCGTACCCATCGTTGTTGGCATCAAAAAAGGAGCGTACGTGGAGCTCGTAGATGACGGCATCCTTGTACCAAAGGGGGTTGTGGAGAAAGTCAGACGGCATAAAACAAAACTAAGTGCACAAAAAAGGCGGTAGCCAGTTGCTCGATTGCTTCTTCACGTGCGACTCTACCTACCTATATTTTTAGTTGAACGGCTTAATCGAGAAGATGTGCGCGGGTACTACGTGGGGATCCAACCGCACAAAGTTGTGGTGGCCTTGCCAGACGTAGCGCTCGCCGCTTAGTAGATCATGCACCCCAAAGGGCTGCTCCTGCGAGAGCCCCAGTGCATCGAGGGGCAGCTCCACCCAGCCTTCCTGCGTATTGTGCGGATCGAGGTTTACAACGCAAAGGATGAGGTCGTCGTCGTAGTGCTTCGTATAGGCCAGCAGTTGGTTGTTGTCCGTCGTGTGCAGACGGATGTTGCGCATGTGCTGCAGCGCCACGTGGTCCTGTCGGATGGTGTTGACACGTCGGATCATGGGCTGGAGCGAGTGTGGGTCGTCCCAGTCCCAGGCACGCACTTCGTACTTTTCGTTGTTGGCGTATTCTTCCCGGTCGGGGTGCTGGTTGTTGTCCACGTGCTCGTAAGGAGGCCCGTAAAGGCCGTATGCGGAGGAGAGGGTAGCAGCCAAGACGAGGCGCGTAATATGAGCCGGCCGACCGCCGTGCACCAGGTAGTCGTGCAGGATGTCCGGCGTGTTGGGCCAGAAGTTAGGCCGGAAGAATTCAGCGACCTCGCTCTGGTACAACTCTTCAGCATACGACGACAGCTCATACTTCGAATTCCGCCACGTGAAGTAGGTGTAGGAATTGTTGAAGCCCAGCTTAGCCAACGCGTACATCATCGCGGGCTTGGTGAAGGCTTCGGCGAGAAAGACGAGGTCTGGATGTTCGGCGCGCAGTGTTCCGAGGCACCAGGTCCAGAAGGCCAGCGGTTTGGTGTGCGGGTTATCTACCCGAAAGACGCGCACACCGTGGTCGATCCAGAACTCAAACACGTTTTTCAGCTCGCGCCACATGGCCGGGTAGTCCTCCGACGTGAAGTCGAACGGATAGACGTCCTGGTACTTTTTCGGCGGATTTTCAGCATACCGGATGGAGCCGTCGGGCCGCTGGTTGAACCAGGACGGATGCGCCTCCACGTAGGGATGGTCGGGCGAGGCCTGAAACGCGATGTCGAGAGCTACTTTCAGGTCGAGCGCGGTAGCCTTTGCCACGAAACGCTCGAACGCTGGCAGGCCCCCGAGGGCGGGGTGCACAGCCTTGTGGCCTCCCAGGGTGCCGTCCTTCAGGGGCCCTCCGATGGCCCAGGGGCTGCCAGGGTCGTCCTCACCGGCGGCGGTTGCGTTGTCTTTTCCCTTTCGGTTCGTTTTCCCGATGGGGTGAATGGGCGGGAGGTACACGATGTCGAACCCCTGCTGCTTCACAAACGGCAGCCGCTCCGCGGCATCGTCGAGCGTGCCGTGGGCCCCATCGTCGCGGGAGGAGCGGGGGAAGAATTCATACCAGGCGCAGAAGCGTGCGTGGGAAGGATCGACGTCCATCGCCAGGCGGTCGCTCTCTTGTGCGCCCCGTTCGGGATCGTAGGAGTGCGCGAGGCGGGCGACCTCGTCGGTGAGGGCACGCTGCACCTGGCCCTCTCGGAATGCCTGGATGTAGCTTCTCAGTTGTTCGGCGTCGGCTCCTGTGGCTTCGGCTGCGGCGGGCTCCAGGAGGGTTGCGCCCACCTGCAGCTCAATGGAGAGCTCCTCGTGGGGCTCCCCGCCTTTCACGCGGCGCTCAAACTCGTCTTGCCACGTCCCGAAGGCGTCCGTCCAGGCGCGCACGGTGTACGAATGGATCCCAAGGGTCTCGGGCGTAAGAGTGGCGCGGTACAAGGTGCCGTGGACATGCGTCATGGGAACGCGCACGGGCTCTTCTGCATCGGGCGCCTCGTGCAGCACGACGGCCCGGCAGTGATCGTGTCCATCGATAACGATGTCGGCCTCCACTTCCAGCGTCTCCCCCAGCGACCGCTTGATCGGCCAGCGCCCCCCGTCCACCGACGGGCGAACCGCGGTGACAACGACACGTGACCAGGAGGTAGGGGGCGCCGCGTCCGTGTCCAGCACGGGCGACAAGCCAGGAATGGGAGTTGAGGGCATAGACGTGAGGGGTTGCATGCGACGGTGGGAAGGAATAGGTTATGCGTGGCTCATACGCTTCTATCGTTGTACGATTAGATGGCAAGACATGTAACGTAGGAGATTTTGTTCGGCTTCATTGTTGCTTCACTGTGAAGAAAGACCGTGGGTGCTGCCAACGTTGTTTGAAGAGCGCAGCACCCCGTCGAAAACAAGAAGTATAGGACAATGTAGGTGTGCCCCCCATTTTTTCGTTGCCCTTATTTCATTTTATGAGTTCATCGCCTTCGTCATCACAGGCCATGCAGCCGCTGGGCCAGTCAGGGCGTCACCCTGACCCAAAGCCGAAGGTCCGCCCGGGCGGACCTTCACCGCTGGGGGTGCATCAGGTTGGGGCGATGACGCACGTGGCTGTGGCAAGCCCGCGTGCAGAGGCCGTTGAACTCGTGTTGTTTGACAAGCCAGGGGATGCCCACCCCAGCCAAACCTACGAGTTGCGCGAGCGCACGGGCCCTGTGTGGCACGGAGCGATCCGCGGGCTGCCCTCCGATTTGCTGTACGGGTTTCGCACCTATGGGCCGTATGCGCCGAAAGAGGGCCACCGGTTCAACCCAAATAAAGTATTGCTCGACCCGTATGCAAGAGCCATTGGGCGGGGGGTGCAGTGGGATGACGCGCTGTACGGGTACGACGTTCATTCTGAGAACGGCGATCTGTCGTTTAGCGACGCCGATAGTGCCCCGTATGCCCCGCTTGGTCGCGTGGTTGATACGGCCTTCGACTGGCAGGGAGATGCGCACCCGCGCACGCCGCTGACGGAAACCATCATATACGAGGCTCACGTGAAGGACCTCACGCAGCGGCATCCGGGTGTGGATCCGGAGCTGCGCGGGACGTACCTCGGGGTCGCGGCCGATCCTGTCATCGAGCACCTTCTGGACCTCGGCATCACCGCCGTCGAGCTGATGCCGGTGCATGCGCGGGTGGACAACCGGTTCTTGGTGGAGCGCGGCCTCGTCAATCACTGGGGCTACAACACCTTATCTTTTTTCGCACCGGAGCCCAGTTATCGGGCGGGAGGACCGGGCGACGAGGTGCGCGAATTTAAGGAGATGGTCCGGCGGCTCCACGCCGCGGGGCTGGAGGTGTACCTGGACGTCGTCTACAACCATACAGCCGAGGGCAGCGAGCTTGGGCCGACCCTATCGTTTCGCGGGCTGGACAATCGGGCCTACTACACCCCCTCGAAGGAAAACGCCCGCCACACGGCCAACTACACCGGCACCGGCAATACGATGCGGGCCAACCACCCGCTCGTGGTGGAGCTTATCACCAACAGTCTGCGCTACTGGGCGAATGAAATGCACGTCGACGGCTTTCGGTTTGATCTGACCGCCAGCCTCGCCCGCGATCCGCATCACATCGACATGCACGGCCCCCTGCTCACGGCCATCACGCAGGATCCGGTCTTGCGCGAGGCTAAGCTACTGGCGGAGCCGTGGGACATTGGGCCAGACGGATACCAGGTGGGGGGCTTTCCTTGGCCATGGGCCGAGTGGAATGGCAAGTACCGCGATACGATCCGCCGCTTCTGGCGTGGGGATGCGGGCGTGAATGGCCAATTTGCGACGCGGGTCTCTGGCTCCAGTGACCTCTACCAGCCCAGCCGGCGCCGTCCGCTGGCATCGGTCAATTTCGTCACCGCACACGACGGGTTTACGCTGCAAGACCTGGTGAGCTACGATCGCAAGCACAACCACGCCAATGGGGAGGACAACCGCGACGGTAACGACAACAACCACAGTTCGAACAGTGGCATCGAGGGGCCCACGCAGGATCCGACCGTGGTGGCGCTCCGCGAGACCCGCAAGCGTAGCCTCGTCACTACGCTGATGCTCTCGCAAGGCGTGCCCATGATTCTCTCCGGCGACGAACTGTCGCATACCAAGGGCGGCAACAACAACACGTACTGCCAGGACAACGACTTCAACTGGCTGAACTGGAACCTGGGCGAGCGGCGGCAGCGGTTTCTCGACTTTGTCAAGGAAGTGATCCAGTTTCGGAAGGCCCATCCAACCTTTCGGCGGGCCCACTTTCTCACGGGCAAGGCCGGTATCACCGGTGTACGGGATGCCTTTTGGTGGCATCCGCAGGGACGAGAGATGGAGGATAGCGACTGGGAGCGGCCGGACACGCATGCGTTCGGGCTGCTGCTGCACGCGGAAGCCATGGCAGAGGCCGAGATGCCGGAAGACGCCGCGGATGACACCTTCCTCGTGTTATTCAACACGAATCAGGAGTCGACCGCCTTCGTGTTGCCGACTACCGTGCGGGGCCAACGCGCGCAATGGTCGGTCGAAATTGCGCCCGACAAATCGCTACGGTACGTGCGGTGGTCACCCGGCACCTCCATCCCGGTACCGGCTTTCGGACTTGTCGTTTTGTCGGCACGCCAGGTGTCGCTCCGCAGCCTGTAGGCCAGCGGTGCGACACCGCTCAGGGGGCCCCTACCAGGCGTAGCGCTTCGGCGGCTACCGAGGCGGCGCATCCCCAACACACGGTATAGCCTGCGCCGCCGTGCCCATAATTGTGGATGATGGCCTGCCCGGCAACGTGCTCCGTCTCCAGCCGAATCTCGGGGCGTCCCGGACGCAGGCCCACGCGGTGCTCCAGCCATTCGGCGTCTTGCAACGCGGGCCGTAGCTGGATGCAGCGCTCCACAAAGGCCTCCACATCGGCCGGGCGCGCCGCGGTATCGGCATCAGCCGCGTCGGCTGTGCCGCCAAGGATGCAATCATCGGTGCGGGGGACGATGTACGTCTTGCGCCAGCCCTTATCAAATGACACCACCGCGCGCTCCATCGCTGCCGGGGCCTTCACCCGGAGTACCTGGCCGCGGATGGGCTGGACCGTCGCGTCGCCGTTCAGTGTGGCGGCCCCAAGGCCGCTGCAGTTCACCAGCAGGTCGGCTGCGCCATGGAGCTCCTCCAGATGCTGGAGGGTCCGTTGCTCCACGCGGCCGCCCAGGGCACGGATCTGCGCCACCAGGTACGGCAAGAAGTACCGAGAGTCCATCACCGGTACGGTAAGCTGGTAGCCCGCTACGGCCGTGGGGGGGAGCGTGGAGGCCGGCAGCTGCTCGTACGATGGCGCCGCGCGCATCCACCAGGTGTGGACTTCGTCCTTTGGGTAGTACTTGTACAGGGTGCGAAAGGCGACACCCGCGGCCGGGGCATGATCGGCAAGCGCTTGAGACACCCGGTAGGTGATCCGTGCCCAGGGGAGGACCCGGTCCTTGGGGGCAACGGCAAACGGATGCCAGTATGCGCCGGCCACGTGCGAGGTGGTTTCTTCAATACGCTCCCGCGTGAAGACGGTGACGTCCAACCCAAGCTCCAGCAGCCGAACGGCTGTGGTGAGACCGATGACGCCTGCGCCAATAACGTAGGCCGTGGGGCCGGTGGCGCGTGCAGAAGCAGACATTTCCATGAGGTAGACGCAAAACAGTACGTTAAGAGCCTAACTCCTCACGCAGAAAGGCCAGCGTATGTTCGACCAGTTCCGGGGGCGCTTCTTCTTCCACCCGGTCTTCACGTGCCATTTCGATGGTGGTGCGGTACTGCTCAAGGAAGGTTCGGCATTGCGTACACGTCTCCACATGACGCTCGAAGCGTTGCTCCGTGCGCTCGTCGAGCGTGCCGTCGATGTATTCAACAAGAAATGTGTTAACGTCCTCGCACGTCAGCATAAACAGCCGTCGCACGCGCGTAAAAATGCTCATGAAGGGTCACCAAAGTAGTCGTCCAATAGGGCACGGAGGGCCTGGCGTGCGCGGTGCAGGCGCACACGGGCAGCCCCTTCGGTTATGTCGAGGGCCTGTGCGGCTTCTGAGGTATCCAACTGCTCGATGTCCCGCAAGATGATAATCTCGCGGTACGTATCGGACAGCTGCTCAATGGCGCGATGTACAATCTCGCGGCGCTGGCTTTTTTCTGCCACCGCGTCGGGGCGCCACGGGCTGTATTCCTCGGTATAGGCGCCCATCTTGAAGCTGGGCTGCAGCCGCTCCATGTCCTCCTCGGCCAGCGTATCGTAGCGCGACGTCTTCCGTCTGGAGGACCGGGCGAGGTTGATGCCGATGCCGATGAGCCAGGTCGAGAGCTTAGACTCTCCCCGAAACCGGTCCATGCTTTTGTATGCTTGCAGGAACGTCTCCTGTACCAGGCTCTGGGCTTCATCCTCATCTTTTACGATGCGGAGAATGACGTGGTACAACCGGGAGCTTTCCTCTCGGACCATCGCTTCGAAGGCACGTTCATCGCCGGCTAATACAGCTTCTTCATTCACGATAGTGTACATGCGCTGTGGCAGGAATACCGACAGGCTTGCTACTCGGTGTGCCCGAACGAGCCTGTGTTACATGTAGCAAGCAGGGGGGCTGTGTTGATGCGCACTGCCAGGCGTTACAATGTAGACGCTCAGGCAGCGTCGGTCCACAGGAGCGCTCCGGCAGTAGGGAAGTACACGTGCTGATCTTGTATCACCGGAGCTTGTCCGTCAGGAGCAAACCGCGCCTCCTCCGTATGCAAGTGTATTGTCTTCGAACGCAGCAGGGGCACCGTCTGATCTCCAGAAAAGGCGACAGTCAACCGATGCGCTCCTCGCTTCACGCGCAGGGTATCCGTGGATAGTGCTTTGGCGGAGGCGGGGCCCTGCAGGGTTTTCCGCAGATCCAGCAGCGTCCGGTACAGTGTGAGCATTTCGCGGTGGGGAGCGGCCGTACGTTCGTCCCAGACCAATATGCTGCGCTGAAACGTCTCTTCTGCCTGGGGATCCGGGCCCGGGCCGTCAAATCCTGCTACGTGTACCTGCTCCCGCTGGCGCCCCTCGGTGACCTGGCGGCCGAGGGTCTCGTGGTGGTCGGTGAAGAACTGAAAGGGCGTTGAAGCGGCCCACTCTTGCCCCATGAACAAGAGGGGCGTCTGGGGCAGAAAAAGGAGCAGCGCTGTAGCTGCCCGATAGGCCGCCCACGAGGTCTCGTGATGCAGGCGCTCCCCGTGCGGTCGGTTGCCTACCTGGTCGTGGTTCTGGATGTAGAACACGCACTGCCGTAGCGCGATGCCGTCGGCGGAGGAGCCGCGCCGTGCGCCGGAGGGGGTTGCTTTGTCATCGTAGTACCAGCCGCGTTCAACAGTTTTCACCAGGGCCGACGTATCCAGCCCGGCGAATGGCGCGAAAATGCCCCCGTCGGTGCCTACGGTCTGGGTGCGAATCAGATGGTTGAAATCCTCAATCCACATGGCGTCGAGCCCGTAGCCGCCCTCCGCCTGCGGCACCACCACCGTGTTGAGGTTGCGATCGTCCTCTGCGATGACCAACCGCTCGGGGCCATCCACCGACTTCGCAAGCTGGCCCAGCTCGGCGAGAAAGTGCCGATCGGAATCGTCATAAATGGTCTGGATGGCGTCCAGCCGAAACCCATCGATGTGGTACTCTTCCAGCCAGTGCCGGGCATTTTGCAGGAAGAAGTCACGGACGCCCGCGCCGTGGGTATCGTCAAGGTTGATCGCCGGACCCCACGGGGTGGTGTGTTTAGTTGTAAACATAGGCTGGAAGGCCGCAGCGTAAGCGCCATCCGGGCCGAGGTGGTTGTAGATGACGTCGAGGTACACGGCCAGTCCCGCGTGGTGGGCGGCATCGACAAGACGCCGGAGGTCATCGGGGCGGCCGTAGGCGCGGGCCGGGGCAAACAGGGCCGCATGGTCGTAGCCCCAGTTCCAGCGCCCGGGGAAGTCGGCCACCGGCAGCAGCTCGATGGCGGTGATGCCAAGCGAGACCAGGTGGTCGAGGCGGGCCTGCACGCCATCGAAGGTGCCGGCGTCGGTGAAGGTGCCCACGTGTAGCTCGTACAGCACCAGATCATCGTGCGGAATACCCGCCCAGGCCGCGTCCGTCCACGCAAAAGATGTCGGGTCGATCACTTCGGACGGGCCATGCACGCCCTCCGGTTGGAACCGGGAGGCGGGGTCGGGGAAAAGAGGCCCGTCGTTAAGACGATAGCCATAGCGTGTGCCAGGAGGGGCGTCGGCCACGGTGGTGGTGAAGTAGCCGTGCTTCAGGCGCTGGAGGGCATGCGTCGTAGCCGCTCCATCGGGCTCCGTGACGAGCGTTACGCGCTCCGTCGTAGGCGCCCATACGGTAAAGCGGGTCCCCTCAGGCCTCGGGAAGGCGCCAAGGCGTGGACGGTCATATGGAGTAGAGGCCATGACGGCAGAATCAGATAAAGGGGTCCGTAGAGGTGCCACGGCCAAACAGCCGTGTTTCTCGGTGAAGGCGTTCCGCCACAACATCAGTCAGGGCTCCAGGCTTCATGCGCCACGCCCAGTTGTCCCCCGAGTTGCCAGGCGTGTTCATACGGGCCTCGGTGCCCAGCTGCAGCAGGTCTTGCACAGGGAAAAGGGCCAGGTTGGCGCTGGAGCGCATCACGCCACGGATGAAGGGCCAGGTGGTGACCGCCGCAGGGTCGTCAAAATCAAGATAGGCGGTTGCATGTGCCCGAGCGGCGGCTTCTTTTTCGGCGTCGCGTGTATTTTCGGTGCTGTCCCACCAGCCCAGCAGGGTGTCGTTATCGTGGGTGCCGGTGTAGGCTACTACGTTTCGTTGGTAGTTATGCGGCAGGAAATTACTATCCGTTCCGCCGCCGAATGCAAATTGCAGGACCACCATGCCGGGGAGATCGAACCGAGCCATCAGATCCGTCACGTCGTCGGTGATGATGCCCAGGTCTTCCGCCACGATGGGCAAGTCGCCGAGTCGGTCGCGGACCGTTTCAAAGAAGTGCGCGCCGGGCCCTTCGACCCAGCGCCCGTTCTCGGCAGTAGGCTCGTGGCTGGGGATCTCCCAGTAGCCAGCAAAGGCGCGAAAGTGGTCGAGCCGGATTACGTCCATGCGCTGCAGCACAGACGATAGGCGCCGGACCCACCAGTCGTAATCGGTGGCACGCAGGCGGTCCCAGCGGTACAGGGGGTTGCCCCAGCGCTGCCCGGTCTCGCTGAAATAATCGGGCGGCACCCCGGCGACGACGGTGGCGTGTCCGTCATCATCCAGATAAAAAAGCTCCTGGTTGCTCCACACATCCGCACTATCGTGGGCTACGTAGATGGGGAGGTCACCGAAGATCTGGACCTCCTGGGTGTGGCAGTAGGCGCGCAGGTTACGCCACTGGCGGTCGAAAAGAAACTGATTGAACTTGTGGTAGCGCAGCTCGTGGCCGTGCGACGCTCTGAAGGTCCGGAGGGCGTCGTCCTCTCGCTGCGCATACGCCGGCTCCCAATCGGTCCACGCTGCGTGGTCGTGCGCTTGTTTGAGCGCGGTGTAGAGCGCGTATGGTTCAAGCCACGTTGTTTCTTTTGCGCAGTACTCGGAGAACGGCTCGCGGAGGCGCGGGGCGTGGCCGGCATTAAAGGCCTCGAACGCGGTACGCAAGAGCTTCTCTTTGAGGGCATGGGCCCGCTGAAAATCAACGTGGTCGCGGGGAAGGGTCGGGAGGCCGTCCAGATCTGACTGTGATAAGAGTCCGTCCTGTACAAGCAACGCTGGACTGATAAAGGCCGGGTTGCCGGCAAAGGTAGAGGGGCTGGCGTAGGGTGAGGCCCCAAAGCCCACGGGGCCAATAGGCAAGACCTGCCAGTAGCGCTGCTCGGTCTCGGCCAGGAAGTCGGCGAACGCATGAGCGGCAGGGCCTAAATCACCGATGCCGAAGCGGGAGGGCAGGGAGCTGATATGGCACAACACGCCACTGGACCGGGGGAGCTGCATGCGGGGGGCGGAGTATGGAGAAACAAGTAACCAATCAAACAGCCACCCAAAACAGACGGCCTGCCGATGGGGTCCGGCGGTTTGGCTCTCGCCTGCATTTCATCGGCGTCCGCGCATGGAAGTGAGAAGGCAACCCACGGAGGGTCGTGATTCTACAGCATGGAGACGGCCGCGTACAAAGGCGTCGGGGGGATGAGCTGCTCTTTGGTCGCCGCTGCAGTCGTCGGTGCTGCCGCGCGCTACGAGTATTTACTCGCGGGTGCACGGATGTCCTCTCAGCTTCAGGAGGAAGAAACCGACGACGGCTCGGCTGGCGCCTTCGGTGCCGACGGCTCTGCGCCATTTTCTGAGTCCAGTGACCTACCCTCACCAGAGGATGGTAGCGCTTCAGGGGCTGCGTCTGCCGCGGGCTTGAGGGCGGCAGATGCTTCAGCGGCCGCATGGTTCAATAGATCAGAGGGAGGATCGCCCGCCCGGCGTGCCCGGAAGTACCGCTGAAACCGGGTATGAAGCCGCTGCAGCAGCGCATCCGCTGCAGCGTCCGGCAGGTCAACAATCTCAGGGTAGGTGACCGACGCCGAGCCGGCCGTGTCCACCGATAGCGACTTCAGCCCGAGGCGCCGCTGAAAGATGGATGCTCTGTTCATGAACACCTGCATTTTGTCGAGCGGAACGGCAAAGATGTACCGCCGAATGACGCCACGGCGGATGAAGAGCATGTTGCCGGTCGTCGCGTAGCCGTGGTGGCGGTAGTGCAGATACGCAAACAGCCCGAGAAACGGGATCAGCGTGAGGCCCCACCAGGCCGTGCTCCAAAACTGGGCTACCGGTACAACTACGGCCAGCAGCGCCACCGTATAGCGAATAAAATGGCGACGGATCGTAATGGGCGATACCGAATGAAAAGTGTCGGGGAGCGCAAGCTGGCGGATCCTGTGGGCGACGGGCACGAGGGTATCGCGCTGCGCGAACGGTACCACCACGTGGTAGCCCTGCTCATCTACATCGTAGCCCATCGTCTGCAACTCCAGCCGAAACCAGCCGCGCCACGCCATAAAAGGGTTGGAGCGCAGGATGAGGGTCTGCACACGCTGCAATGGGATGGTCCCTTCCTGCAACGTAAGCAGCCCGTGCTTCCGCTGCAGCTTGTCACCGTCCAGCCACAACCTAAATCCGTAGTAGCGCACGAACGTGGTGCCGATACCCGTAAGCCATGAAAGCACAGCAGCAACGAAGAGGACGAGGCTTCCATACAGCCAGGGCGATTCTGCGATCACGGTGGCGGCCTCTTGGAAGGGGCCGCGGAAGAGCAGGTCCGCAATCTCCTCCGGGTCCAGCTGTAGGTACTGCGTCGCGGACAGCAGCAGCGCGATAAACAAGAGCGAGAAGCGGTAGGC
>CAYFRR010000005.1:32963-42508 GCA_964345505.1 uncultured Rhodothermales bacterium
ACGGTGCGTCGGATGGCGTGCGCCTCGTTGAGCGACACATACTCCAGTTGCCCCTCCGACGAGGCCGAGCCGGCGGTATCCAGCCGTACTTGCGCCATGCCCATCAGGCGCGGCAGCAGTGACTGTTGGATTTCAATGTTCTGAATCCGGTCCATTGGGATGTTGCGCTTCCGCCGCGTAAGCACGCCACTGTGGACTACAATTTCATCATCCTCCATCCAGTACCGAAAGCGCAAATAGCGGATAATGATGAGCGGTACGGTAATCACCGCGTACATCAACGCGAACGTGAGCGTCAGACGGGTTTCACCGGCGGAGCCCCGGATGATGGTGGGGGCGAGCAACAACAGCAACGCCGGAAGACTCCGTATAAACTGCATCACCAGCGTGAGCGGATGCAGCGAACGGGGGTCCGAGAAATCACTGAGCGAAGCCATGCGCGAGGCCGTAGACTGAGGTCGAGACACGGAGATTGCCGGTTACAGGGCGTCTTCGGTAATGTAGTTGCGAAGGTCGTCCCTAAACTGCTCCGCTTCAGCGTACGCCAGCCCCGGGACGACGACATCGGCGCTCCGGGTGCCCGCCGTGTGTACAATCAGTTTGCCCAGGTCAAACTCGCGCTCCAGCACGTCCTGCGACACGTCAAGGTGTTGAATACGACGCAGTGGCACGACCGTCCGGACCCGGTTCAGGACGCCACGCTCCAGGAAGAGCTCCTCGTCCATGAGCGTAAAGCGCCAATACTTGTAGCGGAGAAAGGGAATGCCGATGGTGATTAGCGCCCCCAGCGCCAGCACCGTCCCGGTGTAGGTCCCCACAGGAAGCACGCGGTCGGCCGTGGAGAACAGCTGCGTGATCTCGTAGGCACCGATGGCGAGCACCACCACCGTCGTGAACAGCGCGTATTTGATCATCCATACGCTCTTCGCTGCGGGATGCAGCTTGCGCATGTGTTCATACGCCGTCGGATCGGCAGGCGCTGTCGGGGACGCCGACGCGTGCGATTCAGTTATGGCAGATGCAGGCTCGGCAGACGCAGGTGTGGCAGACCCGCCTTCCGATGGTGCGGGCTCCGAAGGCTCTGCCTCGTCAGCGGTTGACGCCGAGGATTGGTTGAAGGACGTATCCAAGTTGAAGAAGGAATGGAGCGATAAAAGGGTAACGTATGGGACCGTTGGAGCCCACGTGGGTTCGCCCGGCGCAGGGGAGCAGTCGTTCGTCACAGGATCCGCAACTATGAGGCCAGAGTGCATGCGCTACAAAACAAGCGACGCGTGGGAGGAATACATGGGCACCCCGGACACGCACTACGCGGTAAATGTGGTAAGCCATCACGGTATGGTATTACGTGAAATGTCTGGTGCCTCCATTTTTCTCGCCTTGACCTCCTTGCATTATGACCGATGGAACGCCTACCGTCAGTATTTTGGGCTGTGGCTGGCTCGGGCATCCGTTAGGCCGGCGCCTTGTACAGGCCGGATATCGCGTACGCGGCTCGACGACGACACCGGGAAAAGTCAGCATGCTCCAGGCCGATGGCATTGACCCGCACGTGCTGACGCTTACGCCAGACCTACAGACGGACGACCCCGCAGCTTTTTTCGACGCGCACATCCTCTTTCTTAACATTCCGCCCGATCGCACAGCCGACGACCCTGTGGCCTACTACCGTGCGCAGGTACGCGCCGCCACGGAGGCTGCGGTGCGGCATGGCGTATCGTGGATCGTATGTGTGAGTGCTACCTCGGTGTATCCATCTGAAGGACGCGAAGTGGTGGAGAGCGACGCCACCCCACACGCGGAGCGAGCGCGGGTACTGCTTGAGGCTGAGCGCGTCGTGCGGGAGGGTGCGTGTGATAGCACAATCCTGCGCTACGCCGGGCTCATTGGGGGCGAACGGCACCCGGGGCGCTTCCTCGCCGGGCGCAGCCAGGTGGCCGGGGGGCAGGCCCGGCTCAACCTCATCCATCAGGCTGATGCGGTGGGCGTGGCGCTGGCCGTACTGCAGCAGGAGGTACGCAACGACACCTTTAATGTCTGCGCCCCCGAGCATCCGCGGCGCGAACCGTTCTATCGGGCGGCTGCGAAAGATGTCGGGCAACCTCCCCCTACCTTCGACGCCTCGGCAGAGCGCCCAAACAAAGTGGTGAGCATCGCCCACCTCCAAGAGCGCGTTAACTACACATTTCAGTTCCCCAATCCAATGCAGGTTGTAACGTAATGCGCCGCGGCCCATCGAAGGTTTGAATGCGACGAACATGTACACGCTTGATTCCCTCTGTGTGTACTGCTATTGTCATGTAGTGCCGATACCCATCTCACTGCCACACGCCGCAATTCTATGTCTGAAATAGCCACCTTGCAGGCCTCACAGGATGTGCGTTCCGCGGGCACGCACACGCCCACGTTACTGGATCGGTACCGCACCGTACGTGGCTTCACGCAGGAGCTCGCTGCGCCCCTTGCACCGGAAGACATGGTCGTGCAGACCATGGATAACGTTAGCCCTACCAAGTGGCATCTGGCCCACGTCAGTTGGTTCTTCGAGACGTTCGTGCTGAAAGCGTACGATCCCGAATATACCCCGCTGAATGAGACCTATGCGTACCTGTTTAACTCCTACTACATTCAGGCCGGCGAACGCCATTGCCGCGACCGCCGGGGGTACATCTCCCGTCCCACGGTGCAGGAGGTGATGGACTACCGGGCATACGTCGATGAGCATATGGCGAAACTGCTGGACGGGCTGGACCCTGAGGCGCAGCCTGAGCTGGCGGGCGTGGTAGAAATTGGGCTGCATCACGAGCAACAGCACCAAGAGCTGCTGGTGACGGACATCAAGCACGTATTTTCGGTCAACCCCTTGCGCCCGGCGTACCGCGACGTGCAGACGGGGCCGGAGATGCCCGTGCCCTCACTGGACTGGGTGCATTTTGACGAGGGTGTCGTGGAGATCGGTCATGACGGCGACGGTTTCTGTTACGATAACGAGCTCCCCCGCCACCGGCACTACCAGCACGAGTTTCTGTTGGCCAATCGCCTGGTTACAAACGGCGAGTACCTGGACTTCATGGAAGATGGGGGCTATGAGCGGCCAGAGCTCTGGCTTTCGGCAGGCTGGGCCACGGTGCAGGAGCGCGACTGGAGCGAGCCGTTCTACTGGGAGCCCGAGGGGGAGGGCTGGGCGCTCTACACGCTCGGTGGCATGCGGCCTGTTGACCCGCAGGAGCCGGTGTGCCATCTCACCTACTTTGAGGCCGACGCGTTTGCCCGGTGGAAGGGCGCACGCCTCCCGTTTGAGCAAGAGTGGGAGGTAGCCGCACGGTCGTATCCCATGCAGGGCAACTTCGTTGACGAGGGGACTTTCCACCCCGTGCGCACGCCCGGCATCCAGAACGGCGACGGCCCGCTGCTGCAGCTCTACGGCGACGTGTGGGAGTGGACGCGCAGTCAGTATCAGCCGTATCCTGGCTACGAGCCCCTCCCCGGAGCGATCGGGGAGTACAACGGTAAGTTCATGTGCAACCAGTTCGTACTCCGGGGCGGGTCATGCGCCACGTCACAGTCGCACGTCCGTCCGACCTACCGCAACTTTTTCCATCCGGATGAGGCTTGGCAGTTTACCGGGCTGCGGCTGGCCAAGGATGTTCGGTAACGGTAGTCCCCCATCTCTCCTTAACCCACCACGGTCTGTTTGTGAGCTCGACTGACGTACTCCGCGAGGTTCAGCACATCCCCATCGAGGGCCGATCGCCACTGCGGTTCTACGATTACGCCCCGGATACGGGCTCCTTCGCCGAGGACGCCCGCGCCGGACTCTCGGCCGCGCCGAAAACGCTCCCGGCGAAGTATTTCTACGATGCCCGTGGGTCAGCGCTGTTTGATGACATCTGCCGGGTGCCCGCCTACTATCCAACCCGGACCGAACTGGAAATTATGCAAGTGCACGCTGGCGACATGGCGCTTGCGGTGGGAGCTGACGTGCTCGTGATAGAGTATGGCAGCGGCAGCAGCCTCAAGACCACCCGGCTGCTGGATGCCCTGGCCAACCCGTCAGCTTACGTGCCGGTCGACATTTCGCGCGAGCATCTGCTGAACGCCGCGAAGCGCCTGGCGCGAGCCTACCCGTCTCTGCCGGTCCTGCCGGTCTGTGCTGATTATACCACCCCCTTTGACGTGCCGGAGGTGCCCTCCAAACGGCGCGTGGCGTATTACCCCGGATCGACTATCGGCAATTTTAAGCCGGCTTCCGCTGAGGCGTTTCTGCGCGACATGCGGGCCGTTGTTGGGGAGAACGGAGCAGCCCTCATCGGGATTGATCTTCAGAAGGACCCCGCCGTGCTGCAGGCCGCGTATGATGATGAGGGAGGTGTTACCGCCGCCTTCAATAAGAATATCTTGCACCGCATGGCCCGTGAGCTGGACGCAAAGGTGAACCCGGAGGCTTTCACCCATGAGGCGCGGTACAACGCCGAGGAAGGGCGGATGGAGATGCATCTGGTGAGCGACGAAGCACAAACGATACAGATTGGCGAGGAGGAGTTTGCGTTGGCGGCGGGCGAAAGCATCCACACGGAGAACTCGTACAAGTACACGCTTGAAGGCTTCGCGGCGCTTGCGGGGGAGGCCGGCTGGACCGTGGCGGATGTGTGGACGGATGACCGAGCCTATTTTAGCGTGCACTACCTCACCTGACCACCCGCAGTGCATCGCCAGGAACAAGGAGTTTGTCTTCACGTGCCCTTGAAGCTTTTCATCGTATGGTTACGCGCCATACCCTCAGCTTCTGGTCACAGCCTGGTGTAGTCTTTACATGTCGTCCCATGAGTCTTCGCGCGCATCGTCCACTGCGGACCCTGCCGCTTCATCGCCGACCAACGACGTCGACGAGCAGGTCCCGCAGGTTGGAGAAGAAAAGCCCGACGGCTGGTTCGAGAAATTTCTCTCGGCCGTAGAATGGTTGGGCAATCTGCTGCCGCACCCGGTCACGCTCTTCGCTATCTTTGCGGTGAGCGTTATCTTTATCAGCGGGATTGCCGACTGGTTTGGGCTGGCCGTGGAGGATCCGCGCCCCGAGGGGTCGCCCGGGCGGTCGGCGGAGGGTATCATCGAGGTCGTCAGCCTCCTCAACGGGGCAGGGTTGCGGCGCATCATCGAGAACCTCGTCGACAACTTCACCTCATTTGCGCCGCTGGGCACTGTGTTGGTTGCCCTGCTCGGCGTGGGGGTTGCGCAGCACTCCGGCCTCATCAAAGCGTGCATCCGGGGCATTGTGCTGGCGGCTGCGTCGGTTCAGCCTCGGGAGTCCCAGTTTGAGTCGTCAATGGGACCGCTGGGCTACATCCGCCATGCCTTCACCAAGGTGGGCGCGTTCGTGCTGGAGCCCAAGCGCCTTGTGACCATCGCGGTGGTCTTCACGGGCATCGTGTCGAATACGGCCTCGGAGTTGGGCTACGTGGTGCTCGTGCCGCTGGGAGCCATCGTGTTTCTGTCGATGGGGCGGCATCCACTGGCCGGACTTGCTGCGGCGTTTGCAGGGGTCTCGGGTGGCTACAGCGCCAACCTGCTGCTCGGCACCATCGACCCTTTGCTGGCGGGGCTTACCCAGGAGGCCGCTCGCCTCATCGACCCTACGTACGCGGTGCATGCGGCGGTCAACTATTATTTCATGATCGCCAGCACCTTTCTCATCACCGGGATTGGCGTGTGGGTGACGCTGAGCATTGTGGAGCCCTGGCTGGGGGCATACGATCCTTCACAGGCCTCAGAGGATCTGAGCGACGATGCGGAACTGGATCCGCTCACGGACAACGAACGCCGCGGGCTGCGGTGGACCGGCCTGGCGGTGCTGGCAATGGTAGGGCTGCTGGCCCTTACCATCGTGCCAGAGTGGGGGGTGCTCCGCAACCCGGAGACGGGCGAAATGCTCAACTCGCCGTTCCTGAACGGCATTGTGGCCATCATTTTCATCGGATTTATCATCCCGGGCTTTGTATACGGCTACATGACCGGCACGATGACCAGCGATCGGGATGTGGTAGACGGCATGGCTGAGGCGATGAGCACGCTTGGCCTCTACATCGTCATCGTGTTTTTCGCTGCGCAGTTTGTGGCCTTCTTTGGCTGGACCAATCTCGGGCAGATCCTTGCCGTCACGGGCGCCGAGTTTTTGCAGAACATCGGCCTCACGGGTCCCCTCGTGTTTGTCGGATTTATCCTCGTCTCCGGCTTTGTCAACCTGATGCTGGGCTCTGCCTCAGCGCAGTGGGCGGTCACCGCGCCCATCTTTGTGCCCATGCTGATGCTCACAGGCTACAGCCCCGAGGTCATCCAGGCGGCGTACCGGATCGGGGACTCGGTGACCAACATCATCACGCCCATGATGAGCTACTTCGGGCTGATTCTGGCCTTTGCCGAACGCTACATCAAAAACCTGGGCATCGGCACGGTGATCTCCATGATGCTGCCCTACAGCATGCTCTTCCTGTTTGGCTGGATGCTGCTCTTCTACATCTGGGTGTTCTTTCTGGGCCTGCCCGTCGGGCCCGAGGCGCCGACATATTACACCCTGTAGGGCGGCTCCCTATCGATCTTTCCCGATTATTCGAACCGGAAAGGTGCACCTGTGCCCTACCGGTCCTACGTTCGTAAATCGATTGTGCATGGGGCAGTAGTTGCTTACGCCCGTGCCTGTAATGTTAATTAATTGAGCACATAATATGACTGCGCACGCATGGCACCAGGTACCGATCGGAGATGAAGCCCCAGAGCGTTTTACTGCTGTTATTGAGATTCCGGCAGGCGGAAAGGTAAAGTATGAGCTGGACAAAGCGAGTGGGCTTATCCGGGTAGACCGGGTGCTGTACTCATCTGTGGTGTATCCTGCCAACTACGGCTTTATCCCACAGACGTACGGCGATGACGAGGACCCGTTGGATGTGCTGGTTCTCATGCAGGAGCCGGTGCAGCCGCTGAGCCTGCTGCACGCGCGCCCCATCGGCATGATGAACATGATCGATGACGGGCAGAACGATGAGAAGATCATCTGCGTGCACTTAGATGATCCGGCGTTCAACACCTTCTACTCGATCGGCGAGATCCCCGATCACCGCCTGAATGAGCTCAGCCGCTTTTTCGAGGACTACAAGGCGCTGGAGAATAAAGAGGTCGCCGTGAAAGACTACCAGGGACCTGATAAGGCGCGCGCTGTTATCCGCAAGTCGATGGCGCGGTACAACGAGGAAATCGCTCCGCACGTAACGATGGAGATCCGTCGGTAGTGGCCCTCCGAAGGTAGCTGCCGGTACGTATCGGCACAGCTACAGCGTCAAGCGGAGGTTGAGGAGATGTTGCCATCCGGGCGTTTGGCCTGGGATGCGGCCTTCCTCTTGGCCGAAAAAGGCATAGTCGATCTTCACCAATCCGAGAGCCAGCCCGGCACCGGCAGACGGGTAGCCTTGCGATACCCCGGTGCGCACCGAGAGCAGGCTCAAAAGTTGGACCTGTGCACCAACGTGGAGCCCGGCCAGGGTGCTCTGGTCAATGGCGGGATCTTGATAGCCCACATAGTCCACCATGAGGCCCGTTTCGCCAAACACGCCCAGCAGGCTCGGGACCGTGTACGCGGCGCCGAACCGGTAGGAGGTCCGGGGCTGGTAGCGTTCGTCGATTTCCGCCAGTTCGCGCTGCACGCGGGTGTCCGTGGCCGGGTCGGTGGGCTCTTCGCCGGTGAGTACGTCATCCAGCGTGAACGTGTATTCTGAGGAGGAGATATCGTACAGCGCCAGCCCCAGTGCCAGTGTGCCAGGAAGGGGGAGGTCGAGCGTGTACTGCATGCCGTAATCGATGCTGACGGCATCGCCTACGAACACCAATAGCGGCTCGTCTTCAGCGATGGTGTCCAGCGGCCGGCTCTTCACTGTCAGGTACCGGCGGTTGTACTTCGCTGTGACGCCTACCGAAAGACCGCTGAATCCAAATACGGCGGCATCCAGCGCCCCAGAGAAGACGCCCATGGCATCCACGCGTCCGGCAAAATCAAGCTCCGGCACGCCAAAGCCGCTATCGGAGAATCGGTAGGTGCCAGAGGAGTGACCAAAGAGGCCTGCGCCCAGCGCCAGCGGTCCGGTACGAAACATGACCGACGGCAGCAACACATCGCCACCCAGGAAAGCGCGCCGCCGACCTACCTCGAAAGCCTCATCGTACAGTTGCTCCAACTCATCATTGGAGAGGTTTTCGAAGCCACGCTCGATGGCCGGGTCTAAGCGGTCATTGTAGAAGTCGACCTGATCGAAAATGGTCGTACTGATCGCGCCCTGCACGCCGAGGATGGTAACGCGGGGCCGCAGGCTGGCGGCCTCGGTCAGGTGGGCTGGATTGTAGAAGAAGACCGTTTCGCGGGTAGGGAAGGCCACCGTCGCATCCCCGGCACCAATGACGTGAGACGAGCGGACAAAGGCCCGGGGGTTCTGATAATAGTTTTGCGCATCGGCCGTGTGAGGCCATAACAGCACAACGAGGATGAGGGCGGCAACGTACGGGAGGTGACGCATGGAGGAGGGGGTTGAGGAGTGGTTAGGCACAGTCGAGGGCGAGTTGTTCGTCGAGACGCGTGATGGCTTCGTCGAGCACGTCCAGGATCTCGGCAGAGGCAGAGCCTCGAGGATTGTCGAGCAGGTCCAGCCGCTGCTGCAGGCCGTCGCGTGCGCGGACCAGGTCAGCCACCAGCTCGCACTTAAGCACGCCCTCGAAGGCTTCCAGCACCGCGCCTGCATTGGCGCAGGCTCCGATGGCGTCGTTCGATAGGCGATAGAGGGTCACCCCGGCTCGATCTGCGGCGTCCTGCAGGGTCAACACCGTGCGGGCAATGCGTACGATGGCATCCATCAAGAGTAGCCGTGCGTGCTGGCGCCGCTCCAGCGATGCGCCGTCCACCTCGCGCAGTAGCTCCTGGACCCGCGCCAGCACCGCCTCGCGCTGTTTGATGCGCTCAAACGCCTCCAGCGCAGTGTAATCAAACACGGGTGGATTGGGATACCGCGCCTGGTCAAAGTTACACGTGCGGTTGGTGTTGTTAAACGCATAGGTGCCGTGAGCCTCCATCCGAGCATCTGCCTGAACGGCTCCCTGACCAGCCTCCGCGCTTGCCTCCTGCACGTAGTCGGCCAGCTCTTTGATGCGAAGGATGGTAACATCGCTGGATTGAAGCTCCACCGCACTGAGTTCTACCCGCACCTCAGCGTTTTCTGGATCGTTTTCGTGGGCGCGCTCAAGGTACGCCTTGGCTTTTTCGGTATCGCCGCGCTCCAAGGCGGCACGCGCATCTTGCATGAGCACCTCGGCACTACTGCTGGTGCCTTCTTCGTAGAAGGTTTCAAACACATTGCAGCCGCTAAGCAAGAGGGTCGTGCAGAAAACGAGCAGGATCGCCAGACGAGAGGACATGCGGCAGAAGGGGAGTGTGAGACGTGTAGGATACCGAGGGTATCGGCACTCGACGTCAATCTTAAAACGGGCGTCTGCACCAGGCGTACGCGAAAGGC
>CAYFRR010000006.1:0-21148 GCA_964345505.1 uncultured Rhodothermales bacterium
GCAGCACGAGGCCGGCGGGGCGGTTGCGGGATGGGTCAGGCTCGTGAAGCGCGCTGAGGCAGCACCGAGGCTACACGTGGCGCTCGGCGTGATAGCTGGAGCGGACAAGGGGGCCGCTCTCCACATGCTCAATGCCAAGGTCTTCGCCGATCTCCTTGTAGCGTGCGAACACATCGGGGTGGACCCACTCCTCGACGGGCAGGTGCATCTTGGTGGGTTGCATGTACTGCCCGATGGTCATCACGTCGAGGCCGATCTCCACAAAATCCTCCATCAGCGCTACGACCTCGTCTTCCTCTTCGCCAAGGCCAACCATGATGCCGCTCTTGGTGCGGAGCCCGTCGTCCTTTGCCCAGTGCAGCACGTCGAGTGAGCGCTGATAGTCGGCTTGCGGCCGCACGCGCCGGTAGAGGCGCGGCACCGTCTCCATGTTGTGGTTGAAGATATCGGGCCGGGCGTCAAAAACGGTCTCACAGGCCGCGCGGATGCCCCGGAAGTCGGGGGTGAGGACCTCCACGGTGGCGTCCAGTTCGTGAATCAGGCGGATGCACTCGGCAAAGATGGGCGCGCCGCCGTCTTCGCGCTCATCGCGGTTGACGGAGGTGAGCACGGCGTGCTTGAGGCTCATCTTCTCTACAGCATCGGCCACGCGAGCAGGCTCATCCCAATCGAGCCCGGCATCCGGCCGGCCCGTTTTGATGGCGCAGAACCCGCAGGAGCGCGTGCATACGTTTCCTAAGATCATAAACGTAGCTGTACCGGCACTCCAGCACTCGCCCATGTTGGGGCATCGGGCACTGCGGCACACGGTGTGCAGATCGTTGTCGTCCACAATCTTCGAGACGTTTTTGTACGTCTCGCCGTAAGGTAGCTTAACCCGGAGCCACTCGGGCCGGCGACCGCGTTTATTGGCGGCCTTGGGCGGGTCAACGACGGGGAGTTCAAAGAAACCGGGGTCTCCATCGCCCGTTGGTACGAGCGGCTCTTTAGGCACCCGTTTCAGCTCCGTTTCACCAGGTCTGGCGGGTGTCTGTGTGCGACGATCGGCTGCGGTTGACTCGGCCATAAAAGGTTGCTTGCTTGTGAGGGCCCGAAGGCCATATCCTGTGCGCGCGCTCCCATCTTAGAAGCGCTATCATAGTGAGAGTTCGGCTACACGCCGCACCCGCGATTGATCCCCTGCCGGCTGGCCCGCACTACGCCAGCTTCTCCTACCTGACGCACTTATCTTTACTGACTTTATGGAAGCGGTTGCTCAACGATCGATTACGCCCGATACCGTTCATGCGGTGCTCCGTGAGCACATGCTGGCCGATGGGATGGATATGGTGCTCGACATGTCAGCCAGCCACGGGGCTCATCTGGTTGATGAAGAATCGGGCCGGTCGATGCTGGACTTTTTCGGCTTTTATGCCTCCAGTGCCCTGGGCATGAACCATCCCCGGATGCTGGAAGACGCCGACTTCATCGAGCGCCTCACAGAGGCGGCGCTAAACAAGGTGACCAACTCCGACATCTACACGACGCACATGGCGCGCTTCGTGCAGACGATGGCCCGGGTGGCCAAGCCTGACTACTTCCCATACATGTTCTTCGTGTCGGGTGGGGCGCTGGCTATCGAAAATGCGCTCAAGGCCGCGTTCGACTGGAAGGTGCGGAAAAACTTCGCCAACGGATACCGCCGGGAGGTAGGGCACAAGGTGCTCCACCTGGATCAGGCGTTCCACGGCCGGAGCGGCTACACGATGTCGCTCACAAACACCGCCGACCCGCGGAAGACGCAGTACTTCCCCAAGTTTGACTGGCCTCGGATCGAAAATCCTAAGATCCACTTCCCGCTCACGGATGAGAAACGCGACGATCTCGTGCGTCGGGAAGAGCGGGCGCTGCAGCAGGCGCGCCGTGCCTTTCATGAGCATGGCGATGATATCGCCTGCTTTATTATGGAGCCCATTCAGGGAGAAGGGGGCGATAACCACTTCCGCCCGTCGTTCTTGCGACGCCTAAAGGATCTCGTTCATGAAAACGAAGCACTCCTCGTTTTCGACGAGGTGCAGTCAGGCGTAGGGATCACCGGCGCGATGTGGGCACACCAGGCACTCGGCGTAACGCCGGATATCATGGCCTTCGGCAAGAAGACGCAGGTGTGTGGCATCTTTGCTGGCGAGAAGCTGGACGAGGTGGACGGCCACGTATTTGAGACGTCCAGCCGCATCAACTCGACTTGGGGCGGCAACCTGGTCGACATGGTCCGATTCGACAAGACCCTTGAGGTAATCGAGGAGGAGAATCTCGTGGCGCATGCCGGAACTGTGGGCGCTCACCTCGTGAAGCGCATCGAAGAGTTGGCCGATGCGCACGCGTACGTGATGAATCCGCGCGGGCGTGGCCTCATGTGTGCGTTCGACCTGCCGTGCCCTGGGTTCCGAGACAAGGTGCGCCGCGTGGCGATGCAGAAGGGCGTCCTGGTGCTGGGCTGTGGCTCTCGCAGCATTCGCTTCCGTTCGCCCCTTACCATCACGAAAGACGAGGTAGACGAGGGCATGGCGCTCGTCAGCGAAGTCGTGGGTGAGGTAGCCGCCGGGGGACCTCCAGAAGGGCATCCGAGGCAGTAGCTTGCCTCGCACGGAGTGGCGCTGCGACGGTGTGACGTCACGCGACGGGGGTAGCTCTTAACGGCAAAGGCTGCCACATAAGTGTGACAGCCAGTCAGTTGCTGCTGAGCAAGGTGTGTTGATGTCAGGCTGCTGTGGCCTGTGCCTGCCGGTGTTGATCTTGGATGTAGTCGCGGATGTCCTCCAGCGCGCGATTGATTTCGCGCGTAGGGTAGCCCAAGGCATTCAGCGTGCTAACCACATGCTGGGCCTTTTCTCCGGGCAGCGTATACGTAATCTGTACACGGACGACCGTGGCTGTACCGTTGTCTACGGGCTCAAACTCGATCCGGCCCGAGTTGCTTACGGGACCCTGGTGTCCTCCCTTCGTCTGTGCATCATGCTCAGAGATCCACGCGATGTGGTCGTTCTCTTTCAGCGAAGTGACGTGCGCCGTGTACGAGATCCGTAAGTTAAACGGGGCGTGAAGCATCCATCGGGAGATCGCAGGCTCCACACGGTCTACGTGCTCCACCGTGCGGACGAGCTGCTGCAAGGTCTCGAAGTCCTTCCAGACAGCAAATACTCGATCGACCGGAGCAGCGATTTGGATTTCTTCTTCAAACGTTTCGACCATAAGTTACGGCGTGCATGTCGGCCCCGCACGGGAAGCGGCAGGAGCGCCAAGATAAGTTCATACGATAGCTGTGCGCATAACTTATCGTCCCTGCTGCCGTTTCTTTTAGGCTGCAACAGGGCCGTTACCAATCACCTTAAGCCGAGAAATCTCATACAGAACGCACGAGATCACGCGCCGCCTCAGTCGATGTACACGTCCATCCCTTATCCTTCCACGTGCTGACGAATTTCCTCCAGGTTGTCATCGAAGTCGCGCTCGGGATAGCCAAGGGCGCTCAGCGTGGCGATGACACGTTCCGCTGCCTGAGAGGGGACTTCGTATTCGAAGCGCAGCAGTACGTGGGTAGCAACGTTGCCGTCAAGCGGCCTGAAAAAGATCTCGCCGCCACTTGTCACCGTGTCCGGCCCCGCGCCATGCTCTGAGGCCCAACGGATGTACTCGTTTGCGACCTGCTCTTGGGTTTCGGCCACAAACTCCACCGTCGTGTTAAACGGGGCGCGAACGATCCAGCGGCTCTTGTTGTTGCCACGAGGCTCGATGGACTTCACCGCACTGAGGAGTTCGTCAAAGCGCTCAAACTGTTGCCAAAAGTCATACACGCGCTCAACGGGGGCCTCGATACGTACTTCCTTTTCGATGACAGGCATAAGGACTGCAGGATAACTCGCAAGACAGTGGGATGCAGCAAAGGGTGCTGATGTAACCGGCGCAAAGCACCGTGTAAGCTAATAGAATTTCCTAAAGGGTACAGCAAGTAATTGTGAAGCCTTAGCGACGCCCATCAGGTGGGTGTGTTATTAGAGGGCGAGGCAGCTGCTGCTGCCTCAGAAGGCTTGGACCCTTCGCTTTCAGTCGCGGCGTCGCCTGCGGTCGAATCCTCGTCGGCAGGCTCCTCCTCTTCACGCACGACGCGGGTAACGTCGGCGATGGTGTCGCCATCCTTCAGGTTGATGAGGCGCACGCCCTGTGTGTTGCGACCCATCTGGCTGATGGGGGCCACGTCCATCCGAATCATGAGCCCTTGCTCGGTTACGATCATGAGGTCGTCTTCTACGTGCACGCCTTTCACGGCAACCAGCGGGCCGGTACGCTTGGACTGATTGTGGGTGATGACTCCTTTCCCGCCGCGCGAGTGCACGGGGTACTCGTTGATGGGCGTGCGCTTGCCGTAGCCGTTTTGGCTGACCGTGAGCACGCAGAAATCATCCTGCCCCTCGCGCGAGACGACGGTACCAACCACGTGCTCGCCGTCTTCCAGCGTGATGCCACGCACGCCGCGCGTGTTGCGTCCCATTGGGCGCACCTGGTCTTCTTCGTTAAACTGCACCGCCCGGCCTCCGGAGGAGGCGATGAGCACGTACGCGTGGCCGTCTGTAAGATGAGCCTCCAGCAGCTGGTCGTCGTCTGTGATGGAGATCGCGATGATGCCATCCACCCGCGGGCGGCTGAAGGCTTCCAGCGACGTCTTCTTGACCTGCCCGTTGCGGGTGGTCATCATAACGTGGTGCGAGTTGAGGAAGTCCTCATCCTCAAAGTTGGCTTTGCTGACGGCCAGTACCGCGCGCAGCCGGTCGTCTGGGGCAATCTGTATGAGATTCCGGATGGAACGCCCCTTCGCAGTGCGGCTGCCTTCGGGGATTTCGTAGACGCGCAGCCAGTAGCACTGGCCGTGGTCGGTGAAGAAGAGGAGGTAGTCGTGGTTGGACGACACGAACAGGTGTTCCAGGAAGTCATCCTCGCGGAGGCCGCCGCCACGCACGCCCACGCCGCCGCGGCCCTGCTGGCGATAGGCGTCGATGCTGGTGCGCTTGATAAGGCCCTGGTGGGAGACGGTGACGACGACCTGCTCGTCTTCAATCAGATCCTCGATGATGATGTCGTCGCCACCCGAGTAGTCGATCTCCGTCCGGCGCTCATCGGCATACTGATCTTTTACCGCACGGAGCTCGTCTTCAATGACCTGCATGCGCAGATCTTCGCTCTGCAACAGGCTCCGCAGCCGTTCGATGTCGCGGATCAAGTCAGCATACTCGCCCTGAATCTTCTCCCGCTCCAGTCCGGTGAGGCGGCTCAGGCGCAGGCGCAGAATCGCGCTGGCCTGCTCTTCAGAAAGCCACAGGCCGTCCTCTGGCGCAGGCACGTACTCGCCCATCAGGCGCTGAGGGGCCCCCCGCTCCTGATCGGCTTCAATGGGCGGGCGCAGCGGTGTGTTAAGGCGCTGCAGGTCTTGCTCCGTGAGATGCTCAGGGTAGCGCCCCCGCATCAGGTTCTGGCGGGCAGCGTCCGTATCATCGGAGTGGCGAATGATGGTAATGACCGCGTCGAGGTTGTCGAGCGCGAGCCGCAGCCCCTCCAGGATGTGCGCGCGCTCCTCGGCCTTGCGGAGGTCGTAGGTGGCGCGCCGGGTAACGATTTCCAGGCGGTGCTTTACGTAATGCCGGATGGCCTCTTTGAGCGTGACCTGCCGCGGCCGGCCGTTCACGAGCGCCACCATGTTCACACCATACGTCTGCTGACAGGGCGTAAACTTGTACAGCTGGTTCTTAACCACAAGCGGTAGCGCATCCCGCTTCATTTCGATGACGATGCGAATGCCGTCGCGGTCGGTCTCGTCCCGCAGGTCGGAGATGCCCTCAATCCGCTCATCCCGCCCGCACTGCGCGATGCGCTCGATGAGGGTGGTTTTGTTGAGCTGATACGGGATTTCGGTGATGACGAAGGCGTTCCGGCCCGGCCGGACTTCCTCCTCGTGCATCTTGGCCCGCATGATCACGCGGCCGCGCCCGGTGTGGTAGGCCTGCTGCACGCCCCCATGACCGTAAATGATGCCGCCTGTGGGGAAGTCTGGGGCGGGCATGTGCTCCAGCAGCCCCTTCGTATCGATGTCGGGGTTGTGCATAAACGCAATGACGGCGTCGATGGCCTCGCCGAGGTTATGCGGCGGGATCTTGGTAGCCATGCCGACGGCGATACCGTCCGAGCCGTTGACGAGCAGGTTGGGATAGGCCGCGGGCAGCACCGTCGGCTCTTCCATGGTCCCGTCGAAGTTCTCCTGCATATCGACGGTGTCCTTCTCCAGGTCGTCCAGCACCTCGCCGGCCAGGCGCGTCATGCGGGCTTCGGTGTACCGCATAGCTGCGGCTGAGTCGCCATCAATGGAGCCGAAGTTGCCCTGCCCGTCCACGAGGGGGTAGCGCATCGAAAAATCTTGCGCCAGGCGCACCATGGTGTCGTACACGGCGGAGTCGCCATGCGGGTGGTACTTCCCCAGTACCTCACCCACGATACGCGCGCTCTTTTTGTAAGAGGCCCCAGCACTGAGCCCCAACTCGCGCATGCCAAACAGCACCCGCCGGTGCACAGGTTTGAGACCATCGCGCACATCCGGCAAGGCGCGACTGACAATCACCGACATGGAATAGTCGATGTAGGAGGACTTCATTTCCTCCTCAATGTTGATCGGAATAATCCGCGGATTTTCCGCTTCCATAAAACGAGGGTGTGGATGACAGGGGAGCAGCGCGAGAACCGTGTGCACGGAGCGCACGGTCAAAATGATGTAGCTTTATAGTATACCGTTTAAGCGGCAAAAAGACCAATGATTGGTGGCCCAGATGTCGGTGTTTGCGGCCTCTCCCTTGAATTTATATGGAAGCGCCAGGCCTGCCTCTGCGTCGAACGGGATTCGCCCGTCGGCATATCACCTATTTGCTCTTATGACGCGCTCCTGGTTCCTTTTTATACACCAGACGAACCCGCGCCATGTCGGCCCTGAACCGCGATAGTGAATCCCGCGACGTTGAGATACACGGCCACCGCGGGGCGCGGGGGCTGCGGCCGGAGAATACGCTTTCGGCCTTCATGGTGGCGCTCTCCTTGGGGGTTACAGCGCTCGAGATGGACGTGGTGATTGCCGGTGACGGGGAGGTGATCGTGTCGCATGAGCTGTGGTTCCATGCGGCCACGTGCTCGTTTCCGGACGGCCGACCGATCCCGCGCTGGCAACAGCGGCGCTACCGTATCTTCGAGATGACGACAGCGGAAGTGCAGCGCTTTGACTGCGGCGCGCGGGCCCACCCGAAATTCCCCGAACAGGTGCCGGTGCCGTCCTACAAACCGCGGCTCCGGGAGGTGGTGAGGCAGGCCGAGGCCTTCGCCGCCACGCACGACCGCCCGGCGCCGCGCTACAGCATTGAGGTGAAGTCACGACCGAAGTGGGAGGGACGGTATCATCCGGGACCGGAGGTGTTTGTGAAGGCCGTTCACCGGGTACTGCAGACGGCAGGGGTTGTGGAGCGATCGTCCATCCTATCGTTTGACTATCGCATATTGCAGGCGGCTCAGGCGCTATCCTCGGCGTGGGCCCTTAACATGCTGGCGGGGCGTTTTCCGCGGCGCAGCCTGGAGCGGCGCGTTGCTGCGCTGGGGTTTACCCCCGATATCCTGGGGCCCGATCATCGGCTCGTGACGCCGGCCGTCGTGCAGCGGGCCCATGCGGAAGGGATGCGGGTGGTGCCCTGGACCGTCAACGCGCCGGACCGGATGCAGGCGCTGGTGGCGATGGGGGTTGATGGCATCACCACCGATTACCCGGACCGTGCAGTAGCGCTGTTCCGCAATTCATAGATGGCGCCCGCGTAGCACGGTTACGGTACAGGCCGATAGCGCGAGAGCAGCTACAGAAACGAGCGGCCTTCCGTCTCAAACGCAACCCCGAAGTACTCCGCCACCGTGGCGGCGTGGTCGTTGAAGCTGGGGCGGAGGCCGAGGTCACGCGGCGTGTCCGAGCCGCCGACCATCAGCAACGGCACATACTCGCGCGTGTGATCGGTGCCGGGGAAGGTGGGATCGTTGCCGTGGTCCGCGGTGATCACCAGCACGGCATCGTCAGGCAGAGCCGCCAGCATGTCCGGCAGTGCGGCGTCGAGTGCTTCGAGGGCCGCGGCGAAGCCGGCCGGATCATTGCGATGCCCGTACTCCTGGTCAAAGTCTACAAGGTTGGTCCATACAAACGTCGGCTCCTCCATTGTCCCACGCTCGCGGATCGCATCCAGCGTGGCGTCGATCCCCGCAGGGTTCGTCTTTGTCTTCTGCATGGCATCAAACCCGACCTTGTCGAACAGGTCGGCGATCTTGCCAATGGAGATGGTGTGCACACCTGCCTCCTGCAACACCTGCTGCAGCGGCGGGCGGGGGAGGGCGCGGCTGAAGTCTTTGCGCTCTCCCGAGATGCGGGTGTACTCGCCGGCTGTGCCAACGAAGGGACGCGCAATGACGCGCCCGACGGCGTGGTCTCCCACACAGGCTTCGGTGCGTGCCAGCTCACACAATTCGTAGAGCCGCTCCAGCGGAATAACATCCTTATGTGCGGCAATCTGAAAAACGCTATCGGCCGAGGTGTAGATGATCGGGTGGCCGGTCTCCTCGTGCGCAGGTCCCAATTCGGCAATGATCGCTGTACCCGACGCGGGCTTGTTGCCAAGTACGCCTCCGCAGCCGGTAGCCTCCAGAAAGGCATCAATCACCTCGTCGGGGAAGCCCTCGTCATAGGTAGGGAACGGCGTGTCGAGCCGAAGCCCTGCGAGCTCCCAGTGCCCCGTGGTGCTGTCTTTTCCGGCCGATACCTCGCGCATGCGGCCGTATCGTGCTTGGGGCCGATCCGGGCAGGAAACGCCCGGCAGGTCCCGAATGCAGCCAAGCCCCAGAGAAGCGAAGGTGGGAAGGACGGGCTGCTCAGCAGCCAGCACGTGGCCCAGGGTGTCGCTTCCGTCATCTCCATACACTTTGGCATCCGGCTGGGCGCCAATACCGACGCCGTCCATCACAAGGGTTACAAAAAGCAAAAGCGATTAGGGGACGGGTGATGAAGGTATGACGGGAGATGTGGAGGCCGCCGCACGTGGCGTCGGCCCGGTACGATCTTTATATACGACCTTGATATGGTACAGTGATACGCCCCCTTGATGTGCCGTCCTGATGCGCTACTCAATGAGGGTAGCAGCGCCTGTTTCATAGGCTTCGCGCAGCGCGGTGGTGGCATCAGCTCGGAACGTGTCTGCGTTGCCGCCGTGGCGATCGCCGAGCATCGCCACGCCGATATTTGCCCCCCCGGACAGCAGGCCGTCTTCCGCGGCCAGAAACTGCTGCAGGTCGGCGGCCCAGTGCTCCAACTCACTGATGGGCGCCCGGTGAAAGACCCCGAACATACACTCGCCAAACCGCTCGATGCGGGCATCGGGGGAGGCTTTTTCCAGCCGCTTGCGAAGTGCACGCTCGGCACGCCGGATGGCGCCCAGCCCGTCGTCTGCCACAACCTCTGCATCGCGCAGATGGACCAGCGCCAAGCCCAGGGGGGCGTCGGTGGCCTCGGCGCGCACGATCTCTTCGGCGATGATTTCCCGGCGCGGCCGCATCTGCTCCTCCGACGCGTCCGTAGTCCCGTTCTGCGTGGCGTGAGCGGCAGGCGCGGGCGCCTCGTCGTCTTCCATCACGGTGCCCAGCAGCTGAGCATACTGCGCCAGGATGGTCCGGCCGCGCTGCGTGCCCAGGGCTTCTTCAGCCAGCGCATCGACCAGCAAAAAGTATGTAGATGTGCTGTTAGGGCGCTCAATAGGTGCCAGGCCGACCTCCGCCACGTGTACGGGTTCCTTGTAAAATCCGAGCGTGGTATGCGGTAGGCCGCCAGCTCCTACATGCCGTACGGATACCCGCCGCTGCGACATGGTAGCCGATAGCAACGGCTTGCGTGTGCTAAATGTACCCGACCGGAGAGCCTCTGGATCGGCGCTGTCCAGCGCCTGTACCTCGTAGGTGAGGGCCAACTCCTCTTGCTTCAGCAGGCAGGCCGTGTGGGCATTGAGCGCATTGCGAAGCGACCGCAGCAGCGGGATGAGTACGGGGTGCTCCTCAGTGGCGGGTTCGGATGGTGCATCGGCTGGCGCCGCGTCAGCCGAGCTGTCGTCAGTGCCCTCGCCCGTGCTTGCCTCGTGGGTCTCTTCCACCTTTTCGTCCGTGCCGGTCATGTCAGGCGATGCTTCGCGCGCTGCAGTATCGTCGGCAGCGGTCGTTGCCGGTGCCGCCGAGGGCTCGGCTACAGGGGTCCACTCGTCCTCGTCAGCCGCCGCTGTCGACTTCTCCGTCTCGGACGACGTGACCGGGGTAGCCATTGCGCCTGCGGAGGTCGTCCGTTCCGATGCCTTCTTCGGCCGGGGGGTAGCCCCGGGTTCTGTTTTCTGCCGGCGTTCGCGCGGGCGGATGTCCATGATGCCCAGCGAACGAAGGTCGTCCTCGTCGGAGGCCCCCTTATCGACGGGCACCGCGTATGGGCTCCGGTCGTCCTCCTGTTGGCGGCGCCAGTACACCACGCCAAAAAGAACGATCGCCACAAAGACGAGCAAACCAGCAAGTACGTACAACATGGGTTCCTCTAACACTACAGCAGCAAGGGCTATGACGAGGGCGAGCACGCTGGATAACGCGCGTAGGATACGGCTAAAAAGGGATCGTCGCAACGAAGGCGGGTCTTCTTATAATGGCAAACGCAATCTGCACGTGTGCAGCTAAAGTAGGGCCAATACGGGGCGAATGTCAATCCGTTTGGTCCTGTCGCGCCAAATTTCAGCCAACTCGGAGGGGCGTAGCTCGGTGGCGGTGGAGTATGGCGGCTCAGGAAGCAATGGGTAGTGGAACGAATGACGAGTCGGTCGCGATCGTCCGGGCGTCCTCGGGCATGGGCATCGAGGGCAGCGTGACCTCGCAGGAAAAGTCCGCGGGCAGGGGATTCGGTTCGGCCCAGCGGGTGCCATCGTAGGTGCGCATCACCACGTGATCGCCGGCTCGACCCTCCACGTACGAGCGGTTAAGCGGCACCTTTCCGAACGGCGTGTCCAACACGTACGTGGGGATTGCAAAGCCACTCGTACGCCCCCGCTGCGCCTCGGTCAGGGCCATACCCTGCTCGATGGGCGTTCGCAAGTGCGCGGTGCCCCCGATGACCTGCGCTTGATAAAGGTAGTAGGGCCGTACGCGGAGTCGCACGAGGCCCTCATTCAGCGCCTTCATCGTGTCGAGGTTGTCGTTGATGCCGCGCAGCAGCACCGTCTGGTTGCCCACCGGCACCCCCGCCTGTAGCAGCCGATCGATCGCAGCGGCGGCATCTGCGGTGAGCTCTTTAGGGTGGTTGAAGTGCGTATTGAGCCAGAGCGGATGGTACCGCTGCAGCATCTCGCAGAGCGCGGGCGTGATGCGGTACGGGAGCTTCACGGGCATCCGCGAGCCGATTCGAATCAGTTCCACGTGGTCGATGGCCCGCAGCCGGCGGAGCAGCCACTCCAGGTTGGCTTCGTTAAACGTGAGCGGATCGCCACCCGTGAGTAGCACGTCGCGGATTTCGGTGTGGGCGGCAATGTAGTCGATGGCGTCTTGCAACTCGCCCTTTCGCATGAAGAACGACGCATCGCCTACCATCCGCTTGCGGAGGCAGTAGCGGCAGTAAATGGCACACTCGGCCGTCACGCAAAACGCCACGCGGTCGTGGTAGTTATGAATCAGATTTTTGACTGGGGAATGAGCCACCTCGCCGAGCGGGTCCACATCGCCAACCAGGTCGGGCGCAACTTCCGCTGCGGTGGGCACCACCTGCCGCCGAATCGGGCAGGTGGGATCGACGGGGTCCATGAGCCGGGCATAGTACGGCGTGATATTCCATCGAAAGATCCCCTCCGTGGCGCGGATGCCCTCGCGCTCAGCTGCGGTGGGCTGGATCCATTCCTCCAACGCGTCCAGGGTGTGGATGCGCTGCCGCATCTGCCAGCGCCAGTCTTTCCAGTCGGGGTGATCGGTGGGGGCAGGAGACACAGCGTGAGGCGATGATGAGAGGGTATGCTGGATCGGGCGCGGATCTAAGGGAACTGGGTGCACCACTGAGCGCATGAACGCGCGGTCAGCCCAGACCGATCCGTTCAAATCCGCGGCGCAGCACATTGGCCAGAAAGGCCTCGTACGGGGTATCCATGAGCTCAGCGATGACAGCAAATGTGTCGTCCGGCGCGAAGGAGGGAAGGGGATTGATCTCCAAAAACCACACCTGCCCGTCGCCGTCCACACGAAAATCCGCCCGGGCAAAATCCCGACATTCGAGGGTTTCGAACACCGTGAGCGCCTGGTGCTGCAGGGTAGCTTCCAGCGCGGGGTCCAGCGTGCCCTTGAGGTTGTGTGTCCATACCGCCTCCGGCATGCCCCGATGCTCCAGCGCATGGAGGCCGATACCGGTCGTCGCCTCGGCGGCTCGCTGCAGCGCTGGCAAGGCTTTGGGAGGCGCATGACCGGTCACGGCTACCGTAAACTCGCCCCCGCCCTCAATGAAAGCCTCCACCAGTGCGGGCTGCCGGTAGCGTTCGGTTACGCGGGCCACGGCGTCCTGCAAGGCCTCGAACGAGGTCACTTTGCTCTCTGGCGTGATGCCCTTGGACGTGCCCTCGTAGCGGGGTTTGACGAAGAGGGGAAACGGAGCGGGCAGGGCGTCCGGCTGCAGGTCAGCCGGATCTGCAACGGAAAGGTATGGAGGCGTCGGCACGCCGGCATGCTGGACGAGGTCTTTCGTCCAGGCTTTGTCCAGGCTCAGCGAGAGCGTCAGCGCATCTGACCCTAAGCAGGGAATGCCAGCCATCTCAAGTAGAATAGGCACGTAGGCTTCCCGATTCCGGCTGCGAGCACTCTCGGCAATATTGACGGCGGCCTCCAGCGTGAGGCCACTGCAGAGGCGCTGATGCAACGCCTGGGCAGGGCCAATGTCGACGGGCGTGAAGCCGCAGACCTCCACCGCTGCCGTTAGTGTCTCCACCGTGGCCCGGGGCTCAAACTCGGCATCGGCGTCTGCTGGATCGTCGGCCCGCCACGTGAAGTCCGCAAATGTATCGTAACACAAACCAACGCGGGGGCGCTGCATAAACACGAGTAGTTGATGGCAAAAGCAAGCGGCGATGCTGCCGCCAAGCTCGTATATTTCTCCCACGTGTTACCGTTTCCCATGCCGAATGAACAGAAGGCCTTTGTCGTCAAGTCCACACAACAAACCGTGCAGGGATTGGCTGAGCTCAACGAGCATCTGGCTGAAGGATGGGTAGTTGAGGAGGTGACCTCGCTGGGAGCGGCTGCGGCTGGCGACGATACGCCGGCCTTGCACTTTGCGGCGCTCGTGATTGTAACGCGCGACGATGATGAGGCAGCTGCGGTTGCAGCGGCAGAGGAAGTCGAGGAGTTCGTTGAGGAGGTGGTCGAAGGTGACGGCGCAACGCAGGAAATTGCAGAGCCGGGCACAGAACCGGACATAAATCCGGGTATGGACCCAGCGTAGCCTCAGGCACAAGCCGCGATACAATCGCCACTTGTGAACAGGGCCGCTGCGCCCGGAGATTGCGGGCCCGAAAACAGAACGCCCGCCGGACACGAATTGTCCAGCGGGCGTGGTCTTGTCCGGTGCCGGAAGAGGGTCGGCGCGCCGGTAGCGCTATGGGGCGAGGTTGGTGCCATAGGTCGCATTGATCTCCGCGGCGATCTCCGCGGCTACCAGCTCATGCGCGGCGGTGCTGGGATGCACGCCGTCGAGGCTGAAGATGGGCCCGAAGAGCTCCGACGGGTTCTGCAGGTTGGGGAAGGGCGGGATCGCCCCCTCGCTCTGGAGTTGCTCAAACGTCGGATTCGGACTGTAGAAGGCCCAACCGCGCGCATCCGCCTCGGCCGCAATGATTGCGTTGTAGCTCTGCACGGCGGTGCTGATGTCAACGATTTCGCCCAGTGACAGGACGCGCGGTGCGGTTGCGCAATCGAGGGTCACTGGGACGCCTTGGACGGCTTGCGCAAAGAGCTCGCCGAAGCCGTACCCAAACGGTACCAGCGTTTCTTCGCCTACGCCCCCAAAAGCTTCGGGAGCGCATGAGTTGTCTACCTGAAAGGTCGGAGGGAAAGCGTCTGTTTCCTGGTCAACCTGCCAGTATGCCGCGCCTGGGGAAAGATGCGGGACCAAGGTTACATCCGCCACCCCTACGAGTACACCTCCTTCGGCGCCGGCTGCCTCCAGTTCATCCAGCACCGTGCTGTAGCGCTGCTGGAAGACCTCCGGGGAGGTTACGTTATCGGCGGTCACAACGCCAGAAAGAGCGGCGCCCAGGACATCGTTGTTGCCAAGCCACACGCTGGCGAACGTGGGGTTGACCTCAGCTGCCCGCTCCACTTGCGTGCGCCCGCCCAGAATCAGCGTGGTAAGCGTGTTGGCGTTGGACTCCGCATCCAGGTTGGAGAGGGCATCCAATACCGCAGCTCCTGGCACCGCGGTATTGTTGATGCGACGTGGGGGAGGGGTCGCCCGAAGGGCGCATTCTGGTGCCTCGGGGCCGCCCACGCGCTCACCGGTAAGGGGGTTGGTAAGCGGCGGCGGACATCCTGGAAGGTTTAGCTCTGGCACCGTGAAGGAGGTGCCCATCTGCTGGGCGAGTAGCACAGCATACGACGCCTGCTGCGTCTGCCCATTGATCCCGTCCGACTGGAAGCCCGCGGTAATGCTGTTTCCCAGCGCTACATAGTTCGTGAACAGGTCATTGGCCGGGGGCTCAGGGGAGAGAAGCGAGTCATTCTCACAAGCCGTGAGGGTGAGCGCAGCGATCACCAAGAGGCAGATGCCCCAGTGCGCCGTCTTCTGTAAAAACGTAAGCATAGTATGGTATAGGCGTGAGTTCATGGCAGTTGCAGGCGGACCGGTTACAGGCGGACGGTCAGGGTGGTGGCGATCACGTGGGCGTCAATACTGTACAGCCCGTCGTTGAGATCGGTGGTGACCTGCTCCCCTGGGTCAGCGCCGCGCGTGCGTCCGCGCCGGTCGTTCTGATTGACGAACTGGTAGGCCAGATTGAGCTCCACGCCCGCAAAGGGCTTCACGGCCAGTCCGAGGGTCGGCCGGTTCCGCTCTGACTCCGGCGCCAGCGGCGTCACGGTCTCATCGGGCGAGGCTGGCTTGTTGTACACATAACCCCCTCGCACCGTCCAGGTCTCATCGATGGCGAACTCTGCCCCCGCTCGAATATTGTGCGAGTCGCCGTAGTTCAGTACAATCGCGTTGTCGGTCGAGATCTCGAAGTCGAGCGGCACCTCCTCAAGCGTAGACCAGCCGGTCCACTGGTAATCGAGCATCAGATTGAGTCGCTCGGTGGCTTGCACGCTCAAGCCCGCCACAAACTGAGCCGGCATCGTGATCTCCGTCTCGATGCCCTGCGTCACGAGCGGGCCTTCGTTGAAGCCCTGCTGAAGCACGCCATCCAGCGGCGTCCCCGCAGGCGCCCCCAGGGGGTTACCGGCGGGGAGCACAAGGTTGGTGGCTACTTGCCGGAACGAGGCTTCGCCGTCGTACTCCATTTTGATAGGCGTTGTGAACCGGGCGCCGACGCTAATGCGGTCAGTGAGCGCAGCTTGGATGCCAAAATTACCTCCGATGCTGACCGTAGGGTCGGCATCCAGAGTGGCCTCGGCGAAAGGCGTGTTTCGTGGAATGCCCAGCTGGGCAAACGTAATCCCCTGGTCGGGTTCTGCCAGTTGTTGCGCCAGATCCAGGCGCTGGTTGAGTTCGACCGAGCTCACCGCCACAACCAGCCCACCCCCGACTTTAATGCGGTCCGTCAGTTGATAGGCTACCGAAGGCTGAATGTAGATGGACTGCAAGTTGTTGTCGTAGCCCAGTAACGCCCCCCGGAAATCGGTAGGCCACCGTGTGTTGAGGCCAAACGGTACGTATACGCCAAAGCCGAGGCCCAGCCGGTCCGTCGCACCGTACGCAGCGTACACGTGAGGTACTACAGATACCGGGCTATCGACATCGGTTGACTCCCCGGTGTCGTCGGCGGTGTAGTCGCCGGCCTGAATGATGTTACTGACCCCGCCACTCAACGTCCACCCGCTGGTGCCGGCCAGTCCCGCGGGGTTAAAATAAACGGAGGAGCCGTCTTCGCAGGGGTTGGCTGCGGCTGTCCCTCCCCGAGCGGAAGCACACGTGCCTTGCTCGAAGATGCCAAAGCCCTGGGCCTGGGTGTCGTTAGCGGTGAGAAAGCAAAAGCTCAGCAAGAGCATGAGGCTCGCCAGTAAGCGCGTTCGCTGAGGCTGAGCTGAAGGGGTGTAAGATTGCTGCATAATGCACCGTGAGGAATAGTCAAGGGGTACTTTCAGAACGCCAGGGGCGGTTGGTTAACAACGTTAACAACATCATAACACCTCCGGTAAAACGCAAGTTCGAAGCGCTTCCGGCGAAAGCGGGGGGCGCCATAAGAGGGGCAGAGGATAGTACATCTGACGGATTAACTTCTGTGAGTTTGGGTGAAAAACGTCAGGTACGTGCGCTAAATGTGCTATCGTCAAGATGCTGTATCGGTGCTCTGGGGGCGAGGATAAGAAATCGGGACAAACGTACGAATGGTAGGTGTTTTATCCCTGGCCATCCATCCGACGGTACCAACCATAAAAACGCCCGTGCCTCATTAGGAGGGCACGGGCGCAGGCGGTGCTCGGCATGTTGATGCCACTACTCAGTCCACTGCAGGAACGGCTTCGAGCGCCGCATCCATTTCGCGGTCGTCCATCTCGTAATCCTCCAGACGGCCATTCAGGTAGTCGTCGTACGCGCTGAGGTCGAAGTTGCCGTGGCCGCACAAGTTAAAGACGATGGTGCGGGCTTCGCCGGCTTCTTTGGCAGCCAGGGCCTCTTGCTCCGCGCCCCAGACGGCGTGGCCCGCTTCGGGCGCCGGGAGGATGCCCTCCGCCTTGGCAAACTCCTGGTTGCTCTTGAAGACAGCCAGCTGCCCGGCGCTGCGCGCTTCAATGATACCTGCCTCGACGAGCGCGCTGATTTGCGGGCTCATACCGTGGTACCGGAGGCCACCGGAATGAATCGGCGGCGGGACGAAGTCGTGGCCCAGCGTGTGCATCTTTACCAGCGGGGTGAGACCGGCCGTGTCGCCGTAATCGTACGTGTAACGCCCGCGGGTGAGTGTGGGGGTAGCTTTGGGTTCGACGGCCACAAAGCGGCTGCGCGGCTGCTCGTGCGGGTTGTCGCCCAGGAAGGGGAAGGCAAATCCGCCAAAGTTGCTGCCGCCGCCTGTGCAGCCCACCACCACATCGGGATAGTCGGCCCCGAACAGCTCCAGTTGTTTGAGCGTCTCCTGCCCGATGACCGTTTGGTGCAGCAACACATGGTTGAGCACGCTGCCCAGCGCGTAGCGGGTCGTTTCTTCACCGGCAGCCAGCTCCACGGCCTCACTGATCGCGATGCCGAGACTCCCCGTAGTTTCTGGGGTGCGCTCCAGCACGCGCCGTCCAGCATCGGTCGTATCACTGGGCGAGGGCGTCACGGTGGCATCCCACATCTCCATCAGGATGCGGCGGTAGGGCTTCTGCTCGTAGCTCACGCGCACCATGTACACGTCGCATTCCAGGTCAAACATTTGGCACGCAAAGCTAAGCGCACTGCCCCACTGTCCGGCCCCGGTCTCCGTGGTGATGCGTTTCGTCCCCGCCTCGGCATTGTAGTAGGCCTGCGGAACAGCCGTGTTGGGCTTGTGGCTCCCCGTGGGACTTACGCCTTCGTACTTATAGTAAATCTTGGCGGGTGTGTCCAACGCTTTCTCCCACGCGTGCGCCCGGTACAGCGGAGTCGGGCGCCAGAGCCGATACACCTCCTGCACGCGTTCGGGGATTTCAATCTCCCGCTCCGTGCTCATCTCCTGCGCGATAAGCGCTGGAGGGAACAGTGCCCCCAGATCGTCCGGGGTGATGTTTGCCTTTGTCATCGGATGACGCACGGAGGGTAGTTCAATGCCGAACGTAGGGAGGTCGGCGTTGATGTTATACCAGTGCGTGGGCGCGTCAGCTTCAGAGAGTACGATTTTTGTTGGTTGGGCCATAAAACGATATAGACTATGAGATAGATGGTTATGCGACGGATAACAGCGATGTAGCCTATCAAACATTTGGCCCGCCTGCAAGCGCTTCCTACCCACCAGCCGACATAATCCCGTTACTCGTGCCAGCTACCCCGCGTCGGCAAACAAAGGGAGCAGCCCGTCGAGCGTTTCGATGCGGTGGTCCGGAGCCGGGTAGAGGGGGCTGTAGGTAGTGCCCGGGCGGGCGACAAACACGGTGCGAAGTCCTGCAGCGTCGGCGCCGTGGATGTCCCAGTCGTGAGCCGCAACCATCACACAGTCGTCAGGCGCCAGGCCAAGAGTTTCGGCAGCATGAAGGTACGGGCGGGGTCCCGGCTTATGCTGAGTAACGGCGTCGGCCGAGAGGATGTGGGTAAAGTAGCCATCAAGTCCTGCGTGCTGTAGCTGCTGCGCCACAGCAGCAGCGGTGCCGTTGGTAAGGGCTACGAGGCGAATGCCCCGGGCGTGGAGCTGGTCGAGCGCGTAGGGCACGTCGGGGAAAGCAGGAAGGGAGGTCACCCCGGTCATCAGCGCATCGACCTCGCTGGTGGTGGTCTGAATGTCGGGATCCAACGCCTCCAACGACGCCCGAGCCAGCGTGGCGAAGTCGCGGTGCGTACCAGCGCCCAGGCCGACCAGCCACCATTCTTTCAACTGACGAAACCATCCCTTCCGCAGGGCCGCATCGCCGCGATAGGCGCTAAAAAACGGGTCGAGCGCCGAGAGGTCGAGCAGTGTCTCGTTCACATCAAAAATAAGCGCCCGGGCACTCATGCAGGGTCCTCCTCGGATGCGTTGGCGGTGCCCCCGCTGTCGTTGGTTTCTGCACTCACCACGAGTTCGTCCGGTACGTCGTTACGCTGCGGTTCGGGATTTACGAGGCCCCCAGTCATCGGCGTATCCAATGCCGTCACGAAATGCGCGATAGTGGAGAACAGGAAATCTTGCTGAAACTCGAAGAAATCGCGCGTGAACCCAAGATGCTCGCCGTCGTGGCCGGCCACATCCAGATAGTACACACGCGGCCAGTCGGGGAACTGCTCCTGCGCCTTTCGCATGAGGTGGAAGGCCTCGGCGGCGGCCTCATCGAACGATTGCTCTTGGGTGACCACCTGGTAGATCGACACGGTGTTGTCGAAGTTCATGTGGATGCCCGGCGCATCGGGCTTGTTGTAATCGGGCTCAAAGGCTGGGCCATCGGAAGCCATGGAGAAAACAGGGGTATGCGTACATATCACAGTCCTTCGGCCAACGGCTCGCGAATAGGAAGGATTCTGGTGGCTGGGCGAATCCCACCGCGTGTTCATGGGCAGGTCGGAACGGACGCGCCCGGGCTATGGTCTTCTCTACACAATCTATGCTATCTATGCTCACAAGTGCTCAGCGCCATGGCTACAAACTCACCTGCAGATTTTGAAGACAGCCGGTTTGATTACGGGGAGCGCGTCCGGGTGCTGCTCCGCCATCCCACCCACGGCTTCGTGATGGGGGAGGCAGAAGGCGTATGTTACGGCCGCGAGACCGACATCGACGTCTCCAAGGATGGCGAAGAGCCGCGGTACCGCACGCTCGTCTGGGTGAAGGAGATGGAAGGATATAAGAAGCCCTCTGAGGTGCCGGGGGCCGACCCGGAGCCTGTGCGCGAAGCCTGGTTCGACGAGGCTGCGCTGCGCAAGCGGGACGTGCCGGACCCCTTGGAAGGCGTCTCCTGGAACTAAATCTGACGCGTCATCCATGGCGAAGCTGTCTACGCACCAGTCGGAGGCCTTCACGGAGGTTCGCAAGCGCCTGTTCAAGGGTGAGCGGTACACCTCCCTAAACGGCTATGCTGGCACAGGCAAAACCTTCCTCATTGGCCGACTGGTGGAGGAGCTGCTGGGTGAGGACGAGAATGTGTGCCTCTGCGCCCCCACACACAAAGCCGCTCAGGTGGCCGGGGAGATGATTCGGGGCGACCTCCGGCCGCAGACGCTCCATGCGCTGCTGGGGCTGCGGCTGTTGCCTGACCTCAACGGGGGGTACGAGTTGGTGCCCGAGCGCGACCGCGATTTACCAGAAAAGGCGACGGTGATTGTGGATGAGGCGTCGATGGTGGGCGCGGCCGAGTGGGCGGCCATTCAAGAAGCGCGCGGGCTGGTGTGGCTGTTCGTCGGCGACCCTGCGCAACTGCCGCCCGTGAACGAGGACCCCTCGCCGGCTTTGCAGCAGCCGGGCCCGCTGCTGGAGGAGGTGGTCCGGCAAGAGCGCAAAAACCCGATCCTTTCGCTGGCCACCAACCTGCGCAACGGCGCGCAAGATTTCGCCTCAGCCTTTACGTCAGGAGAAGGGGTGGCGGTCACGAACCGGCGGCGGGCCCTTGTCGAAAGTGCTGTGCGCGCATTCAAAACAGATACTTTTCAGGATGACCCTGCGTACGCCCGCATCCTGGCCTATCGCAACCGGACCGTCCGCGCCTACAACCGGCAGGTGCGCACGGCACTCTTCGGCGACACCGCGCCACGCTTTTCGCCGGGGGAGTGGCTGGTAGCGCGCGATAGCTGGTTCGTTGAGGGCATCCCGCTGCTTACCAACAGCGAGGAGGTGCGCGTGGTATCCACAACGCAGACCAAAGAGGATGACGACGACCTGGGGCGCTGGACGGTCTGGCAACTGGAGATCGAAGGCCCAGCGGACGCAACCCCGCGAGAGATCACGGTGCTGCACGAGTCGGAGGCGGAGCGCTATCAAGAGCGCCTGGCCCGGTTCCGGAAGGAAGCGAAAGCCGGCGAGCAGGACTGGGAGCTGTATTACCGGCTCCGCGAGCACTTTGCCTCGGTTGATTACGCGTATGCCTCGACCATCCACAAGGCGCAAGGCTCCACGTATCACACCTGTTTCCTGGACGTGCGCGACACCCGTGTAGCGCCCGAACGCGACCGTCAGCCGCTGTTGTATGTGGCCGCGACGCGCCCGGCCCG